>HF992622.1:3474-38442 GCA_000436695.1 Prevotella sp. CAG:1185 | reverse complement strand
CACACGCCCGAAGAAAAAGACCAAGGAAGAGCGCCGCAAGGAGCGCGAGGAGAAGGCCATGCAGGCTCATCCCGACGGAAAGAAGAAACGCTCGCGCATAACCAAGGAGCGCGTAAACATAGACCAGGCCGTTAAACAGAACAATGGCGGCAATGGCGACAACCACTCTGACAAGGGCAACGCCAAGAAGAAAAACCGCAAGCGCAACCACAAGCCGCTGGAGGTTAACGAGGAAGACGTTGCACGTCAGGTTAAGGAAACACTGGCACGCCTTACAAGCAAAGGACAGAACAAGAAGGGAGCCAAATACCGTAAGGAGAAGCGTGAGGCTGCTCAGGAGCATCTGAAGGAGCAGCGCGCTGAGGCTAAGGCAGAAAGCAAGACACTGAAGCTAACCGAGTTTGTAACCGTGAGCGAGCTTGCAAGCATGATGAACGTTTCTGTCAATCAGGTTATCGGAACATGTATGAGCGTTGGTATTATGGTTTCAATCAACCAGCGTCTTGATGCCGAGACCATCAACCTTGTTGCAGAGGAGTTCGGATTCAAGACAGAATATGTAAGTGCGGAGGTTTCTGAAGCTATAACTGAGGAAGAGGACGATGAGAACGATCTCGTTCCGCGCGCTCCTATCGTAACTGTGATGGGACACGTTGACCACGGTAAGACATCGCTCCTCGACCACATACGCAACACCAACGTGATTGCCGGTGAGGCAGGCGGTATCACCCAGCACATCGGAGCTTACAACGTTACGCTTGCAGACGGCCGAAAGATAACATTCCTCGACACCCCGGGACACGAGGCCTTCACCGCCATGCGTGCCCGCGGAGCACAGGTAACCGATATCGCAATCATCATCATCGCAGCCGACGACAGCGTGATGCCTACCACACGTGAGGCCATTGCACATGCACAGGCTGCCAATGTGCCCATGGTGTTTGCTATAAACAAGATTGATAAACCGGGAGCCAATCCGGACAAGATACGTGAAGACCTGGCCAACATGAACCTGCTCGTAGAGGAGTGGGGCGGTAAGTACCAGTGCCAGGAAATAAGTGCCAAGAAAGGTATAGGCGTTGACGAACTGCTTGAGAAAGTGCTTCTCGAGGCAGAGATGCTCGACCTCAAGGCCAATCCTAACCGTAAGGCTACGGGTAGCATCATCGAGTCGTCGCTCGACAAGGGCCGCGGCTATGTGTCAACGGTACTCGTAAGCAACGGAACGCTGCGCGTTGGCGATATAGTTATTGCCGGAACAAGCTACGGCCGCATCAAGGCCATGTTCAACGAGCGTAACCAGCGCATCGAGAAGGCAGCTCCCGCTGAGCCTGCAATCATCCTCGGTCTTAACGGCGCACCTACAGCCGGCGACACATTCCATGTGCTTGAGACAGAGCAGGAGGCACGCGAGATTGCCAACAAGCGTCTGCAGCTGCAGCGTGAGCAGGGTCTGCGCACACAGAAGCGACTCACCCTCAGCGATATCAGCCACCGTATTGCCCTCGGTTCGTTCAAGGAGCTTAACATCATCGTCAAGGGTGATACCGACGGAAGTATCGAGGCTCTCAGCGACTCGTTCATCAAGCTGTCTACAGAGAAGATTAATGTAAACGTAATCTACAAGGCTGTAGGTCAGATTTCAGAGAGCGACGTTACTCTTGCCGACGCATCAGACGCTCTCATCGTGGGCTTCCAGGTTCGTCCTTCAGCCGCTGCACGCAAGCTTGCCGACCAGGAAGGCGTTGAAATCAACACTTACTCAGTGATTTATGATGCCATAGAAGACGTCAAGTCGGCTATGGAGGGTATGCTCGAGAAGGTTAAGAAAGAGGTTGTTACAGGTCAGGTTGAAGTACGTGAGGTTTACCACATCTCTAAGGTCGGAACCGTTGCCGGTGCATACGTAACCGAAGGTAAGGTTCACCGTGTTGACAAAGCCCGCGTAGTACGCGACGGTATCGTTGTCCACACAGGCGAAATCAATGCCCTGAAACGCTTCAAGGACGATGTCAAGGAGGTTGGTGTCAACTTTGAGTGCGGTATCAGTCTGGTTAACTTTAACGACATTCAGGTGGGCGATATCATAGAGACCTTCACCGAGATTGAGGTTAAGCAGAAACTCTAATGAGTCATATTGCTCATAATTCATAAATAAGTCATCTATGAGGCGCTGTTCCTTTTGTGGAGCAGCGCCTTTTTTGTGGCACGAAAATTTATTCATTTTTCATTCATTATTATTTTGCACTAAACGCTATTTATACTATATTTGCCCACGTTTAATAAATAACCTAAAATCTGATACGATAAATGAAAACGCTTATCGGTGCCGTTTTGTTCGGTGCGTGTGTCCTGACCGCCAATGCTCAGGACGAACTGGTGAGGCTGAAGATGCAGACACGTGTGGACTACCAGAGAGAGTATATCGACGGCAAGGCCATTCACGACAACTCCGGCTTCAAGGGTAAATATCTCATGTTGTCAATAGACGGAAAGATAGACAAGCATTTTTCTTATGCCTACCGCCAACGCCTTAACGTGGGACATTCAGACATGAGTTTCTTTGATGCCACTGACTGGGCTAAACTTGTGTATAGCCCTGACGGACGTTGGGAATTTGCCGCAGGCAAGGATGTCGTGGCAGTTGGCGGATATGAATATGACAAGAATCCCGTTGACGTTTATGCGGCATCTGAGTATTGGAACAACATATCGCCTTTCCAGCTGGCGGCAACAGTGAGCTATACCCCCCCCGACGGGCGCAACAAGCTGATGGCGCAGTGCAGCCAAAGCATATATCGCGCCAATGCCCCCGACATGTATGCGTATAACCTTATGTGGGTGGGCAACAACGGATGCCTCGGCACTATGTATTCGGCCAACCTTGTTGAATATATGCCCGGTAAGTATATCAGCTATCTTGCTTTGGGACATAAGCTTACGCTTGGCAGGCTGTGTCTTGAAGCCGACTTCATGAACCGTGCGTCATCAGGCCACACATTTCTTTTTAAAGACTGTTCCATAATGGCTGAGCTGGCTTATCGACCTATTGACAAGTTGAACGTTCTCGGCAAGGTGACCTATGATGTTAACCGTACAGGCAAGGCGGCAGACTGTTCTGTGTTCGACGGCACCGAACTCACATCTGTCAGCGGCGGCGTGGAGTTTTATCCGCTTAGCAACATACGCCTGCATGCCATGTATGCCTACACTTTCGGAAAAAACAGCAATCAGGATGGAACGATGAAGCCCGGACGCGACTTTATGAGCATTGGACTGATGTGGAACGTCAACCTGCTGAAACTGAAGAATCCGTGGAAGAAGGACGACAACTGAAAACTTTGTGCCTGTCAGTCCACGGCTGTCAGGTCTTGTCGGCTGGCAGACGGGCAATGAAGAAAATAATGATATAACTTAACCTTAATAACTGCAATTTATGAAGACAATGTTAAAGAGAGTGTGGCAGGCCATACCGAGCGGAATAGTCTGTCTGTGCGTCATTTTTGCACTCTTCGGTTACATCGGTTCAATCATGGGCGTGCCCAATATGCTTAACACCATAATGAAGACCGCCCACGACCTTCTGCTCAACACGGTGTTCTATCTCATGGGCATCTGCGTCATAACGGGCGCAATAGGCCGCCTGTTTGTAGAGTTTGGCGTTGTCAGTCTGCTCGAAAAGCTGCTCCGTCCGCTCATGCGTCCGCTGTTCAATCTGCCCGGAGTGGCATCTCTCGGTGCTGTGATGACCTTTCTGTCGGACAATCCGGCCATCATCTCTCTGTCGCAGGACAAGCGCTTTAGCAGTTATTTCAAGAAATATCAGTTTATCTCGCTCACCAATTTCGGCACAGCCTTCGGCATGGGCCTGCTCGTCATGGTGTTCATGGTGGGGCAGGGCTTCTATATCGAACCGATAGTAGGGCTCTTCGGTGCATTCGTAGGCTGCATAGTGTCCACGCGGCTCATGCAGCGCAAGATACTTAAAGCCTATCCGCAGTATGCAGACGAACAGGTGTGCGACCGTCATGAGGCTGAGGAAGAGGAGCGTGAGGAAGAGCAGAAGAGCGTGTTTTTGCGCACTCTCAACTCTCTTCTAGACGGCGGACGCACCGGCGTTGACATCGGCATAGCCATCATTCCCGGTGTGCTGATAATATCAACGCTGGTCATGATGCTCACGTTCGGCGCCGGTGCCAACGGCTATGACGGTTCACCGTATCAGGGCGTGGAACTTCTGCCGTGGCTCGCCAACAAGATCGACTTCCTGTTTGCATGGCTTTTCGGCTTCAACGACCCTCATCAGGTAGCCTTCCCCATAACGGCTTTGGGCGCTGTGGGCGCGTCGCTCGGCCTGATACCCGGATTTATGAACGCAGGATGGATAGACGGCAACGCCATTGCCGTGTTCACAGCCATCGGAATGTGCTGGAGCGGATACCTCAGCACCCATACAGCCATGCTCGATTCTCTCGGCTATCGCGAACTTACTTCAAAGGCAATCGTATCGCATACCATTGGCGGAATAGCTGCCGGCATGGTTGCTCACTGGACTTATGTGCTGGTAATGCTCATATAAAAAAGTTTTTGTTTTAACTCATCACTCGTCACATCAGCATGTATCTTTCTGATTATCAGTAGTATAAGGCGTGATGAGACGAATTTTCCACTCATCACGCGTGATGAGTGGATTTTTTAACTCGTCACACTCTATTGTGTTGATATTCAGCCGGTTAAACGTATTTGTGACGAGTGATGAGTTTTTAAAAAACTTTTTCATGCACTTTTTATAATCTCATACAGCATAATTCTCTGTTTATGCTTTCAGCCTGAAAGCATACGTTTTACGTTGTAAAATGCCGTCTTTTACATCATAAAAAGCCATGTTTTACAATGCAAAAGGCCACATATTGCAGCTTGTTTTGCCGTAGGTTTTCGTGTATTTCTTCATTGTCGCCTTATTGTAAAATTTGCATATTATTCAGATAATAGTTGACATTCTGCCGTTTATTTACTATATTTGCTGTTAAACCCGAATACTAATACCCGATTTGAGTTAAATATAGTCTTTTAATATAACTATTCATAAAATTTTTGCCTATGAAAAAGATTATGATGTTTTTGCTTTCTCTTTTGGCCTTGGGCGGATGTGCCGACGAACCTTTGAATGTTGACAACACCACCGTTAAGCAACTTGACTTGAAGAGATTTATGGGGCGCTGGTACGAGATAGCGCGCTACGACCATAAGTTTGAACGCGGAATGACAAATGTTACAGCCACATATACCTTGCTCGACAACGGAAAGATAGAAGTGCTGAACGAAGGAATGAAAGACGGCAAACACAAGATTGCCAACGGCAAAGGCAAGCTGCCCGATGCGTCTGAACCAGGCAAGCTCAAGGTGGCTTTCTTCCTGTGGTTCTATGCCGACTATTATGTGCTCAACATTGCGCCCGACTACAGTTATGCGCTTATCGGCAGCAGTTCGGACAAGTATTTGTGGATAATGAGCCGCACGCCAAGTTTGCCTAAACCCGTGCTCGACAGCCTTATTGACAATCTGCGCCGACGCGGCTACGACACGTCAAAGCTTATTTGGGTAAAGCGGTAAAATGTTTGGAGATGTTTACTGACAATGATGCGTCAGCCTGAAATAAGCAATACGGATTAAGTCTAAATTTGGTATTGAACGATTTTGGGTTGATATTGTTGCCGGTTAAGTTAAAAACAGAAAATCCATATACAAGTCCGTTGTTCCGGATGTATATGGATTTTTTGTTATATTAGTATGTGGATTGTTTAGATATTAATTGCTGAAATCATCGCTCTGTTTTTCTCCCATCAGACTGTTCAGATATACCTCAAGAGCGGTGTATCCTTCCGGATTTTTCAGGTTGCGGTCGTCAGGGTTGTTAGGGTTAAGTCCGTGTTCATTTTCCCATTTGTCGGGCATTCCGTCACCGTCGCTGTCGGTGGGGGCAGTAGCCTGTTTATGGTTGATGCCGAAGCCTTCGGCATCGTTCACAGAGTCTATTATGCCGCGCTTGCCTGTTTTTGAGCCTTTATATTTCGGCTTGCCGTTCTTCACGTCGTTTATTATGCGCTGCTCAATTACGTCACGGTTTATCGTTCCAGCCTTTTCCAATACAGTCTTATATGCATCTTCGGCAGTCTGTATGTCGGTCAGCATGTAGCGTGCCGGGTTGTATTGTCCTATTGCGCCCTTTGTTTCGTCATATCTGTAGTAAGCCATTTGATGCACAATGCGCTTATCGGCTTTTATCTGCGTGATTGTATATTTTTGTGCGCTCATAGCCTTCCAGTTGTCGTCAGTGGCGGTAGCGTTGCCTTCCATCACGTTTCCGCTTACATACCAGCGGGCAGGGCCCCATGATGTGGCTCCCTTGCGTGCATAGCTTGCCATTACAAATACCGATTTGGCGGGCGATTCGGGTCCTGGCTTATAGTAGTTGTTCATGAAGTTGCACTCATGCGCTGAATTTCTTCCGTTATATTTTGTGATGTCAGCCGAGTTTTCGCCTCCATAGCATGAGTTCCATCGTCCCCAGTTGAAGTTTACGTTGTTGGCATATTCCATGAAAACAACATAATCCTCGCCCCTTGAACCGTTAAACCGCGGACTGCGCGAGTCGTTGTTTACCAGCAGGTTGTGATGATATGTAGCCGGCGAGCCTCCCCATTGCGAGCCGTATCCTCGTTTGCCTTTCTTGTGTCCTGCGTCGTTGAGGCCCTCGTGTACTATGCTGTATTGCACTGTCAGAAAGTGGCTGTCGGCGGTATTCATGTTCTCCTCCATTGACCATCCGAACACGCAGTGGTCGAATATGAAGTTTGTGCAATTTTCAGCTCCGCATGCCTGGTCTTGTTTGCCGTCGCCGGCGCGGAAGCGTATGTTGCGAACAATGAAGTTTTCAGAACTGCCGAAGTTCACCTTGTCTCCCACAATGCTTATTCCGTCGCCCGGAGCAGTCTGTCCTGCCAATGTCCAGTTGTTACGCTTTACGCGCAGGTTGCTGTTTAGATGTATCTCTCCGTTTACGGCAAACACGATAGTCAGCGGTTCTCCGGGATATTGTCTGAATGCCCAGCGCAGCGTGCCTTTGTCCTCAGTGTCGGCCAACGACGTAACTGTAACCACCTGTCCGCCGCGTCCGCCTGTGGCATATTTGCCGAAACCTTCGGCTGTGGGAAATGCTATAGGCGTTGCGTTGGTTTCAGTAGTAGTGTTACATCTTTTTGCAGTCATACATCTTATGTCTGACTTTCCTGCAATATATAGTGTCTGCATCAGTGCTATTGGCACGAGCGTAAGTTTAAGGACTAAATTCATAACGTTTGGCGGTTTAAATATTTTATTGTTTTAAAGCATCCAATAAATTGTCTGTTTAGATATTAACGTTGTTCATCGCCTTTTGTCACTACAATAAAGAGTTAAATTAATTAAGATTCTTGAATTAAGAATCAATAAAGCCACCCAATTATGAATTGTGAATTATGAATTAGGATCCCAATTATGAATTAAAAAAATCCAAATTCCATAAGCAGTATCAATGTTAGTATCTTTGTGGGGAATGAAGTTTTATTGATAAGCTTTATGGAAAATGGATTTTATTAATTATTGTATAGTAAAAAAGTATGGTTTTACATTTTAATATCCATATGGAGCCTTATTAATCTCACCGGTATAGTTCCAGCTTATCTTTGTTGAACCCAATTCGCTTTGGCCTAAATCTGCCGGGTCACTGTAGATAGCTTCAAGTGAAGATATTGTTATAGTGTAACTGTTGCCATTCTTTGTTACAGAGAGATTACCGCTTTCAGGGCCTTGCTCAACATAATATTTTCCGTCCGGCTTGTCGAGCGTTGATCCTAGCATGCCTGACAACTCATAGTTGTCACTGCTGAAACTGCCGGTTGCAAGCTCTGAGGTTGAGCCGGGTGCTTCGTAAGAAATAGAGAAAACGGAATAAGACGACGGGTATTTAGATATGTCGGGATTTTCCATATATTTGTACAAGTCGAACGACATAAATATAAGCTGGTAGAAGGTCTTGTTGTCCGAACTTTCTTCAGCCCACCAATAAGCAGTATTGAGCACCGTCTTTTCTCCGTTGATATTTACTGTTATTGAGCTTGAACCGCTGGTTCCGCCTGTACCGTCGTTTTCGTCGTCGTCACTGCTGCAGGCACAGAACACACACTGTTGCAATTAAGAGCAACTTACCGAAGATTCTGTCTAATTTCATAAGCAATTAAGTTTAAATTAATAATAAAGTAAAAGTTATTAGTCGAAGATTTTGATTATTTACTCTGTTGTATAAATTCGTTTGATGAAAACGAAGATAGCTATTTTTATTAAAATTAACAATAGCTGTTTTTACTGATATGGATTATTCTGTATTCTGTAAGGGTTTTGTGGTTTAAATTTGTGGTTGAACGGCTTAATTTATATTTGCCGTAAGCCTCGTATATGTAAAGAATTGTGAATTATCCACAACTTGAAAGCATAAAAATCGTAGTGAAATCCTGTGGCAGTCGTTCTTTTATGTTTCAAATCAATGCCAATTCCTTTCATTCACATCTATTATTAGACTTGCAGATTTGCTGATATGCGTTAAGTTTATATATTTGCATTATCAACGCAGCCGCATAATATCAACACATTTGTGCAATGGACTGGATGCTGGTTGCGTGATAACAGACATAAATGATGAAATAATACCAAAAAAGACACAAGCAATGAAGAAGACTTTTTATACATTGATGGCAGCCGGACTTATTAGCGTGGCGTGTGCATATCCGCTGAATGCCGCCAATGCCAATGCTGCCGCTGACGGTTGTGTTGCAGCGTCGGGCACGAAGAAAGACGGCAATGTATTCAGAAACACGGGCAATCCGCTGGTGAAAGACAACTTTACGGCCGATCCGGCGCCGATGGTCTACAACGGGCGACTATACCTGTATGTAGGTCATGACGAATATTACGAGGGACAAGACACGGCTTCGGGCGGAAAGGAGTTTAACATAACCGAGTGGCTGTGCTATTCGACCGACGACATGCAGACATGGACCGACCATGGTTCTGTGCTGAGTCCTGCCGACTTCAGTTGGGCTGTAGGTGAGGCGTGGGCGTCGCAGGTTGTTGAGAAAGACGGCAAATTCTACTATTTTACAACGGTGCAGGCCGGCGAGCCTTACACGGGCAAGGCTGTCGGAGTGGCTGTTGGCGATTCGCCTACCGGACCTTTTCGCGACGCCATAGGCAAGCCGCTGGTGTGGGACACGATGACTCCAAACGGACCGCGCGGATGGTGGAACGACATAGACCCAACGGTGCTGATAGACGACAACGGACAGGCATGGCTCTGCTGGGGCAACGGCACGTGCTTCCTGGCTAAATTGAAGCCTGATATGACTGAGCTTGACGGCGATATACAAGTTATTAACGTTCCGAAATATGTTGAAGGGCCGTGGCTGCATAAGCGTGGTGATATGTATTATCTGACTTATGCGTCAGACGGCGGCGATAAGGAAACAATATCTTACGCTACGGCTCCTGCTGTTACAGGTCCGTGGACATATCGCGGCGAGCTTACGGGAAAGGCTGAAAACAGCTACACCATACATCCGGGAATAATTGAGTTTAAGGGCAAGTGGTATCTGTTTTATCACAATGCCGTGCTTACTTTAGACGGTCATGGCGGAGCAACAGGCCGCCGCAGCGTCTGTGTTGATGAACTACATTATAATGACGACGGAACCATGAAGCCCGTTGTGCAGACACGCCGGGGTGTGAGCAACAAATAAGGTCTGTACGGATTATCACCGATTAAAGTAGTGTTTATAATGGTTATCGGCAACGCACAGATATGTGTGAAATGAGAAACAGGGTAGGGCGTAAGACTTATGAGCCGGTGCAAAGCTTTTTTCTGTAATACACAGAGCCTACACCTGCTTTATAAATAAAAACAAAGAAGGAGCCATCTGACGTTATGTAGTGGCTCCTTCTTCCGTATAGTTTGGTGTTATTCGTATCTCTTGTGGAACTCAATCACCGCCTCGATGCCCTTGCGTAATATGTCGAGCGGCATGTTTTCGTTAGGTGAGTGGATGGCATTGCTCTCAAGTCCGAAGCCCATCAGCACCGTCTTTATGCCCAGTATGCGCTCAAAGTCGCTTATTATAGGTATGCTTCCGCCGCGGCGCACTGCCAGGGGCTTCTTGCCGAAGGCCTTCTCAAAGCCCTTTTCGGCAGCCTTATATGCCGGCATGTCTATAGGGCACACGTAGCCTTCGCCGCCGTGCATGGGCGTAACCTTCACCTTTACGTAGTCGGGCGCAATGCTGTTGATGTAGTCGACAAACAGCTTTGATATCTTTTCGTGCTGCTGATGAGGCACAAGTCGGCACGACACCTTGGCGTAAGCCTTCGACGGCAGCACCGTTTTTGCTCCTTCGCCTGTGTATCCGCCCCAGATGCCACAGATGTCGAACGACGGGCGGCAGCTGTTTCGCTCCAGCGTAGAGTAGCCTTCTTCACCTTTCAGTGCGTTTACGCCTATTGCCTCCATATATTTCTTCTCGTCAAACGGAATCTGATGTATCATGTCGCGTTCAGCCTGCGGCACATCCTCAACGTCGTCGTAGAAGTGTGGGATAGTTATACGTCCGTCTTTGCCCACAACAGTGGCGAGCATTTCGCATAGAGTGTTTATCGGGTTGGCCACTGCTCCTCCGAAATGGCCCGAGTGAAGGTCGCGGTTAGGGCCTGTTACCTCAATCTCCCAGTAAGCCAGACCGCGCAGTCCTGTTGTCAGCGACGGCAGGTCGGCACCAAGCATACTCGTGTCCGACACCAATATAACGTCAGCCTTGAGCAGCTCTTTATGTTTACTGATAAATGCGTTGAGGCTCGGTGAGCCTATTTCCTCTTCACCCTCAAATATAAACTTTACGTTGTGTGTAAGCAGTTTTTCCTTAACCATATATTCAAACGCCTTAGCCTGAATCATGGCCTGTCCCTTGTCGTCGTCGGCACCGCGCGCCCATATATGTCCGTCTTTTACTATCGGCTCAAACGGATTGCTGTTCCACAGTTCCAGCGGCTCAGCCGGCATCACGTCGTAGTGGGCATATATCAGCACGGTTCTTGCGTCGTCGCTAACGTGCTTTTCTGCAAACACCAGCGGGTTGCCGTCGCTCGGCATCACTTCGGCCCTGTCGGCACCGGCTTCTATCAGTAGTTGGCGCCAGCGTTCGGCGCATGCCGTCATGTCCTGTTTATGACTCTTTTGCGAGCTTATGCTCGGTATGCGTATAAGGCTGAACAGCTCGTCGAGAAATCTCGACTCGTTCTCTTCGATAAATTTCTTTATTTCCATATTCTTAATTTAAGATTAATTCGCCGTAAAGTTACATCTTTTTGCGCAAAGTCAGTGCGTTTGTGCCTAATAAATGTGTCGGCTATCTGTCTTTGGCGCCTTACTGCGGCGTTTATGTTTCGTGTAAAGTTGTGCGTGATGTTATGTCTTGCATACGGTCCTGGTTTGCCAGCATTATTGCTTGTCATTTGTTTCCTTGAAATTACTCTATGACTTACGGGTGAAAAGTGGCCGACTTTTGCATTAAAAGTGGCCGAGTTACGGGTCGTAAACCGGCCACTAACAGTTTGAAAGTAAATGCGGATGTATAGGTTAATGAAATATTTTTAATCTTAGTCTTGCCGCCATACCTGTAAGGAAAAGAATATGAAAAAGTTACGATTTTCAGCCGGTTTTCAAGAATGCGGCTTTCGGGCAATCTCTCACGGCTCATTATTCTGCGCTTTTGATTATTGTTGATAACTTCACTTACTGTTAATAACTCGGCTAAATGTGTATAATTATGTTATTTATGAAAATAAGTTTTGTGTGTTACGGCTAATTTCTGTAAATCTGTGATATGAATATACCTAACAGAAATCAAAAGAGTTAGAAGAATTGCTTCATTTCAGGGTAAAGACCTGGCAACCGTTCAAATTGCCGTGGTCTGCATCGCTTTACTTGCCTGGGTAACTCTTAAGGATGTAAAAGTACAAAAATATTCAGACTGAAAGAATATTGGGGATGATTCTTTCTGCTTGTTTTTTGTACCCCTCCTTATGCATTTTTGGATTTGAAACAATTAACAAGCAAGGAAGCCACGGTAAAAGCGATTCCCGTCCAAACCACACCTGTCCACCCGTAATGCTGCCAAGACAGACCGGAAACGAATGTACCGGCAGAACCACCCAAAAAGTAAATGGTCATATAAACGGTATTGATACGATTGATGGCAGATGCGTCAAGGGCGACTACGCTGGTCTGATTCGACAAATGGATGCATTGCATACCGGCATCAATCAGCAAGATAGCAATTATTATCCACAAATAGCTGTCATTCCCCCAAAATGCCAGTATCCATGCAGCCAACACTACGCATCCTCCGGCAATAGAGAAGAACCTCGCACCGTACTTTTGGACGTAGCCGCTGATGAAAACCACCGTGGATGCACCTGCCAGTCCACACAAACCGAGTGCTCCGATAATGTCGTCGCTAGCAAAAAAAGGTTCCTGTTTCATCCGAAAAGCAAGGCAACTCCACAAAGCGAAGAACGAGCCATAAGCCAATGCCGCCCTCAGCGATGCGATACGCAAGTACGGGTATTTGGAGAGCAGGCGCAACAAAGATTTCATCAACCCTGCATAACTTTCTTGAGAACAGGTAGACAGCGTGGGTAGCATCTTGTGAATCATCAGGAAGCATCCGAGCATAAACAAGCAAGCCACAAAATAGACGGAACGCCATCCCCATACGTCAGCCAGAAAGCCACTGAATACCCGTGAACCAAGAATGCCTATGAGCAGGCAAGATTGTATAATCCCTACGTTGTGCACTTTGTGCGCAGGGAGTGAATAGTAAGATACTAACGGAATGAAAAATTGCGGCATAACCGAAGATGCGGCGGCAAGCAATGATGCGCCCCACACCCAATATATGTTCGGGGCAAGGGCTATGGCAAGCAAGGCGCACGAAGATATGATATAATTGGTCAATATCAGTTTCTTTCGTGAGACCAAATCACCAAGCGGGATGACAAACACAAGTCCGGTCACATAGCCTATCTGTGTCAATGTCGCTACCATGCTAGCAGAAAAGTCGTTTACCGCGAAATCTTTTGCCATGCTACCCAACAAAGGTTGGTTGTAGTAGCAGTTGGCAACGGAAAGTCCGGTTGCAACTGCCATCAGAGCCAGCAGAGGTACCGGAATGCCTTGGTTCTCTCTTAATTCATACTTCATTTGTCGCCTCCTTTCAGTATGACACGATTTTCAATCCTATCAAGGATGCAATGAGCGTGAAGAGGAAGAAAAGCCGGATGGGAGTGGCGGGTTCCTTGAAAACGAATATCCCAATCAAAACCGTACCAACCGCTCCGATTCCCGTCCAAATGGCGTACGCAGTTCCCAAAGGCAAAGTCTGTACCGCTTTGGCAAGCAAAGCCATGCTCAGTACGGTAGAGGCAAGGAAACCGCTTCCCCACAAATAAAATTCAACTCCTGATGCCGCTCTCGTTTTCCCTAAACAGAATGTGAGGCTCACCTCAAACAATCCTGCCAATAATAAGATTATCCAATTCATACCTATGATTTATTAAATTCGGGCGCAAAAATAAACAAGTAATCCCTAACAGCTTTTTGCATTTGGCAAAAACAGATTTTGCATTTGATAAAAAACAGCTGTTTATTCTCGTTTCCGTATGCTATTTTATAATTTTGCACACCGACAACAGAAATGAACTATGGATATAAAGGAAATCATCAACCAAAGATATGCCATGCCGGACGCATCTTTGAACAGGTTGCGGCAATGCCTGACGGAAGTTTCATATCCCAAAGGATTCCGAGTATTGGAAAACGGCAAGGTGGAGAAAGACATATTTTTCATTAGACAAGGCATTGTACGTGCCTATACTTCGGTGGACGGGAAGGAAATTACTTTTTGGGTCGGCAAAGAGGGAGCAACCCTTGTTTCTATGAAAGGCTATGTAAATGACGAGCCGGGATATGAAACAATGGAGCTGATGGAAGATTCCGTCTTATACGTATTGAAAAGGAAAAAACTGAAAGAGTTGTTTTCGGAAGACTTGCACATCGCTAATTGGGGGCGGCGTTATGCGGAGATGGAGTTGCTTGCCACTGAGGAACGGCTGATTTCTATGTTGTCCGCTATCGCTTCGGAACGGTATAAGGAACTATTGGAGAAAGAGCCTGATTTGTTACAGCGATTGCCGCTGGGAAGTATCGCCACCTATTTAGGCATCACGCAAGCGAGCTTGAGCAGGATTAGAGCACAAATAAAGTGACGTTTCAACCAGCGGGAGTATTGCAAGCGGTTTGGGTCTGCCCGAAACACAAACTTGCTACCCTCCCGTTGTTATTATTTATAATCCCAAACCTTTGCCCTTTCAGTGCGGTGTAACAGTCCTCCTAATGGATGAGGACAACTTGTCAAACTACTCCTTGAACCACTCACCAATCAGTTGCCCGTTGATGGCAAGCGCAAATTTAGCTTTGTCTGTCGGGTCTTTCACCACTTGGAAACCTGCCCTTTCAGTCTTAAACTTGCGCCTGTGTTCCTCCGAATAGAGTTCGCCCTCGTAGAACAGCGGCTTGCCGCTGATGAGTGTGGTGATTTGCCTTTCGTTGAAACCGACTTTAAGACAAAATTTCTCCATGTACACCAACTCTTGGAACAGCGGAAACCATTTTTTTGCTTTAATCTGCTTTAAGACGGTTTTCAACTGTCTGCCCAACTTCTGTGTTTTTCTTCTAACTCCCTAATTATCAAATCCTGTTGCGTTAATCTGCAACAAATCGGCGGATATTCCAGAGATTTTGTGTATCTTTGTATTTCATAAAAGTGCCGTAAGCCTCGGCCTTGTTATGGGGATATGACCAAAGAGGCGGCTGATAAGCTTTATGGCTTAACGGAGCATTTTATATAAATGACGTGTGGCTAATGGCGTTGTTGGCATAAGACAGAAAAATAACGAACATAAAAAATAATAAAAGTATGATTATTGATTTTGAGAAGATTAAAGAAGAAACCGTAATGAACTTTAAGGGCGGTGAGGGTCAGCTCGACACACGCAACTTTGTTGACTCTGCAAATAAAATAATGATGAGCCGACTGAAGCCGGGAGCTTCAAGCGGTTATCACACTCACGAGAACAACAGTGAGATTGTTTATATCATCAGCGGTGTAGGTCATTTCCGTTATGACGACACCACAGAGAACGTAAAGGCCGGTGATGTGCATTATTGTCCGATGGGCCATTCTCACGCCATGTTTAACGACGGAACCGACGACCTTGTTTATTTCGCAATCGTACCGGAACACAAGATTTAATTCATAATTCACAATTCATGCGAATCAGAAGTTGGCAACCTGCTTCAAAAATTAACATAAGTAAGTAGAGCAATTGCCAACTTTCCAATGGTTGTGTATTAACGGTCTCTTTGTAGCTCTTACTTTAGACGCTCTTTGAATTTCAGTTTTTTCATTCAGTCAGTTGAAAAAGGATTCGATAGGCTGTCTGACTATAGAAACGGCTTGTGAGAAGATATCCCTTGCAGCTTTCTCCCTTTGTTTAAGATTTTTCGATTTCTCCTTAATCTCTTTATGTGGAGTAAGCACTTTTATCGGATTGCTTTCATTAAAGAAAGAGAAGTCGCTGTAAATCTTGTCTGCAAGAACGGTTTTACCGAACAGGTATGGCACACATTCGTTTTTGAATACGGTTAGGTCGTTTTCTGATGCCGGTGTTAGAGCTATCATCTCATGGAAAGGTATCTCCTTCCCTACGCTGTCCTACCATATGCAGTTTCATGCCATATAAACCATTCGTAAAATAACAAATCGCAATTAAAGAAACCTTTTACATAAATAATTAGGTGTTATACTAAAATATATAAAACATGATTTTTACAAATCAACAACTCATTGATACATTACATGAGCATTGTAATAAAGCAAAATATCGAATCTGGGTTGCATCTCCATTCATCGGTTCTTCCAAAGAATTTCTTCAAATTTTAGGAGGAAATTGGATGAGAGCCAATATAGACTTTCGCATACTAACTGATATAGATGCAGGATTTATACGAAAAGATACATTTTATTTAATTCAACAGTCCGCAAATTCAGAAATAAAAACACTTCTAAGTCTTCATGCGAAAGTATATATTATAGACAATTGGTGTCTATTGACTTCAGCAAACTTAACAGGAACTGCATTTTCCCGCAGATATGAAATAGGAAGTGAATGCGAAGACATAAAAAGCGTAGAAACATTGTTTCTAAATTGGTGGAATAAAGCATCTACTATTTCCGATATTAAATTCAAGATAAATAATGACAATCTTGTAAATTATCAAGATGGTAATTTATTTAGTAAGAAATGCAAACTACCTCATTACAAAACTTTTCAGACTGATAAATTTCTTTCAAAATGTGACAAGTTTATAGACTTTGCATATTTTTATGAAAAAACGACGGGGCGAAACCCACAGATGGTATCGGACGGTTTCACATTGTATCAAGAAGTTGATTATTTTTTTAATTATCTGTATCATGATGCTCCTAAGAAACCATCAAATATATATAAAAATAAAAAAGCAAGAACTCTAACTGACACTCAGAAACGACTAGAAGTTCTTAAATACTTTAAACAAATGCCTTATGATAAAGATTCCGAATATTTTAGAATCGAGAGAAGTCTTTTTATACAAGACAAGTTAAGACCATCAAATATTTCTAAAATAACAATGGAAGATGTAAAAGATATTTTAGATTGTTTTCATTGTTTAAATAGCTATCCAATTAACAGAACAAAAATACCTAATAACAACAAACTAAAGGACATAATAAAATCATGGAACTCACTTTTAAACACGGGTCCTATTGATTCTACAAAAATTGAATCTACCAAAAAGGCTATCCATTACTTTGGGAATTCATGTGTTTCAGAATTGATTGCATGGTACATGCCCGATAAATATCCTATGATGAATTTAAACTCCGAAAGCGGAATGAGATTTTTTGGTATTCAAGTATAAATATGAGTTTGCTTTTACTTTATTTTATTACCGTATATATATACGTCTATTAAAATAAAGTCCTTTTTCATCAAGTAGAAAAAATAAACATAGCACTTTCTCTTTTGTCAAGCAACAAATACTTTTTTTGCTGAAATTAGATTATAATATCACCGAATTTTGGCATACTACTATGGATTTAGTGGTGCAAATGTGGTGCAATCACACAAAACAAGAATCGCAATCAATTGTCATTCAAATGATTGCGATTTTGTTTCGCACTCGATGCGGGATCCATGAAACGGATGCTCCTTGTTGTCGATTGTGCGTCCGGATGAGTTGATGATGCTCTATGGCATTGATAACTCCGCTTTGCCATTCTCAATTATTTTAGGGATTTCCCTATGCCATTTTGGGGATTATGTCATTGTACAACGGAAAATAATCCGTAAATTTGTAATGTTTTAAAATTATATATCTGTACTAAACGGCGGAACTTGCTTAGAAATTTTAATTTTTCGGGCTTCTGCCACGTTCAGAACCGTATACGGAAGGAGACTTATTTATGAAGAAGACATTTGTATTGCTTTTGTGCGCTTCAATGATGTTGACAGGATGCACCACCGGCGCCGGTACAGGGGCTTATGCCGGTTCAACGCTCGGCGCGCTGCTCGGTTCGGCCATCGGAGGCATTGCCGGAGGACCGCGAGGCAGCGACATCGGCACACTTGTAGGCATGGCGGGAGGTGCTGCCGTGGGAGGTGCGTTGGGTGCAAAGGCCGACCAGCAGCAACAGGAATATCAGAATTATGAGGATGCAAGGTTTGAACAGAAATATAGGGAGCATCGTCGGGCAGCCACCGCAGGAAACAAGGGTTACGACAATAGGTATGACGACGATGTTTATCGCGGATATGACAACCGTAACGATGACCATGCGAATAACGGCGGCGGATATGACGACAGCGGATTCGACCCTACAAACAGCGGTGACGACGTGCTTTACGACTTCAACGGCTCTGACTATACGGGCAACTATACAGCATCGCATCCCGAACGAGTAATGCCGTCTTCGTCGTTTGACAATATAAGTACGCCTGAAAAGGTGGAAGAAAAGCTGCCGCTGGAGGTGCGCAACGCACGTTTTGTTGACGACAATCAAGACCATAAACTGAGCGGCGATGAGCTGAGCAAGGTGATATTCGAGATTTACAACGTGTCGGGTTCAACTGTATACGACGTTCAGCCCATGGTGGTTGAGACAACGGGCAACAAGCGCATATATGTTTCTAACAGCATACACGTAGAGCGCATAGTGCCGGGCAAGGGTGTAAGATATACGGCAATGGTGAAAGGCGGAAAAAAACTGAAGGACGGCACGGCCTGTTTCCGCATTTATGCCGTTCAGGGCAACGGCAACGTTGTGTCTAACGTTAGTGAGTTTAACATTACAACGGCGCGCCGCTGAGTGCCTTTCAGGCATGACAGCCGGTAGGCCGGGGCAGGGTAGATATAAATTAAAACATATAGCTGATGAAGAGAAAAACTGTTTATATTATTGTAGCGGTTGTTGCCGCATTGGTATTGCTGACGTTCGGCGCCGGCTGGTATATGCTCGACTATGCCCTGAAGCCCGACTACAACCGACGCGACACAGCCGTGGTGTATAAGCAGATAGCCTATGAATATCCATGGACTCGGCCGTGGATTGACAGTCTGAAGCATGCCCGTGCCCTGCGCGACACGTTCATAACCACTCCGGCTGGCGAACGCCATCATGCTCTCTTCGTGCGCAATCCGCGCTCCATGGGGCGCACGGCAATCGTTGTTCACGGATATACAGACTGCTCGATACGCATGCTGCCCATTGCGAGCATATATGAGCGCATGGGATATAACATACTTGTGCCCGACCTTCATGCTCACGGACTGAGCGACGGCGACGACATACAGATGGGATGGAAAGACCGCAACGACATAATACGCTGGATATATGTGGCACGCAGGATGTTCCGCGATGCCGACCGCTCTCCGCGCATTGTGCTGCATGGTGTGTCGATGGGTGCCGCAACGGTGATGAACGTTTCGGGCGAGAAGTTGCCCGACGGCGTATGCTGCTTTGTTGAAGACTGCGGATTTACAAGTGCATGGGATGAGTTTAGTCATCAGCTTGGCGAACAGTTCGGATTGCCTGATTTTCCTGTGCTATATGCCGCGAGCATACTCTGCAAGCTGCGCTACGGATGGACATTCGGTGAGGCTTCGTCGCTCAAGCAGCTTGGCAAATGCCACACCCCGATGCTGTATATTCACGGCACTTCCGACGATTATGTGCCGTCGGCCATGGTGCTTCCGCTGTTTAACATGAATCCGGCTTACGAGAATAAGGCAGACAAGACGCTGCGATATAACGATATATGGCTTACGCCTGGATGTGCACACGCAAAGTCGTATCACGACTATCCGTATGAATATGAACGGAAGGTGAGAAACTTTGTAGCTAAGCATATCGGAAGGTTGTAAGAATCGAATGGATGGCGGAATTTATCTATGGTTATAGATATAAAAAATAACGGACAACAGTTTAATGTTACTGTTGCCCGTTTTATTTTTCAGTGTGTCAATGTCAAAAACATATCCGTCAGAGCCTGATAAAGCTCTTTATAAATTATGCTTGTTCACGTTAAGTGTTGTAGGCATTGCGCTTATGCCTGTTCTTCGGTTGAGGCTTCTTCTATCAGTTGTCGTATGGCGTTGCGTATGTTGTTGCGTGCGTTGTCCTTGTTCATTGCCTCTGCCGTATCTGCATTGGAAGGTGTTACGGCAGCAATGCGTGTAAATCCTGCGTCAAGCAGCGCCTGTCGGTCGTCCACACTTCCTGCTATGAGCCATGTCGGCAGATCTTTAGCCTTTGCCGCCTTCATCACATGGTAAGGCATCTTGCCCATAAGCGTCTGTCGGTCGGCGTGACCTTCGCCAGTAACAACGCAGCAGGCGCCTGTAAGACGGCTGTCGAAGCAGGCAAGGCGGAGCATCAGTTCGGCACCCGACTGCATATCGGCTCCGAGATATTGCATAAAGGCATAGCCAAGTCCGCCGGCGGCACCGGCTCCGGGCTTGTTTGAAAAGTCGTAACCGAAGTGGCGTGCCGATATTTCGGCAAATCTCTTGGCACGGCTGTCAAGTCTTTCAATCATGTCGGGCGTGGCACCTTTCTGAGGACCGAACACGGCCGCGGCACCGTCAGGACCATAAAGCGGATTGCTTACGTCGGACGCCAACGTGAAACTGCATCCGTCGCGCAGTTCAGCCGCAATGTAGTCAAAATTGCCTCCCCTTGGCGCCAGCTTGTCTGTTATAGCCATCATCATGCCTATGCCAGCGTCGCTTGTGGCACTTCCGCCAAGACCTATAATGAATTTTCTGCATCCGCGCTTGAATGCCGATACTATCAGTTCACCGACACCATACGAAGCGGCACGCATAGGGTTGCGCTCCTCTTCCTTCACGAGCGTTAGTCCGCAGGCCTGAGCCGTTTCTATTATCGCCGTGCCGTCTGCCGTTACGGCATATTCAGCTTCAGTGCGCCGCATCATCGGACCATGCACTATTGTAGTAACAATCTCACCGTTGAGCGCATCGGCAAAAGCCTTGAGCATGCCGTCGCCGCCGTCTGACACGGCAACACACTCAGCCGTTGCCCCGTTGCCGTATGCCTTTATCGCCTCTGCGGCAGCTTCTTCTGCCTCGGCTGACGTAAGGCAGCCCTTAAACGAGTCGATGGCAAGGATATATTTCTTTTCCATTTTTTGTTTATAGTTTTTTCTCATGTAGCGTTATCCAAAATACTTATCCACAATATGTCTTTAACGGCATATTCTGCATTGATTAATGCCGTTACGGGCTGTTAATGCAAGATAAATAATTAATGCTACAACCGGCGCAAAGTTAAGCATTTATTGTGATTTGCGCAAACGGTGATGCACGGCAAGTTATATTTGGTTCCTATTTTGAACTGAAGACACGGTTAAAAGGTTCTTTTTGTTTTTTGCGGCCGAATCACCATTATGTTAAATAGGTGAAAATAAATATGGCTAAATGCCATAACTAAAAATATTTGTTGTAATTTTGTGATGCAAAATCTGTTAAATTTAATATTATGCTTAATTTAGATGACATTTACAGAGCGCGATATGTGCTTAGTGAAATATTGAGACGTACTGACCTTGTGAAAGCTCCGAAGCTTAATCCTGAGAGTGATATATATCTGAAGCCAGAGAATCTTCAGATAACAGGTTCGTTCAAGATTCGTGGAGCTTATTACAAAATCTCGCAGCTTACTGATGACGAAAAGAAAAGAGGCGTTGTTGCCTGCTCTGCCGGCAACCATGCGCAGGGCGTTGCCCTTGGTGCTACATCTCACGGCATCAAGTCGCTGATATGTCTGCCCGAAGGTGCTCCTATCAGTAAGGTTGAGGCTACACGCCGTCTGGGTGCAGAGATTTGTCTCGTGCCGGGCGTTTATGACGATGCCTATCAGCGTGCCATGCAGCTGCGTGACGAAAAAGGTTATACGTTCGTTCATCCGTTTAACGACGAGCATGTAATAGCAGGACAGGGAACCATAGGCCTTGAGCTGCTCGAGCAGTTGCCTGATGTTCAGGCTGTTATTGTTCCTGTAGGCGGTGGCGGCTTGATCAGCGGTGTGGCTTATGCCATGAAGACGCTCAATCCTAACATAGAAGTTTATGGCGTTCAGGCTGCCGGCGCTCCGAGTATGTATGAGAGTATAAGAAAGAAAGAAGAGATAACATTGCCTCAGGTGTCAACCGTTGCCGACGGTATAGCCGTTAAGACTCCGGGCGACCTTACTTACGATATCTGCTCTAAATATGTTGACGACATATGTCTCGTTTCTGAAGACGAGATTTGCGCAGCAATTCTGCGTCTGCTCGAAGAGGAGAAGATGGTGGCTGAAGGTGCGGGTGCTGTCAGCGTTGCCGCTGCAATGTTCAACAAGGTGCCTATCAAGGGCAAGAAGACCATCTGCCTTGTCAGCGGCGGAAACATCGACGTTAATATTCTTAGCCGTGTAATCAACCGCGGTCTGGAGAAGGACGGCCGTATATGCACCATATCTATGGAGCTTGACGACAAACCAGGTCAGCTTTATGAGGTTAACGGTGTTATAGCAAGCATGGGCGGAAACATCTTGAGCGTTTATCATGAGCGTGGCGCATACAGCCAGAAGATCAATGCGTGTGAGCTGAGCGTAAAGATTGAGACACGCAACCACGAGCATGTTGAGGCGATAAAGGAGAGCCTTAAGTCAAAAGGTTTCAAGCTCAAATAACATTGCCTCGGCACCACCTGTGCGCATCGGGCATTATTGTCAGACAAGGCGGCAGGGCGGAGATTAGCCGCAAGAAGAATTTAATTAAAATTAAAAATAATAATATTTTAAAATCAAAGAGAAATGAAAGCACTACATTCAGACAAAGCTCCTAAGGCTTTAGGTCCTTACAGCCAGGCTATAGTAGCCGGCGGATTCGTATTCGCATCAGGTCAGGTGCCAATCGACCCTGCAACAGGCGAGTTTGTTGAAGGCGGAATAAAGGAGCAGACAAAGCAGTCGCTCACAAACGTTACAAACGTATTGGCTGAGGCCGGTATAGACCTTACACATGTTGTAAAGACAACCGTGTTCCTTTCAGACATGGACAACTTTGCTGCCATGAACGAGGTTTATGCTACATTCTTCAAGGAGCCGTTCCCGGCACGTTCTGCTGTTGCCGTTAAGACTCTGCCTAAAGGCGCTCTTGTTGAGGTTGAAGTTGTTGCAACATTAGAGAAATAATATTGCTCATAATAAAGTTTATGGGGAACCTGCTTAGGCTGGTTCCCCATTTTTTGTTGTTTGTCTGAATATATTATGTTCGGGTGTATTTATGGTTCAGTTGCTTTATTTTGTCTTGCATTAATGGCCGTGTGCCTATTGCGGTGATATATAGCTTTTAAGTGCCTCTACATAGTCCTCAAAGGCCTTCAGTCCCTTATCGGTTATGCGGCACGTTGTGCGCGGCTTTTTGCCTTGAAATCCCTTTTGGATCTCAATGTATCCTGCGCTGCTTAGTTTGTCAAGCTGCACGCTCAGGTTACCTGCCGTGGCCTTAGTCTGTTCCTTCAGGTAAACGAAGTCGGCTTCGTCAACGGTCATCAGTATCGACATCACGGCCAGTCGCAGTTCGCTGTGCAGCAGCGGGTCAAGTGGTTTAAACATTATTGCTTCTCAGTTATTGTTCTTTCTCGTTCAATTTGGTTTCGTTCTGTCTGCCCTTTGTCTTTCTGTTCCTGTATAAGGCGATAGCCCCTGGTATCACCATCATCAGCATTCCGCCAAAGATAACGGCCGCCATCTCTTCCGGTCCGTTACAATCAAGGGCTGCTTTTATACTGCTATATGAACCGCAGCAGGCGAACAACGATATCATTTCGCTTTTCAGCACTATGCCGGTCATTATAGCCGCAAAAGTCATGCAGATGTTTATCGTGGCAGATATCGGCAGTTCTTGGGCTATAGGGTCATTTCCAAAATTGGTGACTTGACTCGCCACTGTTGAAGTGAATATTACCACTGCAAATGTTCTCCATATATTTTTTGTGATGTCGTTTATGAACGATTTTGGTACACCGGCAGTTTCTTCTTCTATAATCATCTTGCTGTTGATTAACAGTCCGATAAAGACCATCACAATCCATCCGAGATTACAGTAATAAGAGTTTGTGTAGCTCCACAACAATCCTATCACGGTTGCCGTTACGCATATAAGAATGCCCCATGTCAGAAGAGTGACTGCGCAGTTGCGTGTAATTACTTTTCGGCTTTGCTCAATAGTTTCGCGTATAATCTCGATGCTGTGTTCTGCTGAAAGTTTCTTGTTTTCTTCCGTTTCCATATCGTTATTTTTTATATTGTCGGTTAATGATTATTCCGGGTATCACCAGAATGAAAAGTGATGTGAGGCATATTGCAAGCGATTCATAAGGACCGGGATACATAAGCGCGAAGTTGGCAGGCACCACTGATACCACGGAGAATGTGGTTATGAAGGTGTGGCGGAGCACAAGGCCCGTAATCAGTCCGGTGAGTCCCAGCAGAAGTATCAGCACTGTCGTTATAGGCAGCTTGACCGTATACACCGTACTGTCAAACGAAATCGTGCCTATAACGGCAGTGATAAGCGCAAACAGACCGAATGATATCCATGATATTCTTAGCACTCTGCTGAAGAAGTTTGTAGGCTTTTTCTTGTCCTTGCGGCTCTTTGCAGCCATCACGCACCATCCTATGACGGCCATCAGAAACCACAGCGCGTTCCATGAAGGATTGCCGGTGTATTTCCATAACAGACATACAATAGCGGCAGTTGCGCAAGTCAGCAAGCCCCAAAATATCATTGGTGTTCCGGCGTTGCGCATTATGTCATTTCGGCTTTGCTCAATGGCCTGGCTTATTATCTTGAGACTGCGTTCGGCCGAAAGTTTCTCGTTGTCTTCCATCTTGAATATTTATTTTGCAGTTATTAATGTTTTATTGTTTTTAGTACCGGCCCCGGTAGCCGAGGCCGGTTCGTAGGGGTTTTCAGCAGGTCATTTAGCTTGTTTTACTTCTCCCTTCATCTTGTCGGGAACATATATAAGCTCAATGTTAACCTTGCTGTTGTTTTCGCTCATTTCATAGTCGCCGAAAGCGCAATATTCCATTGGTATATTGTCTTTCTCGTCGAGTTGTCCGTTGCCGTTCTCGTCATGAAAGACATATATCTTGCCTTTACCGTCGGGCACGTCTTTTACGGTGGTTTCAATCTTGCCTTTTTCGGCTTTCACCTTAGCCCATTGCCCGCTCTTGGTGGCAATAAGTATCTGTCCCTTGTCGTTCGGAATGTTGCTTACGGTGAGCTGCATGTCTCTTTGTGCCGAAACTGTTGCTGTTGCCATAAGCGCTATGGCAAGCATTACGGAGTTTAATATCGCCTTTTTCATAAGAATAGATTTTAACTGTTAATAATCTTATTTACAGCTCTCACACCCGTTTAGGCCACTCTGCAGCTGTGGCTTTAACGGGTTTTATCCGGATACAATGCAAATATAAAGTAGTTTATAATATAAACCAAATAAAAGTAAAATAATCGCCTAAATATTTCATTCTTTTAACTTTTCACGCTAAATTTTGTATTTAATCCGGCTGTTGCTTTAACTTTTTTACATGGCGTTATTTATTGTATAAATGCTGCATTTGACTTTCTGTCAGGCACTTTCGTAATTATGAAAGATGCCCTTTTAGCTTATAAAAGGCGGCATATTGCATTGTGATTTGTATCCTTTTACCTTCTAATATGTGTCCTTTTGCAATTTGTATAGGCCGGATTGCCGGTTATATGGTGCGGAGGCATTAAACCGAAAATATTTTTCTTAAAAACTCGTCACTCGTCACATTTGCCTTTAACTTATTGATGTTATGGCTGTTACGGTGTGACGAGTTGAATTTTCAACTCATCACAGCTTGTAATATTTCTGTGTCGACGGACTGTTCAGAATGGCTGATATGTGTGGATAATGTTGATAAATGCATCGAAAAAGTGCATTTTAGGTATGATTATGAATGATGTGATGAGTTGAGAAATCAACTCGTCACACTATAACTTGTTGATATATAATGATTTAAACGCCAATGTGACGAGTGACGAGTTTTTAAGAAAAATATTTTAAGTTTTATACTTTCCTAAAATAGGCTGACTTAAAAGAGTTTTTCCTGATTAAAGTATTATAAAATATATGCCTGCTGTTGGTGGCCTTTGCTGATGTTATGCGTTAATAGTTATATTAGTAGATGCCGCAGCATGCCATATTTTATTTTCTGTTCTTTTTATGTTTATGTCTCTTTTTCTCGCTGTTCTTTTTGTCGTTGTCCTTTTTCTCGTCTTTTCCCCAGTTAGGTTTAAAGTAGCTGTCTTTCTCGGTTATTTCGAAGTCTAGTTCAGGCAGGTCGTCGTCAATATCTCTTCTGTACGGTACGCCCTTTTCTGCTTTGTATTTTTCTACTTTTACCATGGCCACTCCTGAAGATATGATGCCAATCTCTTCTGCTGCTGCATACGACAGATCTATGATTCTTCGTCCGCGGCATCTGTCGGCCACTCTTACTATTACGCTTTTGCCGTTCTTTATGTTGGTAACCTTCAGCATGGTGCCCAGTTCGTAGCTTTTGTGGGCGCAGATTAGGCTGTCGCGG
Organism: Prevotella sp. CAG:1185; assembly: GCA_000436695.1. GTDB lineage: Bacteria > Bacteroidota > Bacteroidia > Bacteroidales > Bacteroidaceae > Prevotella. Next base: position 12,010 of record HF992622.1, on the reverse strand, counting down.
TGGTATCTTGTGCCGTCGCTCATGCGCCTGCCATGCAGACGGTTAGAATAATAGCTGGCCATACCTTTCTCCTGTGCAGGGAGAAAAGTATGGCCAAGCCAAAAGAATGTAATTATGAGAATTATTCTATATATCACTTATAAATGTCAAGGTTTTAGATGATACCCTGCTCGAGCATAGCATGAGCAACTTTCATGAAACCAGCGATGTTGGCGCCCTTTACATAGTCGATGGTGCCGTCAGGCTGTGTACCGTATTTAACGCAAGCCTCGTGTATACTCTTCATGATGAAGTGGAGCTTAGCGTCAACCTCTTCAGCTGACCATCCTAAGTGAGCTGCATTCTGTGTCATTTCAAGACCAGATGTTGCAACACCACCGGCGTTAACAGCCTTACCAGGAGCAAACAGTATGCCGTTTGACTGGAATTCGTGAATAGCTTCAGGTGTACATCCCATGTTTGAAACCTCGCAGCAGCACCATGTACCGTTAGCGATAAGTTCTTTAGCGTCGTCACCGTTCAATTCGTTCTGGAATGCGCAAGGAAGTGCCAGGTCGCACTTAACTGACCATGCTTTCTTTCCAGGAGTGAATATTGCCTTGCCGGGGAACTTGTCGGCCATCATAGAAACCTGATTGCGGTTAGATGCACGCATTATCAGCATGTAGTCGATCATGTCCTTTGTGATGCCGTCAGGTATTTGGCAAACACCGTCCGGGCCAGAAATAGCGATAACCTTTGCACCGAGTTCAACAGCTTTTGTTGCAGCGCCCCATGCTACGTTACCAAATCCAGACAATGCTATAGTCAGACCCTTGATGTCTTTGCCGGCCTTGTTGAGCAGATGCTGTGTGAAATAAAGAGCTCCGAAACCTGTTGCCTCAGGACGCAGGATAGAACCGCCCCATGTAGAGCCTTTACCTGTCAATACGCCTGTATTGTATTCGCGAGCAAGTTTTTTATACATTCCGTACAAGAAACCGATTTCACGTCCGCCTACGCCTACGTCGCCTGCAGGAATATCTGTGTCAGGACCGATGTTCTTCCAAAGCTCGAGCATGAATGCCTGGCAGAAACGCATGATTTCAGCGTCAGACTTACCTACCGGGTTGAAGTCTGAACCGCCTTTACCGCCTCCCATAGGCAGAGTTGTCAGTGCGTTCTTGAATGTCTGCTCAAAGCCTAAGAACTTAAGCATAGATACGTTTACTGCCGGGTGGAAACGCAAACCGCCTTTGTACGGGCCGATGGCGCTGTTGAACTGAACGCGGTAACCGAGGTTGTTCTGTACCTCGCCTTTGTCGTCAATCCATGTTACACGGAATGTGATGATGCGATCAGGCTCTACCATTCTTTCAACAATCTTAGCTTTCTCAAATTCTGGGTGCTGATTGTAGGTGTCTTGAATTGATTCCAAAACTTCCCTTACGGCCTGTAAATACTCTTTCTCGCCCGGATGCTTCATCTCCAGGTCTTGCATTATTTTCTGGACTTCCATAGTATATGTTTTTAGTTAAACTAACATTATGTCGTTTTCGTGATGACAAATGTAGTCTTTTCTTATGTAACTTCCAAGGAAAATCCAATTTATTTAATGTATTGAACTTACTTTTTGTACTTTTTTACAATGTTCCTTCCTTTTTTGGGGGGATATAGTCAAAATAAAGCGGAAACAACATGTATTACAATGTTGTTTCCGCTGTGAATCTCATATTATGTAAGGTATGGATTAGTCAAGTTTTGACAGAGCCTGTTTCAAGTCGTCTATAAGGTCGTCGGCATCTTCGATACCTATTGACAGACGTATCAGGTCGGGGGCTATGCCTGCCTCCTTGAGCTGTTCGTCGCTCAGCTGTCGGTGTGTGTGGCTTGCCGGATGCAGCACGCAAGAGCGGGCATCAGCCACATGGGTTGCTATGTTGATAAGCTCGAGCGAGTCCATAAACTTGATTGCTGTATCGCGGTTGCCTTTCAGTCCGAACGACATCACGCCGCATGAGCCGTTGGGCAGATATTTTTTACCCAGCTCGTAGCAGGCGTCGCCTTCGAGTCCGCAGTAAGTAACCCATGCCACGTGCGGGTCGTTGTGCAGAAACTCTGCCACCTTCTGTGCGTTGGCGCAGTGCTGGCGCATGCGCAGTGCGAGCGTTTCGAGTCCCAGATTGAGCAGGAATGCGTTCTGTGGTGACGGTATAGAGCCGAGGTCGCGCATCAGCTGTGCGGTGAGCTTGGTCATATATGCCATCTTGCCGAAGGTCTTTGTATATGTAAGTCCGTGGTATGACTCGTCGGGAGTGGTCAGTCCGGGGAACTTGTCTGCGTGTGCGTCCCAGTCGAAGTTGCCGCTGTCAACAACGCATCCGCCAACCTGTGTTGCGTGTCCGTCCATGTATTTTGTCGTAGAGTGGGTAACTATGTCGCATCCCCATTCAAACGGACGGCAGTTGATAGGTGTGGCAAAGGTGTTGTCTATGATGAGAGGCACGCCGTTCTTGTGGGCTATGCGTGCAAACTTTTCTATGTCGAGCACCTTGCAGCCCGGGTTAGATATTGTTTCGCCGAACAGCGCCTTGGTGTTGGGTCTGAAAGCCTTCTGTATCTCCTCCTCGCTGCTCTCAGGGTTTACGAATGTGCACTCTATGCCGAGTTTCTTCATCGTAACTCCGAACAGATTGTATGTTCCGCCGTAAATCTCGTTTGAAGTAACGATATGGTCGCCTGCCTCGCAGATGTTGAACACGGCGTAGAAGTTGGCAGCCTGTCCTGATGATGTAAGCATTGCGCCAATACCGCCCTCAAGGGCAGCAATTTTCTTAGCAACGTTGTCGTTTGTCGGGTTTTGCAGGCGTGTATAGAAGTAACCTTCTTTCTTCAGGTCGAAGAGCATAGCCATCTCTTCGCTGTTGTCATATTTAAAAGTGGTGCTCTGAACAATGGGCGGTTGCACCGGCTCGCCGTTTTTAGGTTTCCATCCTCCGCGCACGCAGAGAGTTGACAATTTCAGATTTTTCTTCATCTTTCCTTGTTGTTAAGTTATATATGTTAAAATGTTTCGCGCCTTCATTCATGTAAGTAATGGTTATGTGCACATCTGTTATGCGCCGTCGTGTAATGTCTTGCCGTTACTGTTGGCTTGCGTCGGGTGGCCGCCTTGAAAAAGTTTCTGGCGGTTTATCCATTTGATTATTGTCACTGCAAGCGGGCGTAAATCTTTCAAAATGCCATAAGTAATGCCTGAAAACTTCTGAAGATTAATAGTCATCCACGTTTTGACTTACAATGTTTTACGCGATGTAATTTGATGCAAAGGTAGTATAAAAATTTGATTGAACGAATATTCTACAGCTAATTTGATGTTTGTTATGGTTCATTTGTTTTTTTATGGTCTCCTATTATATTAATTAAGGTATAATGATTTAATGGGATGCTTGTTGTAGTTTTTTTATGATTGGAATAAAAAATTTTGATATTTGTCTGATTTTTCAGATTGTTTTCAGATTTGGTGTGTTTATTTGCAACAACAAAACACCCGAAGGCATATTCTTCGATGATGTCAGAAATGATGAAACGGCGGTGCTGACGGGGTGGAGAGAAATAAAAAAGAATTAACAGTTTAAAAATAAAAATGATTATTATGAGAACCTTAGAATTTGTAAAGTTAGCGATGATTTGCGCATTCGGCGCATTTGTTACAACTTCCTGCAGCGATGACAACGACGACAATAATGTGCAGGTTCCCAATGCAGTGCAGACTGCTTTCAGTCAGAAATACTCAGACGTTAGACATGTAGAATGGGACGCTGAGGCCGGCGGATATCTGGTTGCTGAGTTTATGAAGGACAATAAGGAATATGACGCTTGGTATACAGGCGACGGCACATGGATGATGACCGAGATTGACCACGGACGTGACATCACTTCGCTGCCTCAGGCTGTTCAGGAAGGATATGCGGCAACCGTATATGCTCAGCAGAGTTGGACCGTTGAAGACATCGATGAGATTCAGCGCAAGGGATATGACACTATATATAAAATAGAGGTGGAGAAAGCCGGACAGCCTGACCATGACCTGTATTTTGACCTTGCGGGAACTCTGTTCAGAGATGTTCAGGACCAGGACGACGACCGCAACGAAGGACTCTTGCCGGGACAGATGCCTGCTGAGATACAGGCTTATTTAGACGCCAATTATGCCGGAGCCGTGGTTGTTGACTTTGAGAAGGAGCGCAACGGGTATGAACTTGACATACGTCACGGCGGAAAGAGCATTGAGATAATATTTGACAGCTCGTACAACTGGGTTATGACATCGGTTGACTGTTCGCGTAACGTTCCTGCCGACATCCGTGCCGCTGTGAACTCACGCTATCCGGGAAAGGTGATAGATGACTGCGACTATATTGAGACTGCTGCCGGAGAGGCCTATTATCTGATTGATCTTGACAATTATGACAAAGACCTGAAGGTAGGTTTAGATGGAACGATAACAGAAGTGATTGATTACTGAATGATTGAAACAATGCGGGCGGAGCGGCATATTTGCCGTTCCGCCTTTTTTTATGCCGTTTAATGGTAAAAAACTTTGATGTTGTTTCTCTCTTTTCTTACATAATTATTATCTTTGCGGAAAAGAATTTAATCTTGTCTAATCTGGGAAAGGCTGTAAAGTATGGGTTTGTTTGAGTTTTATTCTCACTTGTTCAAGCCGGTTACGCATCGCCGCGAGCTGTTGCTCCTGCTTATGGCCACGGTACTGCCAGATATGTTGCTTCTGCCATTTATATGCAGCTTAGGCCTGTTTGTCATCATTCTTGTGGCATGGGGCATGATTGTAGCCACGCTTTATTGTCTTTATAAAGTGAAAAAACATAATAATTGAAATACCAATATGAGCGAAAACGCACCACAGCAGTGGAATAAATTTTATCTGAAAGATGTGACGTTCATGAACCTCATGACGCACCGCATCTTCAATGTGCTGATAGTAGCCAACCCTTACGACGCCTTCATGCTTGAAGACGACGGCCGTGTTGACGAGAAAATATTTAACGAATACACCGAACTCGGACTGCGCTATCCGCCTACGTTCACTCAGGTGAGCACCACGGAGGAGGCTGCAGATGTGCTTGCATCTACGAGTATTGACCTCGTGATATGCATGCCCGGCAATGCTGACAATGACGCTTTCACGGTGGCACGCTCTGTCAAGGCCAAGTTTCCCGACATTCCGTGCGTTGTGCTCACGCCTTTCTCCCACGGCATAACGCGCCGTATGGAGAACGAAGACCTCTCGATATTCGAGTATGTGTTCTGCTGGCTCGGCAACACTAACCTTATCCTGTCGATAATTAAACTGATAGAGGATAAAATGAACCTTGAGCATGACATTGCTGAGGCTGGTGTTCAGATGATACTTCTTGTAGAGGACAGCATTCGTTTCTATTCGTCGCTTCTGCCTACGCTCTACAGCTACATACTGGCTCAAAGTCAGAGCTTTGCCACAGAGGCGCTCAATCCTCACAGTGCCGCGTTGCGCATGAGGGGCAGGCCAAAGGTGGTATTGGCAAGAACTTATGAAGAGGCAATGGACATTTATGATAAGTATCATGAAAACACGCTGGGAGTGATATCTGATTGCCGGTTTCCGAAAGACGGAGAGAAGGACCCGGAGGCAGGATTGAAACTGCTGCGTGAGATACGCAAGCGCGATGAATATATACCATTGATACTTCAGAGCAGCGAGAGCGAGAACAGGCAGAAGGCCGAGGCTGAGCATTTCCGTTTCATAGACAAGAACTCAAAGAAGATGAGTCTCGACCTGAAAAATATTATGGCTGAGCATATGGGCTTTGGCGACTTTATTTTCCGTGACCCAAAGACTCATCAGGAAGTAATGCGCGTGCGCACTCTTAAAGAGCTTCAGGACAACATATTCAAGATACCTTACGACTCTATGTTGTATCACATATCGCGCAACCACATGAGCCGCTGGCTCTGTGCCAGAGCGATATTCCCTGTGTCGGAGTTTCTGAAGACTGTGACGTGGCACAAGCTGCAGGACGTTGACCTGCACCGCAAGATTATCTTTGAGGCCATTGTGCAGTATCGTCACATGAAGAACATCGGCGTCGTGGCTGTGTTCGACCGCGGAAAGTTTGACCGTTATGCCCATTTTGCCCGCATCGGCGACGGCTCTTTGGGCGGAAAGGGCCGTGGACTGGCTTTTCTTGACAATATAATAAAGACACATCCTGAGTTTAATGAGCGTGAGGGCATAAAGGTGTCTATACCAAAGACCGTTGTGCTTTGCACCGATGTGTTCGATAAATTTATGGAGAGCAACAACCTTTATCAGATAGCTTTGAGCGATGCAAGCGATGAAGAGATATTACGCCACTTTCTCAGGGCACAGCTCCCCGACAAGTATATATCCGACTTTCTTACTTTCTTCGAGGCAACAGACAGGCCGATAGCCATACGTTCGTCAAGTCTTCTTGAGGACTCTCACTATCAGCCTTTTGCAGGTATCTATTCTACCTATATGATTCCTAATCTTGAAGACAAGTATCAGATGCTGCAGATGCTGGCTGCCGCCATTAAGAGCGTGTATGCGTCGGTTTACTATCGTGATTCAAAGGCTTACATGACAGCCACGAGCAACGTGATTGACCAAGAGAAAATGGCTGTCGTGCTGCAGGAAGTAGTTGGCAAGCAATACGGCAATCATTATTATCCCAATATTTCAGGAGTGCTGCGCTCTATTAATTATTATCCTGTCGGCAACGAAACTTCGGAGGAGGGTATTGCAAGTCTGGCGCTTGGACTTGGTAAGTATATTGTTGACGGCGGACAGACATTGCGTGTAAGTCCGTATCATCCTGACCATGTATTGCAGACGAGTAAGGTTGAGCTTGCGCTAAGTCAGACGCAGACACAGTTTTATGCCTTGGATATGAGAAACGTCGGCGACGACTTTAAGGTTGACGATGGATTTAATATCCTCAAGCTCGATGTTTCTGATGCAGACAAGGACGGCGCCCTGACATATCTGGCTTCTACTTTCGATCCGTATAACAACATGCTACGCCGTGGTGCTTATGATGAAGGCTGGAAGGTTATCTCTTTCTGTGGCGTATTGCAGAATGGGGCTTTCCCGCTGCCGGAACTGATGCAGATGTCTATGAAATATGGAGCCGAGGGCATGCGCCGTCCGGTTGAGATAGAATTTGCATGCAATGTAAACAACGACCGTACAGGAGAGTTCTATCTGCTTCAGATGCGGCCTATTGTTGACTGTAAGCAGATGCTTGATGAAGACTTGAATAATATTGATGACAAGCGGTGTCTGCTGCGTTCGCACAATTCTTTAGGACATGGCGTAAGCAACGACATTGTCGACATAGTGTATGTTAAGACAGACGAGAATTTTACGGCAGCGAATAATCCTCTCATTGCAGATGAGATAGAACATATCAACCGTAAGTTTGTTGAGGAAAATAAGAATTATATCCTTATCGGACCGGGCCGCTGGGGTTCGAGCGACTCATGGCTTGGCATTCCTGTAAAGTGGGCTTATATCAGTGCGGCTTGTCTTATCGTTGAGGCAGGACTGGCAAACTATCGCATTGACCCGAGTCAGGGTTCTCATTTCTTTCAGAATGTTACAAGTCTTGGCGTAGGATATTTTACTATTGATACCTATAAGGATGAAGGTATATATCGCAAAGATTTGCTCGACGCCATGCCGGCTGTATACGAAACGCAGTATGTACGTCATGTGCGTTTCAGCCGTCCGCTGAAGATAATGATGGACGGAATGAAGCAGGAGGGCATAGTCTTGCTGCCCGACAGAGACTGATGCTTATTTTTTATTGTTATATTGCGGCTGTTTCATCATTTTGGTGGGCAGCCGTTTTTGTTTATTTATGTATTCCTGATTTGTCATTGTTTTGCTCGCATGGCATATTTCAGATGGCATAAAATAATTATGCCGGGCATTGTCTAATCATGATGTAAATATGTTTACTGATGAAATTAAATGATTAAGATGGCGCGTTGCTTGTCTTGATTAGTAGCGAATAGGTTGTTGTGTTTAACTCTTTTTACGTTGTCAAATATCTTGAAAGCCGTGTTAAAGCATTAATTTTGCAGTGAACTAATCGTTGTTTGTTTTTTACAAATGACATACGAATATAAATAACAGACATAATAAAGATATGGACAACAGACAAGAATTTTATTCACGGCAGGTTGAGAGCCTGTCGGGCATGATACAGAGGCTGAAGCGTAAGGGCCGCACTTATGTGGCTATGGAGCTTATAACGTTTTGCCTTGCCGTACTGGCTTTTGTTTTCTATTGCCTGCGTGGTCTGCCCGTAGGTCTGCTTTGCATAGCCGTGGCATTTCTGGCTGCTTATATAGTGGCTCGCCGTGCCGATGTGCGCAACAGTGAGACAACAGACATGCTGCGCCGCCGCAAGCAGGTGTACGACAAGGAACTGAGCTATCTGCGTGGCGACTTCAGCTGTTTTGGCGG
>HF992622.1:0-3435 GCA_000436695.1 Prevotella sp. CAG:1185 | reverse complement strand
GGAAGCCGTTATATCGACTCGTCGCACGCCTTTACCTATGACATGGACGTGTTTGGTCATGACTCGCTTTTCAACCGTATAAACCGAACTGTAACAACGGGCGGAAGCGATTTTCTGGCATCGTCGTTTCAGAATCTGCTTACAGACAAGGGTGAGATAGAGGCTCGCCGCCGCGCCATAGCCGAGCTTGCGGGCATGGAGAGCTGGCGCACAGAGTTTCTTGCCCTCGGTCAGCGCCTTGCGTCAGACGCGAAGAAGAAGGGCGAAGCCATTGATACAGCCACGATAAACCGAGTGGTAAGAGAGATAAGCGCAATGAACATTGCGCCCAAGGCCGGCAGCACGCTTGCTCTTGTTGTGGCGTGGGCGGCCATTGCAGGTTTCATAGCTGTAATGGTTTTGGCCATTCTCGGTCTTGTTCCGTCGTCGCTTGCAGTCATGTGGGGCGTGTTGCAGATGTTTCTTGTCATAGCCCTCAACATCAGGTCGATGCGCCAAATCAGTCGTGCCGTTGAAAAGCTGCACGCCCATCTGCACGACTTTATCGGACTGATACGCCATATTAACAGTACAGAATTTGAGAGCGAATATCTGCGCAACCTGCGCGGCACGCTGACATCCGGCAACGACGGTGCGCTGACTTCGTTCGGACAACTTTCTGAAATATTGAAAAGTCTCGACCGCCGTGGCAATTTCATCGGACTTATATTGTTCAATATGTTTGCTCTGAGCGACTTCTTCCTCGTGCGCCGTTTCCTTAAATGGCAGCGTCATTATATTGAGCGCATAGCCGAATGGACCGACTGCGTAAGCCGTATAGACGCACTTGTGTCGATGGCTGTCTATAGCTACAACGAGCAGCAGGCTGTTGCGGCAGAAGTGGTTGAGGCCGACGGGGTGGTTTATGAGGCTAAAGGCATATATCATCCGTTCCTCGGTGCAAAGGCAGTGCGCAACGATTTCACCATAGCCGACGGCAATTATTACATCATAACCGGTGCTAACATGGCTGGCAAGAGTACGTTCCTGCGCTCAATAGGTGTCAACTATATTCTCGCGATGAACGGAATGCCTGTGTTTGCAGAGTCGCTGCGCGTGTCGGTGTTCAATCTTTTCAGCAGTATGCGCACCGCCGACGACCTGAGTCGCGGCATATCCTATTTCAACGCCGAACTGCTCCGTCTGCGCCAGTTGATACAGAGTTGCAAGCATGCCGCCCGCACGCTGATAATACTCGACGAGATTCTGAAGGGCACCAACTCGCTCGACAAACTCAACGGTTCGCGTCTGTTCCTTCAGGAGATATCCCGTCTGCCCGTTTCAGGCATTATAGCCACTCACGACCTTGAGTTGTCAAAGATGGAAGACAACAACCCAGCCCGTTTCCACAACTGGTGTTTCGAGATAGAACTTGGCGGCAACATAACCTACACTTACAAAATAACGCCCGGCGTGGCACGTAACCAAAACGCCACATATCTGCTGAAAAAAATTATTGGGGAGATATAGTTATTAAGGAGTTATGTAGTTAAGGAGTTAAGACAAATGCCTTGTTTTGTATGGTTGAATTTTAGGAGTTAAGAAATTAAAAACACATGTTTTTTGTGTATTGGGATAGTTTAAAAGGCGGACTATGTGGTCCGTCTTTTACTTTTTTGTGGACTCATAATGCTGTTAAATAAATAAGAATATTATTCTTTCATAAGGATAATGTTTACCTTAATATTTTCTTTATTTGTTTTTATAGATGATAGTTTCTGTATTGTCTTATATTTTTACCTTACCTGCTTATGCATATGTCTTAACTCCTTAACTACATAACTCCTTAACTCCTTTTAAGATAAATCTATTGATTTAAATCAATAAAATATTGTTATATTGCATTTTATACACTCAAACTATTGCATATTAGTAAAAAATCCGTACCTTTGCATCGTGTTTTTCATAGTATTAGATTTAAGGTTAACAAGGTTGGAGTACAGCGGTACTCCTTTTTTTATGTCCTTACCTTATATCCCCCTTTTAACTCTTTTGTTTCCTTAATGTGTAAGCCCCTTGTGGCAGGTGTGGCATTCTGCAATTAATTGCAAAACTCACATTACAAAATATCATTGCGCTTCAGGCCAATGTACAATTAATCTGAAAATTAATCGGAATGGAACACTAAAAGTTCAATTATTCTTTTGTATTGAGAAATTAAAGTGGTAACTTTGCGGTGTCTAAGAGAACGATTATTTTTTAAATATTAAAAAAGGTATTATGGTAAGTTATAAGACACTAGGCTTGGTAAACACTCGCGAGATGTTTAGTAGAGCCATTAACGGCGGTTACGCCATTCCAGCATTCAACTTCAACAATCTGGAGCAGCTCCAGGCCATCATCAAGGCTTCTTCTGAGCTGAAGTCTCCGGTTATCCTTCAGGTTTCTAAAGGTGCACGCAACTATGCTAACCAGACATTGCTGCGCTACATGGCTGAGGGTGCTGTTGAGTATGCTAAAGAGCTTGGCTGCAACCATCCTGAGATTGTTCTTCACCTTGACCATGGTGACAGCTTCGAGCTTTGCAAGAGCTGTGTAGACATGGGCTTCTCTTCAGTTATGATCGACGGTTCTTCTCTGCCTTATGATGAGAACGTTGCTCTTACTAAGAAAGTTGTTGACTACGCTCACCAGTTTGATGTAACTGTAGAGGGTGAGCTTGGTGTACTCGCAGGTGTTGAGGACGAGGTTGCTTCTGAGGTTTCTCACTATACAAAACCTGAGGAAGTTATCGACTTCACAAGCAAGACAGGCGTTGACTCTCTGGCTATCTCTATAGGTACAAGCCACGGAGCTTACAAGTTCAAACCGGAGCAGTGCACACGCGACCCGAAGACTGGTCGTCTGGTTCCTCCTCCATTGGCATTCGACGTGCTCGACGAAATCATGAAGAAACTTCCTGGATTCCCAATCGTACTTCACGGATCTTCTTCTGTTCCTCAGGAGTATGTTGACATGATCAACCAGTATGGTGGTAAACTGCCTGATGCTGTTGGTATACCTGAAGAGCAGTTGCGTAAAGCAGCTAAGAGCGCTGTTTGCAAGATCAACATCGACTCTGACTCTCGTCTGGCATTCACAGCTGCCGTTCGTAAGGTATTCGTTGAGAAACCTGCTGAGTTCGACCCACGTAAATACTGCGGACCTGCACGTGACCTCATGGAGGAAATGTACAAGCACAAGATTATCGACGTGCTCGGTTCTGACAACAAACTGGCTCAGCTCGACTAATTTTGACAGTCTGCACTCTGAAATATTCAGGTGCATAATTATTAAGAGTGAAAATTCCGGAGTGGATTTTCACTCTTATTGTTTTATGCGGTGTCATTCTCATGGCTTTCCTGCAATAATATTTTATTTTATTGGTGTCCGCTAAAACTTTTTGCTGAACATTGC
>HF992621.1:27947-28215 GCA_000436695.1 Prevotella sp. CAG:1185 | reverse complement strand
GACGCAGCCATACCGGTACAAATGGTGGCCACATCGCTTGAGATAAACTGCATTGTGTCATATATTCCGAGTCCGGCTGTCACACTTCCGCCAGGGCTGTTTATATATATAGATATGTCTTTGCCCGGATCAGTAGAGTCAAGATAAAGCAACTGAGCCTGCAGCGTGTTGGCCGTGTAGTCGTCAATCTGTGTTCCGAGGAATATGATGCGGTCCATCATAAGACGTGAGAACACGTCCATCTGGGTTACGTTGAGCTGACGCTCTT
>HF992621.1:14797-27924 GCA_000436695.1 Prevotella sp. CAG:1185 | reverse complement strand
CTGACGCTCTTCCAGAATGTAAGGGTTCAGATACTGAGCCTGAGCTTTCATTACGTCATCAAAGACCATACCGCTCATGCCAAGATGTCCGGTAGCGTATTTTCTAAAATCGTTCATAATTTATTATTGTTCTTTTTTCTTAGAAAGAAAGGAGGTTACCGACCCTTTCTATCTGTTCTTAGGAACAAAGATAATAAAAAAAGTCGATAACCTCCTAACATGCGGAAGTTTTTTATAAAAAAATTAATTATTCTGCCTGCATCATTTTGTTGAATTCCTCAAGTGTAGCTGTCTTGTTTTCGAGCTTTACTACGTTCTTGAGAATTTCTGTCAGTTTGCGGTCAATGCTGCGGTCAACGAAAGAATCTATATACTCTTTCTTTTTCAGCATATCCTTTGCATAATTCTCGATATACTCCTCAGGTATGTTGTTCATGCCATACTGAGCAAACTGTGCCTTAGCGGCCTCCTTGGCTGTATCTTCGATGTCGGCGTCTTCAATCTTAACACCGTTAGCCTTAACGAGCTGCTCCTTGATAAGGTGCCATGTAAGCTCCTTGATGCTCTGCTCGTAGTTCTTCTCAACAAACTCCTCGCCCTTGTCCTTGTTGTTGTTGAGCATGATGCGCTTCAGCAGTGCGTCAGGATATGTCAGCGCGCCAACCTTGTTCTCAAGATACTTGCGTACATCCTGGATGAACTTGAAGTCAGAGTCAACGGCAAACTGAGCCTTGAGTCCCTCTGCTATCTTCTCGCGGAAGTCTTTCTCGTCCTTGATTACGTCTTTGCCGTAAACCTGGTCAAAAAGCTCCTGATTTACTTCTGCCTTCACATAACGAGAGATTTCTGTTATCTGATAGCTGAAGTCGGCTGTCAGGTCGGCTACATCTTCTTTCTTCAGTTTCAGCAGAGAAGCAACCTCTACATCACTCTCCGGATAAGCCTTCTTCGGGTTGAATGTGATAACGTCACCCAGCTTGGCTCCGTCAAAGAGTTTCTTCTGATCTTCCACCTTAATATATTCAGGCATAAGCACAGCGCCCTCAACAGTTATGCCGCCTTCTTTAGTGTTGCCGTTCTCGTCAAGCTCGCGGATGTCGCCCTTCAGCATGTCGTTAGCCTGATAGTCCTCTACTTTGTCGTAGTGGCCTGCACGAGATGCGAACATATCAATCTGCTGGTCAACAATCTTGTCGTCAACAGTTATTGTGTAATAGTCTATTGTGTCGTCGCCTGTCAGTTCAGCCTTGAACTCAGGAGCAACAGCTATATCGAACATAAATGTATAGGGAGCTTCTTTCTCCATGTCTACCGGCTCCTGCTTGTCTGAAGGCAGCGGCTCGCCCAACATTTGGATGTTGTTGTCTTTTACATATTTATAAATCTGATCGCCCAGCAGTTTATTGATTTCGTCAACCTTTACGGTTGTTCCGAACTGTCTTTTTATCATGCCCATTGGTGCCATGCCGGGACGGAATCCGGGCACGTTAGCCTTCTTGCGGTAGTTCTTCAGTGTCTTCTCGACATTCTCTTTGTAGTCAGCCTCTTCGACTGTCAAAGTCAGCAGTCCGTTGACTTTGTCGGGATTTTCAAATGAAATTTTCATCTTTTAATGTTTATAGTGTTTTTAAATTATTAATCAAATTGAGGTGCAAAATTAGTCAATATTGGCGGAATTACCTAATATAATAAGAAAAAACCTGCAAAATTTATCATTTTAAACATCTCGGCAGAATATTTCAGCATATTTTCTTGACAATTTTATGCAAAAAGTCATCTTATCTTTAATCTCAACAAGTTACAGGCTAAGCCAAAACTTAAACTTAATGGCATTACATCTGCCAATGCTGTATTATTTTATAGAATTTATTGACTAATCCAGGAATTCTCCGACAACATTAGATATGTTTTCAAAAAACATGACATAATAAATCGGAATATACGTCACCCCCTTTTCAGTGTAGACATTCTGCTCGTTTGACAGCACATAAGCCCTTTTTATATTATACTCGTCATTAGACAAGAATTTGTCCAAAGCGCTGTGAATGGTATAATCCTTTCCGGATTTAACCTCAATCGGAATATTCGACAAGTTGTCGGCATCATCAATCAAATAGTCAACCTCGCCATTCTTTTTATTGTCATAATAGTACAAATCATATCCATGAGCCTTAAGTTCCTGAGCTACCACGGTTTCATAAACCGAACCGAGGTTTATGCTTCTCATGTCAGACATCACGGCTGTAATATTGTTGCGATAAAATATACCCGATAATATACCCACGTCATTTAAATAAAGTTTCAACAAATTTTTACCGCTGTTTTCAACCAAAGGATAAGACGGCTTGCTTATTGCCTTCACTTCAAGGGCTATTCCGGACGATATAAGATAGTCGAACTCATCAAGATAGTCATTAGCTCTTTTCCATGTCTTGTTCTCAATGTCCTTTATCACCACACGTTTCTTCTTGTTCTCAAGATTTGAAGGTATCATGTCAAAGATGCGCCGTATTTTTAATTTTCTGCTGTGTTCTTCTTCATATTTAGACGCATCTATCCCGTATAATGTATGAACTTCATTTTGGATAGACCTGAACTCAACGACATTACGGCTCTCTACAAAAGACTCAACTGCCTTGGGCAGGCCTCCTACCAAAATGTATTTCTTAAAAAGATCCAACATTTTTTTGTGCATGGTATCCGATAAAGGCTGAAGCTTCTTGAAATTTTCTCTCATCGCATTCACCGCCACTTCTCCTACGCCGTTTGCATACAGAAATTCCTCAAAGTCCATTGGATACATGTGTTCTATATCCAGACTTCCTATTGGTACCGACTGCGTATTTTTCAACGTAACCCCTAACAATGAGCCACTGGCAATATACGTAAAACGTTTTTCTCTCATTAAAAATTTAACCAAAGTGAGAAGATGGCCATAGGCCTGTATCTCATCTATGAATACAAGTGTGTTTGCCTTATCTTTCATCTTATCACCGGCCACCAGACTCAAAGCCATATAAAAATCATTCGTGGTCTTGGCTTCTGCAAATATTCTGTCACCTAACTTATCCTCTTCCATATTTATTTCTATATAGTTAGGAAACATTCTTTTTCCAACCCAATTGATAATATACGACTTTCCGATTTGCCTGGCTCCGTCTATCAACAACATCCGGTCTGAATCTGATGAAAGATACGACTCTATACGTTTTGCAATTTTTCTGTATAACATAATATTAATATTGCCTTTTTAACCATTGCAAATATAATGTTTTTTTGGTAAAAAGGTGCGTTTTCCTATAAAAATCAACATCAAAAAGGTGCGTTTTCCTACAATTCCTGCAGCCAAAAAGGTGCGTTTTCCTATGAAAATCAGTGTAAAAAAGGTGCGTTTTCCGTAAAATCATTGTCCAAAGGTTATATACTAAAAAAGTTTCTACGAAACTCGTCACTCGTCACAAAGCCATATAACAAACTGAGAATCAATGCCTTGCAATGTGACGAGTTGTAAGATAAACTCATCACATAAGGTTACAAGCCTCCCTGCCGTGACGACCATCCTGGTGTTTGGTTGTCAACGATTAACGATGTATGTTGGGCATAAGTATTAAGCCCAATAAACATTGCCATTATTAACAAAAATAAATTTCTTTTCATGAAGATTTAATTTAAATGTTTATGATTATTGTTCATTAGCAATAAAAGTTTGATAATAAGCACAATAAATGAAAAATTATTTTAAAATAAAAACGTACAATTCATATAGGCTTGTTAACACAAAAGTTTCTACTTTTCACAAACACATTCAATTTTATTTAACCTTATCTTCTTTTAATGCTGAAATGAATTTCCATACTCCTTCTTTAGGACAAGTGAACGGAATTCCGTTTCCATTTTTTAAAATTAAAATATAACTATTATAATTTAAAAATCCCCATTTACTATTTGAAACCTTTGACAAATCTTTGATTTTAACGATTGCTTTAGGTAAAGACTTATTGCTTATATCAATATCGGAAAGAGTATTAAGGAACTCAATAATGTCCGAAGTCAATATTATTTGCATTGTTCTAGCGTTTCTAAAAAAGTCATAAATTTCGGAATTACATGATACACTTTCCCTGTAGAATATTCTTCCACAACACCTATTGTTCGGTCATGGTATGTACCTGTTACAGAATCAAATATAGGTTCATTACCCCAACAGTAAAAGACACCTGTACGTTCTTTCATTACATTCTCAGCGTTTTCTCCAGCTGATTCATAGTCACCAATTGTTCCATTGAATTGTTCTAAGGTAAACTTTACTTTTCGTAAATCATCCATATTATTAATTTTAAATTACAATTTGGCAAACTCCCCAACCAAATAAATATCGATTGCAAACGTTTATATACAGAAAAGCGTGGGAATTTCTATCAGTTACCCGTCCCACACTCTAAGGCTCTCGCATTGCCCACCTTGTCGAAACGAGCAACGCAGAAGCCCACGCCGATATGTATGAATACCATTATCTACATGTCTAAAAAATAGACACGCACAATAAGGGCTGTACATACCAACATAGAACATCTATCGTTGCTTTGACCTTGACAAGGTTGAAACTTGCGAGAATTCAGAGTGTCAAGCACAAAGCGTCAGATAAACGCCTTTTCTAATACATAGTTCTCTCACTCCACCACTTACGTGACTTCAGCAAAATGAACATTGCAAAGATAGTGCAAATCCATCGTCTCACAAAATAAAACACATAAAATATTTTAATTTTACATTGTATGAATTAGAATTTAATGTATACTATATATCTGAAATATTCACGTTCACAATCAAGCATTTGTATTGTTCGCTTTTCACTTTTAACTTTTCATTTAAATAATTTGCCCGTGTCGGCTAAAGTTTGTATTTTTGTATGTTGACAAACAGTTATAAAGGAGCTTGAAAATTATGAGAAAGAATTTTGGAGCAAAACCGCTGACTTATCCGCAGCCGGTGTTCATCATCGCGACATACGGCGAAGACGGCACTCCCGACGCAATGAATGCGGCATGGGGAGGCATCAGCGAGATGAAAGAGATAAGCATGTGCCTCAGCGCAGGACACAAGACAGTGAAGAACATACTGAAACGCAAGGCGTTCACTGTGAGCATGGCCGACGCAGCGCATATCGTGGCATGCGACTATGTAGGACTGGTTTCGGGAAACAATGTGCCCGACAAGTTTGAGCGTGCCGGATTTCATGCTACAAAATCGGAATTTGTCGACGCTCCTCTCATCGACGAGCTGGCCGTGGCTGTTGAATGCCGGCTTATAGACTATAATCCAGATACGTGCATACTGCGCGGCGAGATTGTGAACGTAAGCGTTGACGAGAGCGTTATCGACGAAGACGGAAAAGTGGATGTAGAGAAAGCCGCACCCGTGATATTCGACCCGTTCAACAACGAATACCGAAAGATCGGCGACAAGGCCGGCAATGCGTTCTCTGACGGAAAGGCCCTGAAGAAATAAGACAAAGAAAAATAACCTTAATAATAACAAATAAAAGACATTAAAACATGGAAAGAACTTTAATACTGCTGAAGCCCTGCACCGTGCAGAGAAGACTTATCGGAGAAATAATTAACCGCATTGAGCGCAAAGGCCTGCGCATTGTAGGATTGAAGATGATGCAGCTGACCGACGAACTGCTGAACGAGCACTATGCACACTTGGCCGACAGACCGTTCTTTAAGTTTGTTAAAGATTCGATGATGGCTGCTCCGGTGGTTGCAATGTGCGTAGAGGGATGCGAAGCCGTTGAAGTGGTGCGCACCATAACAGGAGCGACTAACGGACGCAAGGCTGCACCCGGAACGATAAGGGGCGACTACTCTATGAGCGGACAGGAGAACATAATACACGCTTCTGACAGCACGGAGAATGTGGCAATAGAGATTAAGCGATTCTTCAAGCCCGAAGAACTGTTTGAATATCCCGACCCGCTGACGCAGTATCTCTATAGTCCTGACGGAATATAAAGAACCAACTAAATTTTATAAATCTATAAACATTAAGTAAAAGTGAGCAAAGTTATTATCAACAGTTATGACGAGTTTGCCGCTCTGCTCGGCAAGAACATCGGAGTGTCTGATTATGTTGAACTGTCACAGGAGCGCATCAATATGTTTGCCGATGCCACTCTTGACCATCAGTGGATACACGTTGACCAGGAACGTGCCAAGGCTGAAAGTCCTTTCAAGACAACAATAGCCCACGGCTATCTTACTCTGTCAATGCTGCCCTATCTGTGGAACCAGATTATTGAGGTGAACAACCTGAAAATGATGGTCAACTATGGTATGGACAAGATGAAGTTCGGACAGGCCGTAAAGTCTGGCGAATCAGTACGCCTCGTTGCCGACCTGCACAGCATTGAAAATCTGCGCGGAACGGTTAAGGCCGAAATTAAATTTACTATTGAGATAAAGGATTCTCCAAAGAAAGCCTTGAGCGGAATAGCTACATTCCTGTACTATTTCAACAAATAAATCTTTTTAATTCATAATTCACAATTCATAATTCATAATTGGGTTGATTATTTTCAATAAAAACGAAGTGGCGTATCCGCCAACCAATTATGAATTATGAATTATGAATTATGAATTGTGAATTATTAATTGATTACACGTTTTCCTCTGCCTCGCGAGCTTTTTTCTCCTCGTCGATAAGTTGGAAGTCTTTCTTTCGGAGAACGAAGCTGTTACTTAGGTATTTCTCCCTTACAATCTTATTCTCGGCAAGCTGTTCAGGCGTACCGCGGAACAATATGCGGCCCTCAAACAGAAGATACGCACGGTCGGTTATGCTAAGAGTCTCCTGCACGTTGTGGTCGGTTATGAGAATACCGATGTTGCGGTATTTAAGCTGCCACACAATGTGCTGAATATCCTCAACGGCAATAGGGTCGACACCGGCGAAAGGCTCGTCGAGCATGATGAACTTAGGGTCGATGGCAAGGCAGCGCGCTATCTCTGTTCGGCGGCGCTCACCTCCCGAAAGCTGGTCACCCTTGTTCTTGCGTACCTTGTTCAGTCGGAACTCGCGTATAAGGCTTTCCAGTTTCTTATCACGCTCAGCCCGCTTCAGTCCTGTCATCTCAAGCACCGCCATGATGTTGTCCTCAACGCTCAGCTTGCGGAACACACTGGCCTCCTGCGGCAGATATCCAATACCCGCCCTTGCACGTTTGTAGACCGGGAAGTCGGTTATGTCCTTATCACCCAGATATATATGTCCGGCATTAGGCACAATAAGACCCGTAGTCATATAAAACGACGTTGTCTTTCCGGCACCGTTAGGTCCTAACAGTCCGACAATCTCGCCCTGCTTGACGTTTATAGAAACGTCGTTGACCACGGTGCGCTTTCCGTAGCGCTTAACAAGTCCTTCAGTGCGGAGCACCAGACCCTCGCCCTGCGGCATGCCTGCATTCAAATCTTTTTCTTCGTTCATTTAGATGAGTAACAATGTTTATTTATGCAAAAGTAGTAAAATTGTACCTAATAATATCCACAGAAACGAAAAACTCTATGACTTGTTGCAGTTTTTTATCAATTTTTGGTTACTTTTGTAGCGGTTTGACGCTAAGGGAAATTATATAACAGACTTTTTAAGACAATGCTGATAAACAAATATCTAACAAGTTTCGGTAAATATCTGATACTTATGGGCCGTGCTTTTTCGCGGCCGGAGCGCATGCGCATGTTCATGAAACAGTATCTGAAAGAGATGTCAGCGCTGGGCGTAAACTCAATCGGTATAGTGCTGCTGATATCATTCTTTATCGGTGCCGTAATCTGCATACAGATAAAACTGAACATACAGAGTCCGTGGATGCCGCGCTTCGTCACTGGATATGTAACGCGCGAGATAATGCTGCTCGAATTTTCATCATCAATAATGTGCCTTATCCTTGCCGGAAAGGTGGGGTCAAACATTGCCTCTGAAATAGGTACGATGAGGGTTACGCAACAGATTGACGCGCTCGACATCATGGGCGTCAACTCAGCCAACTTTCTTATCCTGCCCAAGATAATGGGCATGATAACCATTATGCCGTTCTTGGTTATATTCAGCACGGCATCGGGCATCATAGGCGCTTACGCCACATCGTACATAGGACACGTGATAAGCGCTGAAGACCTTACGATAGGACTTCAGCACGACTTCAACCCGTGGTTTATGTATATGAGTATAATAAAGAGTATCTTCTTTGCATTCATCATAACGAGCGTTTCGTCTTACTATGGCTACACTGTTGAAGGCGGATCGGTTGAGGTGGGCAAATCCAGCACCAACGCCGTAGTAACGAGCAGTGTGCTTGTGCTGTTCTCTGATGTTTTTCTAACTCAAATACTTTCATAGGCCATGATTGAAGTTAAGAATCTTTGTAAATCGTTCGGTGATAAAGAGGTGCTGAAAAACATAAGCACAGTGTTTGACAGCGGAAAAACAAACCTCATAATAGGACAAAGCGGATCGGGAAAGACCGTGCTGATGAAAAATCTCGTGGGACTGCTCGACCCTACAAGCGGTGACGTACTATACGACGGGCGCAACTTTGTGGCCATGAGCAAGAAAGAGAAGATAATGCTGCGCAGGGAGATGGGCATGATATTTCAGAGTGCAGCCCTGTTCGACTCGATGACAGTACTCGAAAACGTGATGTTTCCGCTCGACATGTTCTCAAACATGACACTGCGTGACCGCATACACCGCGCCAAGACATGCCTTGACCGCGTAAACCTGAAAGATGTTGACTCTAAGTTTCCCGGCGAGCTTTCGGGCGGTATGCAGAAACGTGTTGCCATTGCGAGAGCCATTGCGCTCAACCCGCAATACCTGTTTTGCGATGAGCCTAACTCAGGACTCGACCCAAAAACGTCGCTCGTGATTGACGAACTGCTGCACAGCATCACTCACGAATTTAACATTACAACGATTATAAACACCCACGACATGAACTCGGTGATGGGTATCGGTGAGAACATCATATTCATTTACGAAGGACATAAAGAGTGGCAGGGCGTGAGCGCCGACATTATGAATTCAGACAACAAGAAACTGACTGACTTCATCTTTGCGAGCGACTTGCTCAAAAGAATGCGCAACGCCGTGATAAACAAGGAAATGTAAATCATTTAAATATGAGAAAATACGGCATCCGCAAATTACGGATGCCGTATTTTTTTGTATTACAGACAATAAAACCGGCACAAAAACATATTGATACATTAATGATATGGACTCACTTGACCTTAATCATTAAATTTACAAATAATGGGATTATTTCATTGCAATATCGAAACTATTCACTATCTTTGGATTATGGCAGACAAAAGCCCCGAAAACTGAACAGAAAGAATATAATAATAAGGGACGAGAGCTGCCGGAACAAAAACAATAATCAATAAAAACAAAAGGATTATGAGAATGAAACTATTAGCCGTAATGGCCGCAGCGGCCCTGATGGCATCTAACACACAGCAGGCTGAAGCCTGCACAGGCATAACCCTTAAGAGTGCTGACGGAACAAGCATTCCGGCAAGAACTATCGAATGGGGCGGAAGCGACCTCAACAGCAAGTATGTTATCGTGCCAAGAGGCTATACGCAAAAGTCGTATGTTCCGGGAGGACAGAAAAACGGACTGGAGTTTACTGCCAAATACGGCTACGTGGGCTTCGCCGTGGAGCAGGAAGAATTTGTGGCAGAAGGCCTCAACGAGAAGGGTCTGTCGGCAGGCCTGTTCTATTTCCCCGGCTATGGAAAGTATGAGAACTATAATGAAGCCAACCGCCAGTCGAGCATAGCCGACCTGCAGCTGGTATCATGGATTCTCGGCAATTTCAGCACTGTTGACGAGGTTATCAAAGGCATGAAAGACGTTCACGTGGTGGCCATAGACCCGAGAGCCTCAACGGTTCACTGGCGCATAACAGAGCCGTCGGGCCGTCAGATAGTAATTGAGATAACAGAAGGCAAAGTGAACTTGTTTGAAAACAAACTGGGCGTGCTGACCAACTCACCGGGCTTTGAATGGCAGATGACTAATCTGAACAATTATGTCAACCTCTATCCCGGCACGGCAAAGGCAAAGACTCTCGACGGCACAAACATAGCATCGTTTGGCGCCGGAAGCGGATTCTTAGGCATTCCGGGCGACGTAACTCCGCCGTCACGTTTTGTGCGCGCAGCGTTCTATCAGGCCACAGCACCCAAGAAACAGACAGCTGAAGAGACTGTGCTGCAGTGTTTCCAGATACTCAACAACTTCGACATACCTGTAGGCATTGAATTTGCCGACGGCGAAACTCCTGCCGACATACCGAGCGCAACGCAGTGGACATCGGCAACAGACATGAAGAATCTGGCAATATATTACCGCACGATGCACAACAGTGCGATAAGAAAGTTTGACCTGAAGACAATAAAATTCGACAAGGTGAAATATCAGGCTGTGCTGCTCGACGCGACAAAAGACCAGCCTATAACAACAGTAAAGGTGAAATAAATAATGTCGAGAATTATTGAATTATCCACAAGAGCTTAATAAGCACTTTACCATACAATAAATCAGCAAGCGGGCGACGGCAAGAGTTTTATTGCCATTGTCCGCTTATTTTATGTGTCTGTTAAAACTTTTTCCATCTGAAAATATAAGTCTGCTACACAAGCAAAAATAAGCCTATCTGTTACTGATGTAAGGGTATAACTCTAACTATTTGAATGTAAGTTTTCTTTTTATATTAATATCGGACGTCTTTGAGTTAAAATACTGACAGATTTACCGAAAATTAAACAAGCCCAAATTATATTCTTTGTTTCGTTTTCATTCTGCAGGTAAATAAATATATATGGCCACATATTTATTAAGAAAAAATCAATGATAACATTACATTAATTCAAATTATGAATAAAATTATCAATTATCTATCATAATTTTAAGTTTGCGTCCTTCATAAGGATAAATAGCATCAACCATATCTGTGAAATCAGAATAGTTCAAGTCAGGTTGTCCGGCATATCTTTTATAAAAAGAAGATACTAATTTTATAAAGTCATCATATCCAATTTCTTTCGCAACAAAATCCAAAATCAACGGACCTTTATAATAAATTATTACGTTATTATTATTCTTAACCACATTTCTTATAGGCTCGTCACTTGATGTATTTCTAATTTTCTGATATTCAAGTCTACATTTTTCAATCAGCAGCTTGTATAAATCATTTCCATAATGACAGCGAATGAACATCAGCGTCATAAATTCATTTAATGATTCTTTAATAAAATATGCTCCAGGCTTGCCGTCATCAATGAGCAAAGTCCATTCTCCAAGCCACCTGTGCCCTATCTCATGCACAAGCGGATAAATGTCCGGATATGTTGAAAATTTATGTTGCGATGCAGAAATAAATCCTATATTGTATCTGTTGCTGAACCCTTTTCCGTCATGGAACACAAAAGCAGGATATGATGTAATGTCTCTTGACTGACACAAATATTCTTCACCATATACTTTACTGAAAAAAGAAATACTTTCATCGGCAAGCCTAACCAATTCATTATAGCGTTTTTGGTCACACTGCATTCCTTTAATCTGATACACATCCATGTTATAAGGCTCGCTTATTTTTGTATGAACGTATGCATTCTTTTTTAGAAATGCCAAAGATAAAGACTGTTGTAATATGCCTTTTAAAGTGCATTGATATTTGCCTTTGCCTATATTCGGCATAGGATAAGAGCATATAGGAACGAGCGAATCAGGCAATTCTAAATTTATGGTCATGTCAGTATAAGTGTTTGGCAAATACGGATAATAATATTCATCATAACTTGTTTCCCACAATTCGGCTTTTCCGTTTCCATAAATAAAGAAGGCTGAAAGGTTTGTATAATCGTATTCAATCTTCATCTTAGAAATTAAACCCGCGTAACCTTTAAGTACAAGTTTCTTTACTTCAGGATAATAGTGATGTTTCAATGAAGAAGAGTCTTTGTATATTGACAGATTTTCAATGGAAATTTCTTTATCACCGCCAAAGTTCATCACAATGCTGTCTGATTTCTGAAAATCAACAACGAATGAGCAACAGACATGCATATTGGCTTCATCCTGATTTTGTTTACTCATATTCAAGACATACTCGCTTAAATGTTGTGCCCGGCACATCAATGCTGAAAGGCAAAAGCAGACTGAAAGGAATAAAGAAGTGTTGTTCATGTTCTTATTTTATCGGTTTACATTCGCTATTGATATTAAAAACAGAATAAAAGAAATTATCAGTCGCTGTCTTCAAGCTGAAATATATCGTTTACGGTCTTGCCAAAATATGCAGCAATCTTCAATGCCAACAACGTTGAAGGCACATACCTGCCCGACTCTATAGAATTTATAGTTTGACGGCTAACCCCTATGGCCATGGCCAAGTCCTGCTGGGTTATATCTTTTATGGCGCGTTCTACCTTTATTGTATTTTTCATTTCTGTTCTGATCTATTTAAGTTGATGAATCTCGTAACGGAACTTTATGATAAAGACAATCAGCAATACATAAAGAGTGGCCCAAAGACTGTAAGCATAAGAGAAGTTGAAAACAAACAACGTTTCTACAACAAATAAGATAGAAGTAAACCAAATTGAGAAAAACATTGATTTAAGTCTTATCTGCATCATCATTTCGTCTTCGGTCTTTTCCTTGCTCATAGCAATAAAAAACAGCGATATAAAAATGCCGAGCATCCATATCTCCATGTACATATCCTCGGAAGGCAATACTCCGAACCATGCGTTTTTGCCAAAAATCTCATTGGCTATATATGGCATGGGAATATTGATTTCAGGTGCTACTCCCGCCAAATCGATTCCAAACATTATCAAAAACAAAGCCATAAGCCAAAGGCCTGCTTTAAAGTAACAATGAGGCAACAAAAAATACTGTTTCATAATCTTGAAATTTTAAGGTTAGTAATTTAGATGCTTCAAATATATCAATATTGTTCTGCCGCAAAGATAATCAGGCTTTCCAAAAAGACAAATATACTTCACATTAAATCATGTTAATTTTACATTTTTATATATTCA
>HF992621.1:0-14710 GCA_000436695.1 Prevotella sp. CAG:1185 | reverse complement strand
ATACAGACAAAGTAGATTTAAAATAATATAATTGAAAAGGCTAGACAAAGAAATACGGGAAATTTGATTAACTTTGCACATGGCTGAAGCTGCTCTTTAAGGCAAAGCCGCACCATACTGACGCCAGATAAAAGGCGCAGCAACAGAAGACATTAAAAATAAAAAGATATGAAGACTATAAACACAAGGCGTAGCATACGCAAATATTCAGACAAGGAAGTTAGTGAAGAACTGCTCAACCGACTGCTTACAGAGGCAGCACGCACACAGACTATGGGCAACATGCAGCTCTACAGCGTGGTGGTTACGCGCTCTGACGAGATGAAAGCCAAGCTGGCTCCGGCACATTTCAATCAGCCTATGGTTACTCAGGCTCCCGTGGTGCTCACGATATGTGCCGACTTCAACCGCGCAAGCACATGGTGCCGCTGCCGCAAGGCTGAACCCGGATACGACAACTTCCTGTCGTTCATCAACGCAGCATCAGACGCACTGCTCTATACTCAGACATTCTGCAACCTTGCAGAGGAAGAAGGCCTCGGCCTGTGCTATCTTGGCACAACCGTATATATGCCGCAGATGATTATCGACGTGTTAGGTCTGCCTAAACTCGTAATGCCTGTAGCAACGATAACACTGGGCTGGCCCGACGAGAATCCGCCGCTCACCGACCGTCTGCCGCTCAACTCGTTTGTACACAGCGAGACATACCACGACTATACTCCTGCCGACATCGACAAGTATTATGCCGAGAAAGAGGCACTTGAGGAGAACCGCGAGTTCGTAAAGATAAACAACAAGGAAACTCTCGCACAGATATTCACCGACATACGCTACACCAAGAAAGACAACGAGGCCATGTCGGCAGGAATGATTGAGGCACTGAAGCATCAGGGATTTATGTAATTTCAATATCTGCCGCGCATAAAAGCCTATAACGGCACAAGCAATACATGAGCGGCAACATTCATCTGACATAACAATATTTAGTAACCGGGAGACAACGGATTAGAAGCCAAGACAGCTTTAACTAATCTGTTGTCTCCCGGTTTTTGTAACAAAAAAAATTAATTATAGCTAGCCAAGATTGGCATTGCGCGCATAATCATCTCATTATCAATAACATAACAACATTGCGAGACTGATCAATGCGTTTCTAATATTTTTCTAATATCGTATTAATTTAGTCTAATTGACATTGCTTTTCTTTGATAAAACAAATAAATACCTTTGCACCTGTTATTTAAAGTTCAGGAAAAAATATGGTGTTATTCAGTAAAAAGATTGTTTTATCGGGATTATTTATTCTATGGGCGAGCACGGGTTTCAGTCAGACTGTTGACCTGACCATAGAGGAAGCCGACTCGCTCTTTTTGGTACAAAACATCGACTTGCTGGCCGAAAGGTGCAACATCAGTATGGCCGACGCCGCCATAACTCAGGCCAAACTGTATCATAATCCTGTAATTTCTATCGAGGAGAATGTCTACAACAGACTTAATCACCGCTACTTCGACTTCGGACGCAACAGCGAACAGGTTGTTAACGTAGACCAGCTGATAAGCATTGCCGGACAGCACTCCAAAGTAGTGAAAGAGGCAAACCGAGGACACGACGTTGCCATGGCACGCTTTGAGGAACTGTTGCGCAACTTGCGTGCCGAACTTCACAAAACATTCGTAAGGCTTTACTTCGCGCAGCGCAACATGAAGATTTATCAAAACGAGATAGTATCGCTGCGCACCACTCTCGACCAACTTATGGTGCAAGAGAAGAAAGGCAACATATCAAAGATTGAAACAGCCCGCATACAGGCACTTTTGCTGTCGGTGAGAAGAGAGCAAAACGAGTTTCTCGACAGCGTGTCATCTCTTCAGGGGCGCCTTCGCCTGCTCATGTCTCTACCCTCCTCAATCAACATCAATGCTGTGTTTCACTCTGACATATCGGCAATACCCGACGTGTCAGAGTGCGACAAGCTGCTTACCGACAGTCTGATGCAGCGCTCAGACGTAATGATGGCCCGCAACCAAGCCGAACAGGCCAAGGCATCGCTCGATGTCAGCAAGTCGCAGGCATGGCCAGAGGTACACATCACCGGCCAGTATGACCGCAACGCAGGCTATTTTCCCAACTATTTTGCAGTGGGCGTCAGTCTCTCCGTGCCGTTGTTCAACCGCAACCAAGGCAACATACGCAGCGCAAAGGCACGCATAGCCCAGTGTGAAGAAAACTATGCCGGAGCCATAGCCAAGGCACAAAACGAAGTGGCTGTGGCAAAGGAGAACTTCATACGTGCGCTGTCGCTCGAAAAGAGTGTGTCTGACAACTTTGACAAGGAAAACATCAACACTCTCTTCCAGAGCGTAAACGAAAACTACCGCAAGCGTAACATCAGTCTGATAGAGTTTGTCGACTTCTACAAGACCTACAAAGAGGCGATGCTCGAAATATCAACAGTGAGAGAAAAAGTGTTTCTGTCGGCCGAAGACCTTAACATGGCGGCAGGACGCGAAGTTGTGAAATATTGACATTGAAAAGAAAAACGATACAGGATATGAAAAGAAACAACACAGTTTTGATTACAGCCGCAATGGCGGCCTTGCTGATGTTGTCGTGCTCAAAGAACAATGGCAGCAGCAACAATATACAGATAACTTATCTTACCGACTCGCTGCGAAAGGTGGTAACGGTTGAAACCGTACAGAACCATGCCTTTGCCGACGAGCTTGTGCTCAACGGACACGTTGACTGCGACCCAAACAACGTGGCTCATGTGTTTCCGATGTTTGGCGGAACGGTGATACGCATGGGAGCCACCGTTGGCGACTATGTTCACAAAGGTCAGGTGCTGGCCGTGGTAAGATCGGGCGAAGTTGCCGACTATGCGAAACAGATGAACGACGCCGACCTGCAGATTATCACCGCGAGACGCGAGAAGTCGGCCATGCACGACATGTATAACGGAGGTATGGCGTCAGACCGCGACATACTGCAGGCTGACAAAAGCCTGAAGAACGCACAGGCTGAAAGGCAGCGCCTGCGCGAAATCTACTCGATAAACCACATAACAGGCAAGTCGACCTACGAAATAAAGGCACCTATATCAGGATTTATAACCGAGGCCAACATCAACCCCGACATGCAGATACGCCCCGACCAGGACGAACAGCTGTTCACAATAGCCGGACTTGACAACGTGTGGATTATTGCTGACATATACGAAAACGACATAAGCAAGGTGAAAACCGGAGCCGCCGCAATAGTGAAGACTCTGGCTTACGGCGACGACAAGATATTCTACGGCACGGTGGACAAGATTTATCCGGTGCTCGATGCCGAAAGCAAGACCGAACAGCTGAAGATAAACATGAGCAACAAGGGCTACCTGCTGAAACCTGGAATGTATGCCAACGTGTTTGTATCGGTTCCTGCCGGACGCGGAAGTTATCCTGCCGTACCGTCAGAGGCAGTGATATTTGATGACGACAAAGACTATGTTGTAGTTGTTGACAACAAGAATGTGCTGTCATACCGCGAAGTGAAACTGGTAAAGGAAACAGGCACGCTCGACTATGTGGCTTCAGGACTGAATGCAGGCGACAGGATTATAGTTCATAACGCGCTGCTTGTGTATAACTCGCTAAAATAAAACATCTGCCTTATGAAGAATTTTATAAACAACATAATAACGTTTTCGCTGCGCAACAAGTTCTTTATCCTGTTTATGACCTTGCTGGTGGTGATATTCGGAGTCTACTGTTTCGAGAAGACGCCTGTCGACGCCTTTCCCGACATAACCAACACCAACGTAACCATAATAACGCAATGGCCGGGCAGAAGCGCTGAGGAGGTGGAAAAGTTTGTAACCATTCCTATCGAGCTTGCCATGAATCCTGTGCAGAAGAAGACCATTGTGCGCAGCACTACCCTGTTTGGTCTGTCTGTTGTCAATGTGCTGTTTGACGATCATGTTGACGATTCGTTCGCCCGACAGCAAGTTTATAATCTTATAAAGGGCGCCGACCTGCCCGACGGCGTGTCGCCCGAAGTGCAGCCGGCGACAGGACCTACGGGCGAGATTTACAGATATACGCTGCAGAGCAACAAGCGCTCGGTAAGAGAACTGAAGACACTGCAGGACTGGGTGCTTGACAGACAGCTGCGCTCCGTGCCGGGCGTTGCCGACGTGGTGAGCTTTGGCGGTGAGGTAAAGACCTTTGAGGTGCAGATAAATCCTAACCAGCTTAACAGTTACGGCATATCCAACCTTGAGCTTTACGACGCCATTGAGAAATGCAACCTCAACGTGGGCGGCGACATAGTGAACAAGGGCGCACAGGCATACGTCGTGCGCGGCATCGGACTGATATCCAACATTAAAGACCTTGAGAACGTTGTGGTGAAGAATGTCAACGGCACGCCTATCCTTGTCAAGAACTTGGCAACGGTAAAGGAGTCGAGTCTGCCAAGACTCGGACAGTGCGGCATCGGCGACAAGAACGATGTTGTGGAAGGTATGGTGCTTATGCACCGCGGCGACGACCCCGGTGCCGTTATACCATTGCTTAAGAAAAAGGTGGCAGACATACAGGCACAGCTGCCGAAGGACGTAAAGATTGTGCCCTTCTACGACCGCACCGACCTTATCAACGTTTCTGTTCATACCGTTCTCCACAATCTTGCCGAAGGCCTTATCCTGGTTACGATAATCGTATTTCTATTCATGGCCGACTGGCGCACCACAATCAATGTGGCAATAGTAGTGCCGCTGTCGCTTCTGTTTGCGTTTATCTGCCTTTACATCAAGGGCATGAGCGCCAACCTGATATCCATGGGCGCCATCGACTTCGGTATCATTATCGACGGTGCGGTGGTTATGGTCGAGGGCCTGTTTGTCGCGCTCGACGCACATGCCCGCAAGGTCGGCATGAAAGAATACAACAAGCAGCTGAAGCTCGGACTGATAAGGCGTGTCGCCAACGACCGCGCAAGGGCCGTGTTCTTCTCAAAACTGATAATCATAACGGCGCTCATACCTATATTCTCGTTCCAGAAGGTTGAGGGCAAGATGTTCAGTCCTATGGCATATACGCTCGGCTTCGCCCTGCTCGGCGCACTGCTCTTCACGCTGACCCTCGTGCCAATGCTAACGTCGGTGCTGCTGAAAAAGAACGTAAGAGAGAAGCACAACCCGTTTACAGCCTTTCTTACTGACAACGCCATACGCTTTTTCTACATGTGCCGCCGCCACAAGCGCAGGGCACTCATCGTGTCGGTAGCGGTGATGATTGCCGGACTGTCATGTTATTTTCTGCTCGGCTCCGAGTTTCTGCCCGAACTTAACGAAGGCTCAATATACATGCGTGCCTCAATGCCGAGCAGCATATCGCTCGAGAAGTCGGTAAAACTTGCCAACGAGATAAGGGCAAAGCTGCGCAAATATCCCGAAGTGGAGAATGTGCTGAGCCAGACGGGACGGCCGAACGACGGAACCGACCCTACAGGATTCTACAACGTTGAGATGCTGGTAAAGATTTATCCTGAGGAGACATGGAAGAGCGGACTGACCAAAGAGCAGCTTATCGACAAGATGGCTAAAGACCTGTCGGTTTTTCCGGGTGTCGACTTCGGATTCTCCCAGCCTATATCCGACAATGTTGAAGAGGCTGTCAGCGGCGTTAAAGGCTCGATAGCCGTAAAGGTGTATGGCGACGACCTGTCGAAGATTGCGTCATACTCTAACAAGATATACAAGATACTGAAGACAGTGCGGGGTATAACCGACTTGGGAGTGATACAGAACATCGGTCAGCCCGAACTGCGCATTGAGCTCGACGAGGCGGCACTTGCACGCTACGGCATCGACAAGGAGACGGTGCAGTCGGTTATCGAGATGGCTATCGGCGGAAAGAGCGCGTCGACGATGTATGAAGGCGAGAAGAAATTCAACATCATGGTGCGCTACGAGAAGAACTTCCGTATGAACGAGAGTCAGATAAGCAAGATTCTTGTTCCGGCAGCCAACGGCGCAATGGTGCCGATAGGCGAGCTTGCACGCATACGCACAATAACGGGTCCGCTGCTCGTGTTCCGCGACAACAACTCACGTTTCGGTGCTGTCAAGTTCTCTGTCCGCGGACGCGACATGGGAGGTGCCGTGGCTGAGGCACGCGCAAAGGTCGACGCGCAGATTCATCCCGACAAAGGCTACAAGTTTGTATGGGCAGGCGACTTTGAGAACCAACAGCGCGCCACAGCCCGACTGGCTCAGGTTGTGCCAATAAGTCTCGTTCTCATATTCATCATCTTGTTTGTACTGTTCGGCAATCCGCGCGACGCGGGCCTTGTGCTGATGAACGTTCCGTTTGCTGCCGTAGGCGGTATAGTGATACTGCTGATAACCGGCTTCAACTTCTCAATATCTGCCGGCGTAGGATTTATCTGCCTGTTCGGCATCTGCATACAGAACGGCGTAATAATGGTTACCGACATAAAGCACAACATCATGTCGCGTATGCCGCTCGACAAGGCTGTTGAGGTGAGCGTGCGCTACCGCATCAGGTCGGTGCTGATGACGGCAATGATGGCTATGCTCGGCCTTATGCCTGCCGCACTGAGCCACGGCATAGGCTCTGAGAGTCAGCGGCCTTTGGCTGTGGTGATTATCGGCGGACTTGTAGGAGCCACACTGTTCACCCTGTTTGTATTCCCGCTTATCGTGCAGGGCATATACCGCCGCCAGATATACGACAACACAGGCAAGCTCAATGAGCGAAAGCTCTGACGGCTCGTGCCGATAATGATTACAAAGGATGCCGTTACGGACCGTGGCACGTTTGTTTGCATTTAGATTTTATGCTTCGTCCCGTCTCGGCATTCTTTTTGCATGCTTGTCACATAAGCCGGCATGCTTAGGCCTGATTTGTCAGTGCCTTTACTTACGGCTAACGGCTTGATTTATGTAATGTAATCACGCCCCAATATTATAAATGTGGGGCTATATATAATAAAGTTATGAACTGATTCGTTTGTTCTTAAACAATTTTTTTGAGAGATGGACAAGGTGTTGTTGGTTGAGGATGAGGTGAACATTGCCTCATTCATTAAGCGCGGACTCGAGGAGTTCGGATATGACGTAACGGTGGCTTACGACGGTGAAAGCGGATGGAACGAAATACAGAACGGAGTGTTCAACCTGCTGATATTCGACATAATCATGCCTAAAATCAGCGGACTGGAGCTTTGCCAACGATATAGGGAGCAGTTTGGCTACACCACCCCGGTGCTGCTTCTCACCGCTCTGGGCACTACACAGAACATTGTTGACGGCCTCAACGCTGGAGCCGACGACTATGTGGTAAAGCCATTCAGCTTCAAGGAACTGCAGGCACGCATAGCCGCACTGCTTAGACGCGGCTCAAATAACGGTGCCGTGGCGTCTGAAATAACTTACAATGATATTGTGCTGAATCTGTCGGCGCACAGGGCAGAGCGCGAGGGCGTGGTGATAGACCTTACGGTGAAAGAATGTCGGCTGCTCGAATATTTCATACATAACCACGGAGTGGTGCTGAGCCGTGAGCAGCTGCTGAAAAACGTGTGGGACAAAAACTTCAACACTAACACCAATGTGGTTGACGTGTATGTCAACTACCTGCGCAACAAGATCGACAAGGGCTTCAGCCACAAATACATACGCACTGTGGTAGGCGTGGGATATGTAATGGAATAGCCTCAACGCAAGTTAATTAAAGATTATGCTAAAGATTGCTCATAAGATTATTTTCATTTATTCGGCAATAACGCTGTGCGCAATGGGCATGGCTTTTGCCGTGTTATGGTATTGGATGTCCGACTATGCCGACAACCTTTATTATTCGTTTCTTGAGGAGCGCGCCGAGCTCATTGCGCAGAAGAACCTTGAGCGCTGCAGCGGCAACAGAGTCTACGACATATACATGGAGCACCGCACCGACACCGTGGCAAAGCCCGTGTCGACACAGATTGTGCTCGACGCCGACAAGACGGACGCCACGCGCAGGGCGCTGCTCAGATTTATGTCGCCCGGACAGATCAGCAGGCTCAGAGACAAGGGCGAACTGAAGTTCAGGCACGGCGACAACCTCGGACTGGCTGTATATTACCCCAAGCCCGAAGGCAACTTCATAGTCGTTGTTATGCTCAACAGGCATCTCGGCGAATATCTCCACCGGCAGATGGGCTATTGGCTTATCGGCGTAACAAGTCTGTGCATACTCATAGTTGTTCTGGTTAGCCGTCTTTACACCCAACGGCACATCGACACGCTGCATGAGGCGTATCAGCGCGAACGGCAGTTCATACATCATGCGTCGCACGAACTTAACAATCCGCTTACGGCCATACAAGGCGAATGTGAGATTGCGCTGATGAAGAAACGCGACGCTGCCGACTATGAAGATTCGCTCAACAGAATTGAACAGGAGGCTCAAAGAATGTCGCAGACCATAAAGCAGCTGCTGTATCTGTCGATGGCAATGAACGAGTCTGACGGCGAAAGTCGTGAAATGATAATATGGAAAGACTTTCTTAAACAGTTTACCGACAACGAGCGTGTATGCCTTAACGTATCACAAGGCTGCGACAGTTGCAGCATAATGGCAAATCCTTATCTGCTGAAGATGGCCGTCAGTAATATTGTGCGCAATGCGCTGAAATACTCGTCCGACGATGTGGACATAACTCTCAACGAAAAATCCGTTGTGATAAAGGACAAGGGCATAGGCATACCCAAGTCGGACATTCCATACATCACGCAGCCTTTCTATCGCGCTGCCAACACGCGCTCGTTTCAGGGCAACGGCATCGGAATGAGCCTTGCGGTGAATATACTCAAACTTTACGGCATTATGGTTAAGATTGAGTCTGAAGAAAATGCAGGAACCACAATCATTATGCGACTTGCACACGGATCCTTTGCAAGGGCTACGGACAACGGCAACAAATGAATTAAATAACAAATGGGTTAGCAACTCAGTTAAATAGAGTTTCTAACCCATTTGTTTTCGATAAAAAACTCGGCCACTTTCGTATCAAAAGTGGCCGAGTTACGACTCTTAAACAATAGGTTAACAATCTGAAACCAACACGTCTTGTTTTGCTTACAGTCAGCATCGAGACGGCATCCGTTTTGAGTGTTTGTTAACATCAAACGTATGTTTTCCTTATGATTTTTTGCCTTTTTATAATTATCCGATTTTAGATGAAGTAACACCTATCTTTCGCCAAATTAACATTAATCTATCAGTACGTAATGTCTTTGTTTGGATGTATGAAACTAAAAGACTATATTTGCAGATGATAAAAACACGAAATATTACATTTATAATGACAAAAAGCCATAAGAATAAAATAAACAAAGGAACATTTATGCCCCTTCGACAGTTTATGCACAGCGAAGAACAGGCCGATGAGCCGTGTGACGAAATGAGGCATTGAGATGCCTATATACTTGGCAGCTTGAGGAACAGCATTACCACGTATTTAAATAAATGATGAAAGTTATAAAATAACTCGTAACGATATGCTGCCATTGGCATTAACCCGTAAGGAAGTGAATTATATTTAGAAAAAAATTATTAGTTACACATAAACTTAAAGTATCAACATACTGACAATATCAATGATGAGAATAAAACAATTTTTCGCCAAAAAAGAACTAAAGTTGCGCAAAAAACGCCTGATATTAATGTCCTGTTGCATCGTAGCCGTTATAGCAGGATACGTAATAATGACATGGCCTAAGAAAAAGGCACCTGAGATACCAGTCGTTTCTGTAGAGAAAGTCGGCGTGGAAGATGTTGAGATTTACGGCGACTATGTAGGCCGCATACGTGCGCATCAGTTTGTGGAGGTGCGAGCCAGAGTGGAAGGCTTTCTTGAAAAAATGGCATTTGCCGAAGGAACATACGTCAAAAAAGGACAGATACTCTTTGTTATTGACCAGCGCCAGTATAAGGCAAAGGTTGACAAGGCACGCGCACAGCTGCGCAAGGACTCGGCGATGATGCTGAAAACCAGGCGCGACCTTGAGCGCATACGCCCCTTGTTTGAGCAGAATGCCGCCAGCCGCCTTGACCTTGACAACGCCACGGCGGCGTATGAGACGGCTGTGGCAAGCATGGGCATGAGCCGTGCCGACCTTGTTCAGGCTGAACAGGAACTGAGCTACACCTACGTGCGCTCGCCTATATCAGGATATATCAGCGAAAGACTTGTAGACCTTGGCACACTTGTGGGTACGGGCGGAAAGTCGCTGCTGGCAACTGTAGTTAAGAGCGACACCGTGCTGATAGACTTCAGCATGACAGCGCTCGACTATCTTAAGAGCAAGGAGAGAAACATTAACCTCGGACAGCGCGACTCGTCGCGCTCATGGCAGCCGTATGTAACAATAACGCTGCCCGACAACAGCAAATATCCATACAAGGGACTTGTTGACTTTGCCGAACCGCAAGTAAGTCCGAAGACCGGAACATTCTCTGTACGTGCAGAAATGCCAAACCCCGATCACGTGTTGCTTCCGGGACAGTTTACTAAAGTACACGCATTGCTCGATATTCGCGAAAACGCAACTGTTGTACCTCAAAAGGCACTCATCATTGAGAAAGGTGGAGCTTATGTATTCGTCATGAGACGCGACTCTACGGCCGAACGCCGCTTTATAGAGCTTGGGCCTGAATTTGGCAACAAGGTTGTAGTGGAGAGAGGACTAGCCCCGGGCGAAACCATAATCAGCGAGGGATACCACAAGCTTACGCCAGGAATGAAAGTACGCGTGGCCAACAGAAAGAAGACGGTGGCACGTCTGCATGCAAAAAACAATTAAAACAAAAGCTTACGAATAGATGAAAGTAAACTTCTTCATAGACAGACCGGTCTTTTCGATAGTAATATCAGTCCTAATAGTCATTGTTGGACTTATCGGACTGACAATGCTGCCCATAGACCAGTATCCGCAAATAACACCTCCGGTGGTCAAAATCAGTGCGTCCTATCCGGGAGCCAGTGCGCTTACCGTGTCGCAGGCTGTGGCCACGCCTATAGAGCAAGAGCTGAACGGAACTCCGGGCATGATTTATATGGAGTCAAACAGCTCCAACTCCGGCTCGTTCTCGGCAACAGTGACGTTTGACATTTCTGCCGATCCTGACCTGTCGGCAGTGGAAATACAGAACCGCATAAAACTGGCTGAGTCGCGTCTGCCGGCAGAAGTGGTGCAAAACGGCATCGAGATTGAAAAGCAGGCTGCAAGCCAGCTGATGACTATCTGTCTGACATCAAACGACACAAAGTTTGATGAAATATATCTCAGCAACTTTGCCACACTGAACGTGGTCGACCTGTTAAGACGAATACCGGGAGTGGGACGCGTGTCTAACGTGGGCAGCCGCTACTATGCCATGCAGATATGGCTTGACCCGGCACGCCTGGCAAGCTTCGGCCTAACGGTGCAGGACGTGCAGAATGCCCTTAAAGACCAGAACAGAGAGTCGGCTGCCGGCGTACTGGGACAACAGCCCGTAAAGGGACTCGACTTCACGATACCCATCACGGCGCAAGGACGTCTGTCCACTGTTGGGCAGTTTGAAGAAATAGTGTTAAGAGCCAATGCCGACGGCTCGTTCATACGCCTGAGAGACGTGGCAAGAGTTTCTCTCGAAGCACAGTCGTACAATACCGAGAGTGGAATAAACGGCGGCAACGCAGCCGTACTCGGCATATACATGCTGCCAGGGGCAAACGCAATGGAAGTGGCAGAGAACGTAAAGAAGACAATGGAGGAAATAAGCCACAACTTCCCCGAGGGCGTAAACTACGAGATACCGTTCGATATGACAACATACATATCGGAGTCAATCCACGAGGTATACAAGACTCTGTTTGAAGCTCTTGTACTCGTAATCATCGTAGTATTCCTTTTCCTTCAGAGCTGGCGAGCCACACTCATCCCGCTTGTGGCCGTACCAATCTCACTGGTAGGAACATTCGGATTCATGCTGATTTTAGGTTTCTCGCTCAACATGCTCACCCTGCTTGGTCTTGTGCTTGCCATAGGCCTTGTGGTAGACGACGCCATTGTCGTCGTGGAGAATGTGGAGCGCATAATGGAAGAGGAACATCTTAGTGCGTATGAAGCCACCAAGAAGGCAATGAACGGACTTACGGGAGCGCTTATAGCCACGTCGCTTGTACTGGCAGCCGTGTTTGTTCCTGTAAGTTTTCTGTCGGGCATAACAGGACAGCTGTACCGCCAGTTCAGTGTTACAATTGTAATCTCGGTGCTGCTTTCTACCATCGTGGCGCTTACGCTCAGCCCTGTAATGTGTTCTCTGATACTCAAGCCTACAGACAAAAACAAGCCTAAGAACAAAGTGTTCACGGCTATAAACAGATGGCTCGACCTGGGCAACAACAAATATATAGCAGGAATATCAAGAATAATCAAGAATCCACGTCGTGTGGGCGTGGGGTTCTGCATGATTCTGATTGCCATCTTCATATTCAACAAGCTTACGCCTACCAGCTTCCTGCCGTCGGAAGACCAGGGATATTTCACCGTGGAACTTGAAATGCCCGAAGGTACGACGCTCGAACGCACACGTGCCGTAACTGAAAGGGCGGTGAATTTTCTGATGAAGAATCCCGCTGTTGAATACGTGCAGAACGTAACAGGATCAAGTCCGCGCGTGGGAACAAGCCAGACTAGGGCTCAGCTCACCGTTATACTGAAAGAATGGAAAGAGCGTGACGATAACACCATAGAGGACATCATGGCAAGCGTAAGCCGTGAACTATCGGAATATCCTGAGTGTAAGTTTTATCTGTCAACGCCTCCTGTAATTCCCGGTTTGGGTACGTCAGGAGGATTCGAGATGCAACTCGAAGCTCACGGCGACGCAACTTATGATGATCTGGTAAACGCTGCCGACACGCTGATGCACTATGCCTCAATGCGTAAAGAGCTGTCAGGTCTGTCGTCATCGCTGCAGGCTGAAATACCGCAACTTTACTTCGACGTCGACAGGGATAAGGTGAAGATGCTCGGTGTGCCAATGGCCGACGTGTTCTCTACAATGAAAGCCTATACGGGATCGGTGTATGTCAACGACTTTAATATGTTCAACCGCATTTATAGAGTCTACATACAGGCTGAAGCTCCCTACAGAGAACACCGCGACAACATAAGCCTCTACTATGTACGCGGCTCTAACGGCGACATGATTCCACTGACAGCATTGGGCAATACCGAATATACCACAGGCCCGGGCAGCATAAAGCGCTTTAACATGTTCAACACGGCAATAATAAGAGGCACTGCAGCGCATGGCTACAGTTCGGGACAGGCAATGGACATAATGGAAGAACTTGTAAAGGAACATCTGCCTGACAATATAGGACTCGAATGGAGCGGACTGTCATATCAGGAGAAACAGGCCGGAGGACAGACTGGAATAATACTCTCGTTGGTATTTATTTTCGTATTCCTGTTCCTCGCCGCACTGTATGAAAGTTGGAGCGTCCCTATTGCGGTGCTGCTTTCGTTGCCTGTAGCAGCATTGGGAGCCTATATAGGTATTGCAGTATGCGGACTTGAAAACGACACATACTTCCAGATCGGACTGGTGATGCTTATGGGACTTGCGGCTAAAAACGCCATACTTATTGTAGAGTTTGCGAAGGATGAAACCGATGCGGGAGTAAATGTACTGAAAGCCACGCTGCATGCGGCAAGACTGCGCTTCCGCCCGATACTTATGACGTCGTTCGCATTCATACTGGGCATACTCCCAATGGTGCTTGCATCAGGACCGGGAGCAGCAAGCCGAAAGGCTATCGGCACGGGCGTGTTCTTCGGAATGCTGGCAGCCGTTTTCATAGGTATACAGCTCATCCCATTCTTCTTCATTGCAATATATAAAGCCAAAAACAGATTGAAGACCAAGAAAGGAAACAAGGAAGAAAAAGCCATAGCACAGCAATGACAATTATGAGACACGGATTGAAATATATAATACACGCGCTGATATTAACGGCCGCAATAAGTCTGTCTGCCTGTCAGATAGGCAGAAAATACACACGTCCGAATATTGAACTGCCGGCAGCACTGACCGATGAGGGAAACACTGACTCGGCATCTATTGCGGACATCTCATGGAAAGAGGTTTACACGGATACTATCCTGCAAGGGCTTATATCCAAATCTCTTGTCTACAACAAGGATATGCAGATGGCGGCAGCCAGAATAAAAGAGCTGGCAGAGATGCGACGTATAAACTACGCCAATATGTTTCCTGCGTTCGGAGCAAAAATCTATGCCGAAAAAGAAAGAGAGCATCACAGCAACAGCAATCAGTTTGACCTGAAAGCTGCAATGTCGTGGGAACTCGACTTGTGGGGAAAACTGCGCTGGGCTCATGATGAAAGCATTGCAGAGTTTATGGCTTCTGTAGAAAACCGGCGCGCACTGCAGATAAGCCTCATTGCGCAGGTGGCACAGACATATTATGAACTTGTAGCACTTGACAACGAACTGTCAATTGTACACCAGACCGTAACGGCACGCAGGGAGAGCGAACATCTTGCACGCATACGCTATGAAGGCGGACTGACATCGGAAGTAACATACCGTCAGGCTCTCGTGGAACTGTCAAAGACGGAGACACTC
>HF992620.1 GCA_000436695.1 Prevotella sp. CAG:1185 | reverse complement strand
AGTATTTCTGAAGGCAGCACCAGGCGGGCTAACACTTCCAATTGATTCGTTTCCATATTGCAAAGGTCGGAATTTCTATGGAATTGCAACAAAAATCCCCATTAAATTTCTACTGCCCCAATAAAGCAGCGAAAACTTGCATCTTGATGATGAAACGTTTTCGCTGCTTTATTGATTTGTTCCTCTGTGTTGTTTTATGGCTTAATTTTTATTGTATCTTTCAGAGAAATATTAGCCGTATACTCTTTCTTTTGACTTTATCTTAAGTCAATCACTTCTGCGTGAGGAAACTCTTTTGAGTTGAAACGGAACGTGGCGTCGCTTATATTCTTAGCTTTGAAGTTAGACACCTTTATTGTGGTCCATCCGTTGCTTTGGCGCATCTTGATTGTCTGAGGATAATAGTTCTTGTTTATCGTTATGTACATCTCCTTTATCGTGCGCTTTTGGTTTTGTGCATACAGATGAATCTGCCATCCTCCGGTAACGTTTTTCATGCTGAGCTTAAATCCGTTCTTGTAGATGTTTATAAACTTATACGGATTCATTGACTGCTGTTGAGCTTCAGTTGGAGTGCTTATGTTCACTTCCTGATTTTTTTTCATGTATGTCCATTGTGTCTTGCCGTCATACCAGACAATGGCTTGTGAAGTTCTTGCGTTAAACTTATTGCCCTTTATGGCTATGGTTCCAGATGTGTTGCCATATTTTCCGCTTATGGTGAAGTTGGCACTGGCTCCGCTTTTGCGTCCTACAACGGCTGCTGTCTTGTCAAGAATCTTTTTGGCCTGTGCAGCGTTCTGAGCATGTAGTCCTAAGGACAATGTTAATATAAATAA
Source organism: Prevotella sp. CAG:1185 (assembly GCA_000436695.1). Lineage (GTDB taxonomy): Bacteria > Bacteroidota > Bacteroidia > Bacteroidales > Bacteroidaceae > Prevotella. The sequence continues at coordinate 13,796 of HF992620.1, read as the reverse complement.
TAGCAAACCAAACTTTTTCATAATTATATTTCTTGTTTTAAGTTGTTATTGTCGTTATTTCTTTCTGTATGATTATTGGATAATATTATTTTCTCAATGCCGATAATAGGTTCTCAAGACTGTTTTCGTCTTGTATAAGAACCTCACGGGGCTTACTTCCCTGTGCAGCTCCTACAATACCGGCTTTTTCCATTTGATCCATAAGTCGTCCGGCACGGTTATATCCTATAGAGAAACGGCGCTGAATCATACTTGTTGAACCTTGCTGGCTTAGCACGATTGTGCGTGCAGCCTCTTCAAACAGCGGGTCAAGATTGTGCATCTCTAGTGATCCGCCCTTGCTTGAATCTGATCCGTCGTCAGTGCTCGGCTCAGGAAGTTCCATCGGTTCAAGAGGACCCGGCTGCTGTTTGATGTATTCGTTTATGCGTTCAATTTCAGGTGTATCCACGAATGCGCATTGAACTCTGACTGGTTCGTTGCCGTTGAGGAACAGCATATCGCCTCGTCCTATCAGCTGATTGGCTCCTGGACGGTCGAGAATTGTACGTGAGTCGATCATCGAACTTACTCTGAATGCCATTCTTCCAGGGAAGTTGGCTTTGATGTTTCCTGTAATAATTGATGTCGTAGGACGCTGTGTCGCTATCACCATGTGTATACCCACCGCACGTGCAAGCTGTGCAATTCGGGCGATAGGCATCTCTATTTCTTTGCCGGCAGTCATGATAAGGTCGCCAAACTCATCAATTACCACAACGATGTATGGCATGAATTCATGTCCGTCTGTAAGTCTTAACTGGTGGTTTACATATTTCTTGTTATATTCCTTGATGTTCTTTGCGCCTGCAAGTTTGAGCATGTCGTATCTGTAGTCCATCAGTTTGCACAGACTGTTGAGCGTGCGTATTACCTTTGTTACGTCTGTTATTATTGCATCTTCATTATCATCAGGAATCTTAGCCATAAAGTGATCGGCAATAGGGGTGTACATGCTGAACTCAACTTTTTTCGGGTCAATCAGCACGAACTTAAGCTCGTTGGGATGTTTCTTATATAATAAAGATGTGATAATAGTATTCAGACCAACTGATTTTCCTTGTCCTGTGGCTCCGGCAACAAGAAGGTGAGGCAGTTTTGCCAAATCGACCATAAACACTTCGTTGGTAATAGTCTTTCCGATGGCAATTGGCAGTTCCATTGTCGTTTCCTGGAAACGTTTAGAGTTTAATATACTTTCCATTGAGACAATGTTTTGTTTAGCGTTAGGAACCTCAATACCTACAGTGCCTTTGCCAGGTATCGGCGCAATGATACGTATACCCAAGGCTGCAAGACTTAGGGCAATATCGTCTTCAAGGTTTCTTATCTTTGATATCTTTACACCTTCAGCAGGTGTTATTTCATACAATGTGATTGTCGGGCCTACTGTGGCAGTAATCGTTTTAATCTGTACGCCGAAGTTGTTCAATACCTCGACAATGCGATTCTTGTTAGCCGTTTGCTCCTTTATGTCTATATACGGCTTGCCGTCATTTTCATACTTCTTAAGTAAATCGAGTGTAGGATATTTATATTTTGTCCACGGCTCTTTCGGGTTTATTGGAGTATTGATGTTTGTACTGCCAGATACGTCTTTAGAGTCAGCCAGATTTTCTTTTTCAGGTATAATTATTTTAAGTTCGCTGTCGTTATTCTCTTTTGCCTTTGCCGGGGCTGGCTCATTATGGGTTTCCTCTACAGATTCTTCCTCCTTAATAACAGCCTCGCCATTATTGCCGAATTCAACTTTCTGTGTTTGTGGGTTGTCAAATACAGTAGGATCGTCAAGAGTATTTATTGTATTATCTTTTTCGTCTTTATCTTGATTGTTGGTGATATTGAATTTTACCTTATTAGATATTGTATTTACGGGATTCAGCACCTTACGTACAATGGTAATTGTTTCTTTACTCAAATATGTAAGGTATATTAATGCTGTCAGTAGTAAAATTATTGTAAGTCCAGGTGCGCCAACAAGATTTTCAAGCCATTGGCTGCTGAATTGTCCGTAATCGCCTCCCGGATTGAACACCTGACTTCCCATAATGGGTGTCAGAATTTTTGCAAAAGTTGTTGACAGCCAAAGCATGGCGATGCTAAGGCAGAAAAAGCATTTTATTAGATTAAACTTATAGGCCCTTACCAGTTTTAAACCTGCCATTCCCATAAATACAGGGATTATAAATGCTGATAGGCCAAAGCATCTTGATATTAGAAAATATGAAATAAATGCGCCAAATGGTCCGCAGCTGTTTTGGAATGCTGTGTTTGTATTAAAAATATCACCAGGTCTTAAATCCAACACCAGACTTTGATCGTTTTGTCCTGTTGAGAAGAAAGATATGAATGATATTATAATGTAAACAGGCAATAATATAAGTATTATTCCTACGGTGAAATTTACAATGTCATTTTGGAAAAAATGCTTAAATCCTACAACCTCGCTTAATGATTTATTAGTGCTTGTATTTTTTTTCTTAGCCATTAGTCTATTTGGAATTTTTATTTGCAAAAGTAATCGAAAATTGCCAAAACAAGCTATAAAATCGCCTTTTTTTTATATTTTTGCAAACTGTTAGTTTTGCAAATGAGAAAAATCATATACAACAAGTTTGACAAGCATGAAATAACGGCTTTGCCGAAGGTTCTTTTCGACGGACGTATTATAGTTATTAATACGGCTGCGGAGGCAGATAAGGCCGTTGACTATCTTATGTCTCAGAATATATTGGGAATTGACACCGAAACAAGGCCTTCGTTCAAGAAGGGACAGTCGCATAGTGTGGCTTTGCTTCAAGTGTCAACTCACGATACGTGTTTCTTGTTCAGACTTAACCTCACGGGCATAACTCCGGCTATTATCCGTCTTTTGGAAGATTCATCGATTCCTAAGATTGGCCTGTCTTTGCGCGATGATATAAACTCATTGCACAAGCGTGCCGATTTTCATCCGGGAAATTTCATTGATCTGCAAAAGCATGTATGCGAATTAGGGGTGGAAGACCTCAGTTTGCAGAAACTTTATGCCAACTTCTTCCATCAGAAAATCAGTAAGTCAGTAAGATTGAGTAACTGGGAGTCGGATGTGCTGAGCGACAGACAGAAACTTTATGCTGCTACAGATGCATGGGCATGTATAAATATTTATGAGGAGTTGTGCAGGTTAGAGAAAACAGGAGATTATGAGTTGGTAAAAACAGATGAAAATAAAGAAACAGATGTATAAGAATATATATTTAAAAAAAGGTAAGGAGGAAAGTCTTAAGCGTTTTCATCCTTGGGTGTTTTCCGGTGCAATAGCGCGTATGGATGATGGAATCGAGGAGGGTGATATCGTCAGAATAATCACCAACTCTGGAGATTTTATTGCTTTGGGACATTATCAGATTGGAAGTATTGCCGTGCGTGTGCTTTCATTTAAAGATATAGTTATTGACGATGACTTTTGGAAACAGCGTCTTGCTGCTGCGTTGTTGATGCGTCAGTGTGCAGGCATTGCTGACAATCCTGAGAATAATACGTTCAGACTTGTACACGGTGAAGGAGATAATCTGCCAGGATTGGTAATCGACTGTTATGGCAAAACCGCTGTTATGCAGGCTCATAGTGTTGGCATGCATGTATGCCGTAACATTATAGCGCGTCAGTTGGTTGAAGTTATGGGTGACCGTATCGAAAATGTGTTCTATAAAAGTGAGACAACGTTGCCGTTTAAGGCCGACCTGGGACAGGAAAATGGCTTTATTTATGGTGGCAGCGATGACAATATTGCGGTTGAGAATGGCCTTAAGTTTCATGTTGACTGGCTTAAGGGACAGAAAACCGGATTCTTTGTCGATCAGCGTGAAAATAGAAAGTTGTTGGAGCATTATGCCAAAGACAAGACTGTATTGAATATGTTTTGTTACACAGGAGGCTTCTCTTTCTATGCAATGCACGGAAACGCGAAGGCTGTGCATTCAGTTGACAGTAGCGCAAAAGCTATAGAATTGACTAATGCCAACGTTGAACTAAATTTCCCCGGTGACAAACGTCATAAGGCATTCTGTGAAGATGCATTTAAATTTCTTGACGCTGCTGAGGATAAGTACGATTTGATTATACTCGATCCTCCTGCTTTTGCCAAGCATCGTGCAGCCTTGCATAATGCTCTTAAAGGATACACAAGGCTTAATGTCAAGGCTTTGGAGAAAATAAAAAGTGGCGGAATCCTGTTTACGTTTAGCTGTAGTCAGGTGGTTACTAAAGATAACTTCAGAAATGCAGTCTTTACTGCTGCAGCCATTACAGGGCGTAATGTAAGAATATTGCATCAGTTGCATCAGCCGGCTGACCATCCTATAAACATTTATCATCCGGAAGGCGAATATCTTAAGGGACTGGTTCTTTATGTTGAGTAACGGCTTTTTAAAGAAAGTATCTGATTTTATAAATATCCGTCATCTTTTGAATAAGGACGGAAAATATATAGTAGCGCTGTCTGGTGGAGCTGACAGCGTTACTTTGGCTTTGACTCTTTGTGAGCTTGGCTATAATATTGAGGCTGCTCATTGTAATTTTCATTTACGCGGAGATGAGTCTGACCGTGATGAAAATTTCTGTATTGACTTCTGTAAAGAAAACAATATTGAACTTCACAGGGTGCATTTTGATACCGTATCTTATGCAAAGTTGCGTAAAGTCAGTATAGAGATGGCAGCCAGAAATCTTCGCTATTCATACTTTGCACAGCTGAAAAATGATATTTCTGCTGATGCTATATGTGTTGCACATCATCAGGACGACTCGGTTGAGACAGTATTGATGAATCTTATACGTGGTACTGGTGTGGACGGACTGACGGGTATATCTCCTAAAAATGGTGACATTGTCAGGCCTTTGTTGTGTGTGTCAAGAAACGACATTGAGCATGAGTTGCATGTCGCAGGGCAAGATTATGTTACAGACAGCACAAATTTGGTAGATGATGTTGTTAGAAACAAAATACGTCTTGACATATTGCCGCTTATGAGAAAGATAAATCCTTCGGTCGGCAGCAGTATTGCCAAAACTGCTATGCGTATGGAGGAGGTTGCGAAAGTCTTTAATTCAACGATAAGTGAGGCAGCAAACCATGCTCTTGTGTATAATTGTAATAATAAGGCCAAGATATCTTTGGCACAGTTGTCTTCGGGACCATCTCCTGAAAATGTGCTGTTTCATATTTTGAAAACCTATTCGTTTACGCCTTTTCAGATAGAGCAAATATATTTGTCGTTGAATTCAGGGCCGGGAACAGAGTTTCGTTCATCAACGCATGACCTGTTAATCGACCGTGAATATATTTTTATTGAGCGTTTGGATGACACAGAACACAAACCTTTTGTCATTCCTGAGACTGGAACTTATATTGTATATGGTGAGTCTTCAAAATTTAAAGTTGAGGTTATAGACAACAATCCGGATACAAAAATAAGCCGCGACCGTAATTGTTTTTTTGCCGACTTTTCAAAAGTAGGTTTTCCCATAATTATTCGTAATGCTAAGAACGGAGACAGGTTTGTTCCTTTTGGAATGAACGGATCAAAACTTGTGAGTGATTATCTTACGGACAGAAAATTTAATCTGTTTGAGAAGCGTCGTCAGCTTATCTTAACAGATTCTGAAGACAGAATATTATGGATCGTAAATCAAAGACCTGACAACCGTTGCAGGGTTTCTCAGTCTACCAAGCAGATTCTTAAAATAACATATACCGGCGAATAAGCCGGTTTTTTTGTGCATTAAAAATGCATGTCTGGTTACGAAGAAATATACGCATAATAATTAGATTCGTATAGTCATTATGCAAACCCGTCTGTTGTCTTTCAAAATATTTCTTTGTAGGTGACATTGTCGCGTTGTTTAGTAATTTTATGGCTTGCAGTTTCAATATTTGTTGATTTTTTGTATTCATATGTAATGTTTAAGTGCAATTTTTATTAAAAAAGGCCATTTATAAATCTGTTTGCTGAAAAAATATTATCTTTGCATAATGTGAAGTTTGCAGAATGAAATTTCTGCATATTTTGTGTCTTTAGTAGGAATTATAAAAAGTTTAAGGTATGGTTAAGTACAACGTTAATTTTGACAATTATAAGAAGGACGCCGCTTATCGTTCACTTATAAGTCCGAAGTTGGTTAGTGAATTGAAGGTCAAAATTGTTAGAATTATAGTAAAAAAGAAAAAATACAAAGATAAAGAGTATTCGGCTAAGCGTCTGGCCGAAGATTTAGGTACTAATACAAGGTATATATCTGCTGTGGTGAACATATGTTTCAATATGAATTACACCTCGTGGGTCAATAAGTATCGTATAGAAGACGCGAAGGTTTTGCTTACCGATAAAAAGCATAAGAAACTTAAAATGGAAGAGGTTAGCGATTTGGTTGGATTCTCAAACCGACAGTCATTTTATGCCTCATTCTATAAATACACCGGAATAACACCGAGACAATATAAAATTGACAATACAGAAAAATAGAACAACAAATTTTTTGCTGGCATGAGACATACTCAATTTTCATATACAGACGAGCGCTTTGCCGACATTCAAATGCTGCGATATAAACTTGAAAATTTCGACACTTTGACATTACAGCAGAAGAAATTGGTTTATTATCTGTCAGAAGCTGCTCTTTGTGGCCGTGATATAACTTTCGACCAATTTGGCCGATACAACTTGAAGATACGTAAAGTCCTTGAACTTATATACCTTGATTATAAAGGTAATAGAACTGTTGAAGATTTTAAGGAACTTGTTGTGTATTTGAAAAGAGTATGGTTCTCTAGCGGAATATATCATCATTATGGGTGTGACAAGTTTGTGCCCGGTTTTTCTGAGAAGTTCTTTGTTGATGCAGTAAAGGCACTTGATTCAAGTGTTCTGCCTTTGGGTGAAGGCCAGACGGTTGATGAATTTTGCAATGAGCTTCTGCCTGTCATTTTTGATCCGAAAGTTATGCCTGTAAAGGTTAACAAAAAGGATGGTTTCGATCTTGTGGAAACTTCAGCATGCAATTTCTATGAAGGAGTTACCCAGAAGGAAGTTGAAGACTATTATGCTTCTAAGAAAGATCCTAATGATAAAGAGCCTTTATCGTATGGACTAAACACAACAGTAAGAAAGCGTGATGGTGTTGTTGAAGAAAATGTATGGAAAATCGGAGGTAAATACGGAGCTGCTATAGAAAAAATTGTATATTGGTTGGAAAAAGCCGTGTCTGTAGCTGACAATGATCAGCAGCGAAGTGTGATTGAGTCTTTGATTGAATATTATAAGTCGGGCGACTTGGCTGATTTTAATAACTATTGTATTAAGTGGGTTGAAGAGAAAGAATCTGCAGTTGACTTTATTAATGGCTTTATAGAAGTTTATGACGATCCGCTTGGTATGAAAGGAACATGGGAGGGACTCGTCGAATATCGTGATGTAGAAGGCACACGGCGCACAAAGCTTATCAGTGACAATGCTCAATGGTTTGAAGACCATTCTCCGGTTGATTCACGTTTCAATAAGAAAGAGGTTAAAGGTGTTTCGGCCAATGTCATTTGTGCTGCTGTCCTTGGCGGTGGCGAATATCCTTCTACTGCTATTGGAATTAATTTGCCAAATGCCGACTGGATAAGAGCAAGTCATGGAAGTAAGAGTGTGACCATAAGCAATATAATATCTGCCTATAATGAGGCTTCACGCGGTAACGGCTTTGACGAGGAATTCGTTATTGATGAGCCTACAATACAACTTATAAAGAAATATGGTGATATCTGTGATATTATTCATACAGATTTGCACGAGTGTCTTGGACATGGCAGCGGACAACTTCTGTCCGGCGTTGATCCAGACTCATTAAAGGCTTACGGAAACACCATCGAAGAGGCACGTGCTGACTTGTTCGGACTATATTATGCTGCTGATGAGAAACTTGTTGAATTGGGACTGTTGCCCGATTCAGAAGCATATAAGGCTGAATATTATTCATATATGATGAACGGACTGCTTACTCAGCTCGCACGTATTAAGAAAGGAAATTGTATAGAAGAGGCTCACATGCGCAATCGTGCCCTCATTGCCCGTTGGTGTTATGAGAAGGGACATGAAAATAACGTGGTGGAGCTTGTACGCCAAAACGGAAAAACTTATGTCCGTATAAATGACTATCAGCAGCTTCGAAGTCTGTTTGCCGACTTGCTCGCAGAGATTCAGCGTATTAAAAGTGAAGGGGATTATAATGCGGCACGAGATATTGTTGAAAAGTATGCTGTGAATATAGAACCGTCATTGCATGACGAGATATTGGAAAGATACAATAACTTAGGGCTTCCGCCTTATAAAGGATTTATAAATCCTGTACTTACTGCGGTGAAAGACAGCGATGAAAATATTATTGACGTAACAGCTGATTATACTGAAACTTACGAACATCAGATGTTGCGCTATAGTAAAGATTACTCCACATTGATTTGATAATTATGAAACAGGAAACGCAAGACAAGCTGAAACAGATTAAAGGACGTTTCAGATTGATGATGAACGGTATGGCTTCTCAGTCAATGCGTGAGAAAGGATTGGGTTATAGTATCAACTGGGGCGTTTCGTTGCCTACATTGAAGACTCTTGCTGAGGAATACGGTAAAGATTATGAGTTGGCAATTGAGCTTTGGAAAGAAAATATACGTGAATGTAAGATTCTTGCAACATTGATTATGCCTCCTGCTGATATGCTGCCTGATTTGGCTTGCCTTTGGGTGTCTCAGGTGCCTAATCAGGAGATTGCGGCAATGGTGTCTTTCAATCTATTCCAATATATTGAAGATGCGAAAGATCTTGCGTTCAAGTGGCTGGCTTCAGAAAGTGAGCTGGTGCAGATGTGTGGGTATAATGTCCTTTCACGTCTTTTTATGCGTGGTGATACGCTTGATTTTAGAGAGATTAATGAACTTTTTGATCAGGCTAAAGCTGCACTTGAGAGTGGAAGTCTTTCTCTGCAACATGCTGTTGTAAATATGTTATTGCGTTTTTGTTCTATTTCTGATGAGTACAACAAAATAACAAAATCTGCCTTCAAATCATACGATTTAGATATTTTTTGATGTTTTGTACTGCTAATACGGAATTTTGTTGTATTTTTGTCGGACAATCCGTGGTATGGATAAAATGAAAAATAATTGTAGCGATGTTGTAAGAGATATTCTGGACAATTATCTGGAACAGAATAATTATCGCAAAACTCCTGAGCGATTTGCGATTCTCGATGCAGTGTATAGCTTCAATTCTTATTTTTCAATACAAGAACTTAGCGACAGGCTGGTTGAAAGATGTTTTCCCGTTAGCAGAGCTACACTTTACAACACCGTAAGACTGTTGATGAGTTTGAGGCTGATTGTGTGCCTTAGGTTGCAGCAGGGAGTACGTTATAAGGCATGTTACTCTGATAACCATTGTACCCAGGTTTGCACAGTATGCGGTAAAGTAAAAGAAATAAAAATACCTGAGATTGCTGAACTTGTAGATAAAACACACTTGAAGCGCTTTCGTAAAGAGGGCTTCTCTATGTATATTTATGGTGTATGCAGCACCTGTCAGGCAATGCTTACGCGCCTAAAGAATAAAGAAAATACTGAAAAACAAGAAAATACAAATAAAAACAAATATATTAATAAATATGGAAAAAGGCAAAGTTGATGTATTGCTAGGTTTGCAGTGGGGTGATGAAGGAAAAGGTAAAGTAGTAGATGTACTTACTCCTCATTACAATGTCGTCGCAAGATTTCAAGGCGGTCCTAACGCAGGACACACTCTTGAGTTTGAAGGCGAGAAGTATGTCTTAAGAAGTATTCCTTCTGGAATTTTCCAGGGCGGCAAGATTAATATTATCGGTAATGGCGTTGTCCTTGCTCCCGACTTGTTTATGGATGAGGCTAAAGACTTGGAGAAAAGTGGCCATCCTTTGACAGAGAGACTATATATCTCTAAGAAGGCACATCTGATTATGCCTACTCACCGTCTTTTGGATGCTGCTTATGAGCAGGCTAAAGGTAAAAATAAGGTAGGAACAACAGGAAAAGGCATCGGTCCTACATACACAGACAAAGTTTCACGCAACGGACTTCGTGTTGGTGATATATTTGATAACTTTGAAGAAAAGTATCAAGCACACAAGGCACGTCACGAGCAGATTCTGAAATCTCTTAATTATACTGATTACGATATTTCTGAAGTAGAAAAGAAATGGATGGAAGGCATTGAGTACATCCGCCAGTTCCATATTGTAGATTCTGAACATTTTGTAAATAAGATATTGAAATCTGGTCAGAATATATTGTGTGAAGGTGCCCAGGGCACTATGCTCGACGTTGACTTCGGAAGCTATCCTTTCGTTACATCTTCTAATACGATATGTGCAGGTGCCTGCATAGGACTTGGTATCGGACCAAACAAAATTGGTGAGGTTTATGGTATCATGAAGGCTTATTGTACACGTGTAGGTGCAGGACCATTCCCGACAGAACTTTTCGATGAGACAGGTAATCTTATCAGACAGATTGGTCATGAATATGGTGCAGTTACAGGCCGTGAGCGCAGATGTGGATGGATTGACCTTGTCGCTTTGCGTTATTCAATCATGATTAATGGTGTAACTCAGTTGATTATGATGAAGAGCGACGTCCTTGATGGTTTTGACACAATAAAGGCGTGCGTTGCTTATAAGCATAAAGGTGAGACAATAACAGATTTCCCATTCAATATCGAAGAAGATATAGAGCCTGTTTACAAGGAGCTTAAAGGTTGGAAGGCTGATATGACCAAGATGACAAGCGAGGATGAGTTCCCTCAGGAGTTTAAGGATTATATTAAATTCCTTGAGGCCGAACTTGAAACTCCTATCAAGATCATTTCAATAGGTCCGGATCGTGCTCAGACTATAGTAAGAAAGTAATAAAATTAATTTATTCCCAAGAATTGAGAATCTGTGACGGGGAATATTGTTAATTCAATATCCTTGGTGCTGTGTTCTCAATTCTTGGATTTTATTTTAATATAGCTAGATATGAATAAACCATCAATACCCAAGGGTACACGTGACTTTTCCCCGTTGGAAATGTCAAAACGTAATTATATTTTTGATACTATCAAATCTGTTTTTGCACTTTATGGCTTTAAGCAGATAGAAACGCCTGCCATGGAAACTCTGCAGACATTGTTGGGCAAATATGGCGAAGAGGGCGACAAACTGCTTTTCAAAGTGCTTAACAGCGGAGATTTTCTCAGCAAAATAGATCGTGACGAATTGCTTAACGGAAGTCCGTTGCATCTGGCTTCAAAATTATGCGAGAAAGGTCTGCGATATGATTTGACTGTACCTTTTGCCAGATTTGTCGTAATGCACAGAGATGAATTGCAGTTGCCTTTCAAGCGTTATCAGATACAGCCGGTGTGGCGTGCAGACCGTCCTCAGAAAGGACGTTATCGCGAGTTCTATCAGTGTGATGCTGATGTCGTAGGCAGCGATTCTTTGCTCAATGAAATCGAGCTGATGCAGATCGTAGATACTGTATTTACACGTTTCGGAGTGCGTGTTCAGATAAAGATAAATAACCGTAAAATTTTAACAGGTATAGCCGAATATATCAATGAGGCTGATAAAATAGTTCCTATTACAGTTGCAATCGACAAACTCGAAAAGATTGGCATAGACAATGTAAATGCTGAACTTGCTGAAGATGGACTGAGCAAGGAAGCTATTGAGAAACTTCAGCCGGTAATATCATTGAGCGGAAGCAATGAAGAGAAACTGGATGTTATTAGTAACATCCTTAAAGATTCAGAAATAGGAACAAAGGGTGTTGAGGAACTTCGTTATATATTTGGCGTGTTGGGCAAATCTGGACTGAAGAATGAGGTTCAGTTTGATTTAACTCTTGCGCGTGGACTCAATTATTACACAGGAGCAATATTTGAAGTAAAGGCTCTTGATGTTCAGATTGGAAGTATTACCGGTGGAGGCCGTTATGACAATCTTACAGGTATATTCGGCATGCCGGGTTTGAGCGGTGTAGGCATTTCTTTTGGCGCAGACAGAATCTTCGACGTATTGAATGCGTTGGATCTTTATCCGGAGAATGCAATGACCGGAACACGTCTTATGTTCATTAACTTTGGTGAAAAGGAAATGGCTTATTGTTTGCCTATCGCTGCTAAAGCCCGTGAGAACGGCATTGCAACTGAGATTTATCCTGATTCGGCAAAAATGAAAAAGCAGATGAATTATGCAAATAATGGCAAGATTCATTATGTTGCTATAGCCGGTGAAAATGAAATAAATGAAAATAAGATAACATTAAAGAATATGATTACCGGCGAGCAGCGTCTTGTTGACGCCGATGAACTTGTTTCGCTGGTTAAGGCAGGCTTGTAATTATGGCGAAGATAAAATATTTTCTTATCCTCATCTTGTGCGTTTTTGCTCTTTCTGCTTCTAAGGAAAACAGCAAGATTACAATCTTTATGATTGGCGATTCAACTATGGCCAATAAGGATATTCGTGGGGGCAAGATGGAACGCGGATGGGGTATGATGCTGAAGAACTTTTTCACAGATGATGTGATAATAGACAATCATGCCCTTAATGGCCGTTCGTCTAAAAGCTTTATTGCTGAAGGACAATGGCAGAAGGTTGTTGATAAGATTAAGCCGGGTGACTATGTCTTCATACAGTTTGGGCATAATGATGAGAAGGATGATCCTAAGCGTCATACTGATCCGGGCACAACTTTTGATGAAAATTTGCGTAAGTTTGTCAATGAGACAAGAATGAGGGGAGGTATTCCGGTCCTGTTTAACAGTGTGGTCAGACGAATTTTTACAAACAGTAAGACTGCTGTTGCTGATGACGATACAAGGACGAACTCTTCTGCCGGTTTGGTTGAGGGAGATACGCTTGTTGACACTCATGGTAAATATCTGCTGTCACCTCGCAATATTGCCCGTGAGCTTAATGTTCCTTTTGTTGATGCAAATAAGATTACTCACGACTTGGAGCAGGGCTTAGGACCGGATAAGTCTAAAACACTTCACATGTGGTATCTTCCCAATGAGATTCCGTCTTTGCCTAAAGGACGCCAAGACAATACGCACTATAATGTTTATGGAGCATACACGGTAGCTGGATTATTGGCGGATGCTATTTCAAATGCTGTACCTGAGCTTAAAAAATATCGTTGTAAGTATGATGTTTCTGTAGCAAAAGATGGCAGCGGTCTGTATTTCGACTTACAAAAAGCCGTTGATGATATTCCGGCTGGTGTTAAAACAACCATTTTGGTTGGAGAAGGAAAATGGAAGAAACCTGTAGAAACGAAGGGACAGAAAATAGTATATATAATGAGAGATGGTGCTTCATTTGTAAAAAAGTAGATTTCATATTCGACTATTTATGATTTGATGTTTCATTTCGTATTATAAAAATCTTATTGCGACAGATATTTGTAATGTATATAATTTATTACATATTACAGATATTTGTCGCTTTTGTTTTTTGTAAGTATATAAGTTATCACGTGCATAAAAATTTGATTTTATCTGCTTGTTCTCTAATATGTGCCCTTTTACCTTCTAAAATGCCCTCTTTTGTATCGTAAAAGGCATGCTTTTGCGTGATAAAAGGTGCCCTTTTGTATAGCGGCAGATAAACTTGAAATAATTTTGTAGAAAACTCATCACTCGTCACATCTG
>HF992619.1:14072-18676 GCA_000436695.1 Prevotella sp. CAG:1185 | reverse complement strand
CTGTTTGGCTTGTCGTTGCTGTTCTTTGTAGTGAGCGTGGTGCTGTTTAGCTGGTGCTTGGTGTCCTCTGCCTATATTAACAGAATAAAGGAGAGCGAACTGCTTGAGGGCGACTTGCTGAAAACATGCGAAAAGCTGGTAAGGATGAAGCGTCAGCGTGTGCGTCTGCTGATGATTAACTTTCCGCTTGGTATGGCATGGGCTGCATGGTACGGCTATGAGATGATTAGTTTTGAGACAGCAAGGGGCGGCAATCCGCGGAGCATGATTGTTGGTCTGTGTGTAGGTCTTGTCGTAGGAATAATCCTCGGACTGATGATGCTCCGCAAGATGCAGCGGGCTAACGACATCGTGATACAGCAGATTGAGGATATGAGAAAGGTATAGAAAAGCATTTTTTGTGTAGTTGGAAATATATTAAATCCGGTGAAAGGCATTAATGATGTTTGCCTTTCACCGGATTTCGTTATGTAGCAAAATGCTTTATTTTGATTATCTTGTCAGAACTTAACCACGCGGCTGCCGTCTTCCTGCTCCTCGATAGTTACCTTTGTGGCGTTTTCGGGCAGCAGGTCCTCTATCAGTTCGGGCCATTCTATGAAGCAGATGCTGTTGCTGTAGAAATATTCCTCATAGCCCATGTCGTAAACTTCCTCAATTTTCTTGATGCGGTAGAAGTCGAAGTGATAAATTGTGTCGCCGGTTGTTTCAGACGTATATTCGTTTACGATGGCGAATGTAGGCGAGGTTATCACGTCTTCTACTCCGATACACTCGCATATTGCCTTGATGAATGTTGTCTTGCCGGCTCCCATCTTGCCGTAGAAAGCAAACACGTGGCTGTTGCCCATGTTCTCAACAAACTGCTTTGCCGCATGCTTGATGTTTTCAATTCTTATCTCCATATTATTGGTATTTTTACATTTCGTTTTCAATTCTTTTTACCTTATTGACTGTAGGTTGATAAGCCTTCGGCGGGCATCAGCGCTTGCGCGGCTTCAGGGTTATCAGCGGCACAATCATCTCCTCCATTGATATTCCGCCGTGCTGGAATGTGTCTTTGTAGTAAGACACGTAGTAATTGTAGTTGTTCGGATAGGCGAAGAACGAGTTGCCTGTGGCAAACACATACGACGTGCTTAGGTTGGGGGCGGGCAGTTGTGCCTTGTTCGGCTCCTTTATCACGAACACTTCCTTGGCGTTGTAGTTGAGGTTTTTGCCTAACTTGTATCTCAGGTTGGTGTTGGTGTTGCGGTCGCCGATAATCTTAACAGGCTTTGACGCCCTTATGCTGCCGTGGTCGGTGGTTATCACAGTGGTGTAGTTGCTCTGCGACAGCAGTTTGAATAGGTCTGACAGCACAGAATGACGAAACCAGCTGAGCGTTATGCTGCGGTAGGCCGACTCGTTGTTGGCAAGCTCTCGCACCATCTTCGACTCTGTGCGGGCATGGCTCAGCATGTCGATGAAGTTGATTACTACAACGTTTAGGTCGTTTGCCTCAAGCTGATTGAACTTTTGAATGAATCTGTCTGCGCCGGCCGAGTCGTTAACCTTGTGATAAGAGAAGGTGTCGTGGCGGCGGAACCGTTCAAGCTGAGTCTTTATCAGCGGCTCTTCGTTGAGGTTTTTGCCTTCTTCCTCGTCTTCGTCAACCCACAGTTCGGGGAACATCTGCGCTATCTGCTCAGGCATAAGACCGCTGAATATGGCGTTGCGCGCATATTGTGTGGCCGTGGGCAGAATGCTTATGTAAGTCTGTTCGTCGATGTCGAACATATCGCCTATTTCCTGCGACAGCACGCGCCACTGGTCAAAGCGGAAGTTGTCGATGACAATGAGAAACACTTTCTCGCCGTTGTCGAGCAGCGGGAATATCTTTTTCTTGAATATATCGTTGCTCATCAGCGGGCGGTCGGCATTGTCGGCATGTGCGTTTTTTTGCGCATTCTTCATCTGATTGAGCCGCAGCATGCCACGTCCTGCGGCCGATGCGCCGTTGGATGATGGCGCAACCCAGTCCATATAGTTGGCCTTTATATATTTTGCAAAGCCGTTGTTGGCTTCTTCCTTCTGCATATTTAGCATCTCGGTCATGCTGCTGTCAGTGCTGCTAAGCTCCAGTTCCCAGTGTACAAGCCGCTTGTAAACGTTCGTCCAGTCGCTGTATGTCTTGCAGTCGCTTATCTGCAGGGCAATGTCCTGAAAGCTTTGCTGATATCCGCTTTGTGTTATTTCGGTAACAATCTCCTTGCGGTGGATATTCTTTTTGAGCGTAAGCAGTATCTGACTCGGGTTTACCGGCTTGATAAGATAGTCGGCAATCTTTGAGCCAATGGCCTGATCCATGATGTTTTCCTCCTCGCTCTTTGTTACCATAACCACCGGAGTGGCTGGCGATATTTCCTTAATGGTCTGCAGAGTCTCGAGTCCGCTCAGTCCGGGCATCATCTCGTCGAGCAGAATAAGGTCGAAAGTCTTTTGCCGGCATTGGTCTATAGCGTCAGTGCCGTTGCTTACAGTAACCACTTCGTATCCTTTCTTCTCAAGAAAAATGATATGCGCGCGGAGCAGTTCTATCTCGTCGTCAACCCAAAGTAATAATCCGTTACTCATGTTACTCCTTTCTCTTTTGTTGTGTCGCCTGTGCCTCTCGGCTTGTCACACCCCTAGCCGTGGGCTGTTGGCGTGGACGTTTGGCGGCTGTGCAGAAATAGATCAGAATCCGTCGAGGTCGTAATATTCGTCCTCAAGGTCGTATCCGTTCTGCTTGTTGTTGTCAACGTTGCCGTTGTTATTGTTGTTGCTGCCGTTTGCGTTGCCGTTATCTGTGTTGAAGTCGTCGCCAAATTCAAATATCAGTCCGTCATCATTGTTGGCGGCCGGCTCCTCTTTCTTGGGTTCGGTCTGTACGGGCTGCCTTGTAGGCTGTGTCTGTTCAGGCTGTCTTTGCGGTTCGGCAGTATTTATGGTGATGCCTGTATCGTTGTTGTCCTGCGGCGTCGGGTTAGCCCTGTCGTTGCCGTTGGCATTAGTGTCGTAGACATCAGTGTTTATTTCAAATCCCTGCGAGTCTTGCGTTGCAGGCTGTTCTGTCTGCTGTTCAGGCTCAATCACAAAACTGTTGCCGTCGTTCTGAGTGGCATTCTGCTGTGAGTTGTTGTTTCCTGCGGCGTTGCCTTGCTGCGTGTCGGGTATCACTATGCCGCCGTCGTCAGCGTTGCCTGTCGGCTTTTCTTCCTCAACAGGTATCGTTATCGTGTTGTCGTTCTGAGTGCCTGTAGCCGGCGCGTTCTCAGGTTCAACAGGTATAGATATTCCGTTGTCGGTTCCTCCCGTGGCGGGCTGTGTGTCGTTGATGAAGAGTCCTTCTTCAATGACACCGCCGTTATACAGTCCGTCGGCATTGCCGCCCTCGCTTTCCGGCTGTTTCTCAAATTCTATTGTGGCCGGCTCGGTGAGCAGTCTTACGGTGCTTATGCGCAGCGGAACGAAGTGCTGTTCGTAGAACTTGTCGTAATCGTTATAGCTGTATTGCGTTCCGAGCAGCTCAATGTTGCTGTCGCTTATGATTATGGCGCGTCCCTTGCTTGCTATGCTCATCACCTTCTGGTTCTTGTAGAGCTGGCGAGCATATTGCAGAGCCTCGTCGTAGTTTCTGAATCCGCTCACCTTCATGCGGTGCAGGCCGTTAAGTTCGTCAATCACTATGTCGAAGTTGCGCACAAGGAAGTTAGAGAAGTTGAAGCGCGCAAGCTCGAAGAGCAGCTGGTTCTCGTTGAGCGAATCGGGCGAATAGACAATCATGAACGTGAAGTCGGTGTTGCGCTCGGCCACAAACTTGCGTGCGGCTATCGAGTCGCTGTCGCTAAGCACCACAGAACGGTGTGCCCACACGTCGCCTATGTCGAATCTTCCTCCGCGCAGCTGTCGTCCTGCCTTCACGCCGTTGATAATCATTCCGGCCATCGGACTGACTCCGCTCTGCGGATACTTGCTTACAACCTCCTCCATGTCAGTAAGACAGCCGTTGCTGTCGCCGCTGTTTAGCTTGCTCAGTCCGCCTATGAAGATGAACTTGTCGCGGTTGGCTCCGAGCGGGAATCGTTGTGCCGAGAGCGCGGTGTTGGTGCTCACTTCGTTGTATCTGCCTGCCTTGAAGGCATTGTATGTGGCAGCATAGAGCGAGTCTTCTATATGTTCGCCGAACTTGGCGTTCTCTTTAAAGTACGGGTCGGAGAGCAGAACCGTCCACTGGCTTTCGGGATAATTCTGTTTCAACTTGTCAAGATAAACGTTAGCCTGTGCCTTGTCTTGCCGTCGCGAGTAGAGCAGATACAGATGATAGTAGGCCTCGTCCATATTCTCAAACTCAGGATAATTGTCAGTCAACCGTCGCAGATTCTTTTCGCTCAGCGGCAGGTTGTCGAGTTTGTCCTTGAATATTATGCCCGAATGGAACAGTCCGTCCTCAATAATCTTGTTGCTTTCGGCCACCTGTTCTTCCGTGAATGGTATCTGTTTGAGATAATATTCTCGTTTGTGCGGATTGTTCTGCGCGCTGTCCATCACGTTTTCGAGCGAGTCAGCGGCAGCTTCGGCAG
>HF992619.1:3706-14044 GCA_000436695.1 Prevotella sp. CAG:1185 | reverse complement strand
CGGCAGCCGCAATAGAGTCTCTCATCTCGTCGGTCATCTCGGCAGGATTGTCGTTTAACGACACAACAGTCTTGTTGACGCGCTGCCAGTCGTCCACATTCTCACGCCGTCCCCACATCTTCTGGAACGTAGCCTTACCCTGGCTCACCGCAGTAGGATTGTAGAAATACCATTTACCCGACTTGTCGGTGGTGTTGTTCATCATGTTGTTGGCGTTGTTCATGTTGTTCATGCCGCCTTGCTGTGCCATCTGCTGCTGGGCGTTGAGTTCAGCCTGTGCGTCGCGCTCCTCTTTCTCTTTCTTCTTCAGAGCCTCAATCACACGGTCTATTGCCTTGTTTCTTTCTGCCTCAGGCATCTTGGCGAGAGTCTGCAACGAGTCTTGCAGATGTATTGCGTCGGTATACGGCACAAGTTCATCAAGCACCTTAGAGCGTTCTGACAGTCTTTCGTAGTCGTCGCGCTCCTTGTCGAGCAGTCCTATTGCCTCTCCGTAGCATCTGCCCGCGTTGCTGTAGTCTTCCTTGTCCCAATATATGTTGCCGAGCGTAAGCAGCAGCACACCCTTTTCTATGCCGTTGCGTGTCGATTTTTTGTTTCCTTTCTCGTATGCCGCGATGGCGTTGGCGGTGTCTTTCTGCAGCATGTATATGTTTCCGATGGCATAGTAAACCTGGTCGAGATAATCCTTGTTGTTGTCCGACGCCGCCATGCGCTTCAGTCGGCGTATCATCTTCTTCGACTGCGTGCCTGCCATAACTTCGCTCATTGCTATGCGTGCGTTAAATTCAAGTTCGTATGGCGGGTTGAGTCTTATCACGCGCTTATATGCCTTATATGCGTTTTCCTTATGTCCGAGAGCTGCTTCGAGCTGTCCCATAAGATACCATTCGCGTGCGCGCTGCTTGCGCCTCATTTCGTGCTTTATGACTTTACGCAGATACGGAATTGCCTCGGCATAGCGCTTGGTGTGGATATAATAGTCGGCGTAGGTGTAGTCCCATTCCTTCACGGCGCGCCAGTGGAGCGAGTCACGTTTGATTTTCGTTATCACGTCTTCGGCATCATAAATCCAGCCTTCCTCGATGTAACATTTTGCGAGCCATGCCCTTGCACGGCCGTATATGGCTGGCTGAGTAGAGTAGAGGCGGCTCATGTAGGCAAATGTGGAGGCGGCTTCGTCGAACGAGCCTTTCATAAACTGGGAACGTCCCATCAGCATCCATGCCTTCCACAAGAAGGGATTATACTCCTTGCGGTTAAGCCACTCTATGTCTTTCTCCGTTTTCCTGCGGCTTTTGGTCCATTGTGGTCTCTTCTTTATGCTGTGCAGCTTTATTGCCTTCTGGCTTTTCTCTATGGCGCGGTCAAAGTTGCTCTTGCCGAGGTCGCGGCTCGCCTTGTTGCCCACGGTGTAGAGTGGTATCATCTCCGTGAAGTTGTCCTTGTTGCCGGTCTCCTTTTCGAGCGATCCGTCGATATACGCCAGCGTGCCGTTGTAGTAAGTGTTGTAGCGCGCGTTGAACGAATGCCACCAGCGGCTCTGCGCAGTGTTCTTCTCCGTAGAGCAACCCGCCGTGATGAGCAGTGCTATCAGGGCGGCAATGGGGATTATATGTCTTGTCTTAATTGTCTTCATAACGTGGCGGCACAAGTGAGCATGCCATGTTTATATAACTTACCGGGAGCGATTTTATTGTCTGCCATGATAAAAGAGTCAGCCCTCCATCAGCATTATTGCCTCGTCTTTTATCTGGTCAGGCATGTTTATGCCTCTCAGGGTGAGGCTTGCCGTCCATTCTTTCACCTCTTCGGGGCGCATGGTGTAGAGCACTTCGGCAAACTGAGCCGCCTCTTCGTCTGTGTAAGAGTCGGATTTGCGGCCTTTGTATGCGTCGAGTTCCTCGTCGTCAAAATATTCTATTTCTTTAACGGCCTGTTCCATCACGCAGTCGTGCATGCAAGATGCACCTGCCTGGGCGCACGCTGATTCGTTTGCGCACGATGTGCCGCCTTCAGGCTGTTCGGCTTTTGGCAGACGATGGCGAACGGCCTTAAGCAGAATGTAAAGCAGCGCTATGGCTGCAAGACAGATAACGAGCAGTCCCATATCAGACTCCGGCCTCCTCTCCGATGGTGAATCCCGCCTTCTTGAGGTCAGTCCAGAAATGTGGATACGACTTGCTTACCACCTGTGGATTGTCTATCTTCAGTCCAGGTATTTTTATGGCAGCAGGAGCGAAGGCCATAGCCATGCGATGGTCTTCGTATGTGCTTATTGCAGCGTCTGCTTCTGGTTCGCATCGTGTTCCGTCCCAGCACAGTTCGCCGGGATGAGGCTCACTTATAACGTATCCGAGTTTTCTCATTTCGGTCTTCAGTGCGTCTATGCGGTCGGTCTCCTTTATGCGGAGCGATGAAAGTCCCGTGAAGCAGAACGGTCTGTTCATCATGCAGCAGCATACAACGAAAGTCTGAGCCATGTCAGGCTGGTTGATGAAGTCGTAGTCGAGTCTGTCTGAAATCAGACTTATGCGTTTCAGCGTTACCGTGGTGGGCACTCCTTGTTCGCGTGTCTGAAAGAATGTTTTTACGCCGAGCATGCTGAAGAGATATTTCACGGCAGAGTCGCCCTGTCGTGAGCCGTCGGTCAGTCCGGTGAGCTTAATTTCTGATTCTTCTTTACCGTTGATTGCAATCATCTCATACCAGTAAGACGCTGCGCTCCAGTCGTTCTCTATGAAATAGTGGCGCGGTGTGTATGGCTTCGGTTCCACTTTTATCGTGTCGCTGCCAATCCATTCTGCCTCGGCGCCAAAGTCTATCATGGTGCAGAGAGTTAGGTCGATGTACGGGCGTGAGATTATTTCTCCAGTCAGTTTAAGTTCAAGTCCTTTCTTCATCACCGGCGCAATCATCAGTAGTGCCGATATATATTGTGAGCTGACGTTTCCCGGAATCTCTATGCTTCCGCCTTCAAGTTTTTTGCCTTTTATGAGCAATGGAGGATATCCCTCGTTGTCCTCATAGCTTATGTCGGCGCCGAGATACCGCAGAGCCTCTACAAGCAGTTTAATAGGGCGTTGCTTCATGCGGTCGGTACCAGTCAGTATGTGTGTGCCAGGTGTCACGGCAAGATATGCCGTCATAAAGCGCATGGCTGTTCCTGCCGCCTTTATGTCAATTACTTCGGGCATGTCGCGCAGTGCGCTTAATATCACTTCTGTGTCGTCGCAGTCCGACAGGTTGTCGGGCATTATGTCGCTTCCTGCCAGTGCGTTTATTATGAGCGCGCGGTTGCTTATGCTCTTCGATGCCGGCAGGTCTATTGTGGCATTGATAGTTTTTGGTGCGTTAAGAATATATTGCATTGTCAGAAAAATCTGTAATTTGTTGTTTCTTTCGGCATCATGGTCGTGTTTTGTATGGCCATGTCTGCCTATGCGCCCGTGCGTGCGTGTTATTATTAGTGCAAAGGTAATGTATGTTGCACACAATACAAAATAAAAAGAAATAAAAAATCTTATTTTGTATGCGGGCTTTAGTTCGGGTTTATCATTGCTTTTTAAGAGATGTTTTTATTGTAAATTTGTGTTAATGCAATGCTCTATTTGTTAATTCTTAGTGTCGAATAATGCCGATTTTTCATTTTTGACGGCCATTTGGCAAAACATTATGCTAAAAGTGAAGCTTTTGTGCAATGCGCTGATTCATAGGTGGTTATGCCTTTTGCTACATGATTTGCCGTTCTAAAAGTTGTGCTTTATGCCCTTTTGCGTTGCGAAAGGCCACGTTTTGCAGGCTAAAAGGCCGTGTTTTAGATGTTATTCAGCCGTGTTTCGCATCGTTGATAACCATGTTTTGGCATGAAAACAATTGAAAAACTGTGGATAACTGCCGTTAAGCGGCATCATTTTGCGCTGTCATTAGGTGTTTTGAATGATTGTCGGCGTATAGTTCTTTGTAGAATAATGATTTCTGTTGTGTTAATGCAAAGGCCTCAATGGTTAAACTTTGTTTACAACTGATGCACTGTTTTATGATTATTGCGGATAGAATGATGCGGCTGATATTATTGGTTTTGCGTTGTAAAAATGTGCATATCTTCCTTTATAAGTCATATATAAGGGTTGGTTTTGAGCATTATCTTTAATCAATATTTATGTGTCCTTATTGAGCATGAAAAGGCTTTAAAAGGATTGTATTTAATAAATATTTACGTTGAAAGTGCAAAAAAAACGCGTAAAAGTTTGCAGATGTCATAATAAGTGTGTACTTTTGCACCCGCAAATAAGGACGGGATGTAGCGCAGTTGGTTAGCGCACGCGTCTGGGGGGCGTGAGGTCGCTGGTTCGAGTCCAGTCATCCCGACCAAGAAATTGGGCTAATGTGTTGATTATTCAGCATGTTAGCCTAGTTTCTTTTTATGCTATCTGGCATATTAATGCAATTTACATTTACGGACCGTTGTATTATATTGAAGTTATAAACATAAAAAAGAGCGACAAGCTGCATAAGCTGTCGCTCTTTTTATGTCTGTATATCATTGTAAGTTATTTCACCGAATTGATCCACGTAGCAATATCGTTGAGCACTTCGGGCGATATGGTTTCCTCGATATTTGCGTATTCGTTTACTGTGCCCATTGTGCAGTGCTGAAACAGGTGGTTAAGTCCGCTGTATGTTTTAATCATGTTCTTCTTGTTCTTAGGCAGCAGTTTCTCTATGCTTCCGATGTTGGTTGAGGCTATAACCTGTGTGTCGCTGCTGCCGTTTATGGCCATAACGGGGCATTTTGTCTTGGATATACACGGGCGAGGGTCGAAGGCAATGAAATAGTTTAGCCACGGATTGTTCATTTCTATAATCTTTGCCATGTTGTCAGTGGCAGATTCGGGCAGGTTGGCTCCTGCCTTCGCGGCAATCTCTTTAACCACAGCCTTGGCGTCATCGGTTGTCTTTTTGTCTATAATGAAGTCGTAAACACCACGCAGCACCTTTGCATATCCGGCGCACATATTGTCAGTATAACCGCTCATCTTGAGTAGTATGAGGTTCTGTTCCATCAGAATGCTGTCGCCCCTGACGCCTGTTCCTGCCATGCTTACAATGAAATCGGCTTTGCCCGTTGCTGCAATCATGAATGCTATGCACCCTCCTTCGCTGTGGCCGAGCACTCCGATTTTGCCGAAACCCTTTGTTCCGCGCACATATTCAACGGCGGCAAGCGCGTCTTTCATAAAGTTTTCAGTGGTGGCATTTGCTATGTCGCCCTTCGACTTGCCCATGCCGCGGTCGTCATATCTCAGCGATGCAATGCCGTTGCGTGCCAGAAAGTCGGCTATTACGAGAAAAGGCTTGTGCTCAAAAATCTCCTCGTTGCGGTCTTGCTGTCCGCTTCCGGTAACCATCACCACAACAGGCACCGTGCCCTTCTTCATCTTTTCATATCCCGTGGGGTAGGTCAGCGTGCCGCTCAGGGTGGCGTTGTCTTCAGCATTGGTGAATGTCACCTCCTCTGTCTTATACGGATAAGGCTCCTTAGGCGTCTGCGGCCTGTTGCGCTCAACCTTTCCGGGCTTCATTTCCAATGGGAACGACATACCGCTTTGACTGAATGTGCCTTTCAGTATGCCGTCTTTCATCTCGCCTTCAAAGGCAGCCATTATGGCTGGTATGCTTATTTTCACCTTTGTTTCGTCGGTTATGGTTATTTCGGCAGGTATGCCTTTCACGTTCTGGTCAGGACTGTCCATTGTGCAAGCAGGCTTGTTGTCCTTGTCTTTGGCTATGTTGAACACAATGTTCAGCGTGGCTTGTCCAACGTTAAGCTTGCCTGTCCAGCTGCCGTCAAGATTCTGTGCCGATGCAGTCAGCGTTGTGATGAGCGCGACTAATAGGGTTAGTATTGCTTTCATAATTTCTGTTGTTTGTTGATTAATGTTTTTCAGTATAAATATTTTATATTTCTGCTCCGTTGAATATCTTTCTGTGATGTCGTGCTTTCGGATACAAATTCTCTACAAAGTTAACAAAATTTCGGCTATGCACAAAGCCGGGCTGCGTAAAATAAGTAGCGGCATAAAAAATAAATCCACAGCATTGAGATAAATGCCGTGGATTTAACTAAAATGAAATTGAACCAAATATTATGTCTTTTTGTTATTATCTTCCTACAACAACTTCAAGGAAAGCTTTTTTCATCTGGTCTTCATTATTTGTGTTGTCGCATATCGTGTAAGCCAGTTTGTCGTCAACATAAACGCCAAGGACATAAAAATCAATCACGTTAAGTTCTGCATTTGCGGTGTACTGATATGCACCAATGGCTGGAGAGTAAAGTTTAAACGATACTTTATGAGTTTCGCCGTTGTATTTAAGTTCCGGATATGTTATGTCATAAGGATAAGCAAGATAATAAGCTATGTTTGAATTCAAAATGTTGTAAATAACAAATTTTGCTTTCAGTGTAGGTGAATAAGCCTCTTCGAGAGCCTTTTTCAGTGCGTCGTTGTCTTTAATCTCCTTAGCAAGCACTCTTCCTGAAATACCGTTGACAACTATTGTTGAGTCGCCTTTATAATATGAGGCTGTTATTCCGGTGATAGAGTCAAGCTTATTCTTGTTGTTCTTGTCTGTTATGGTGTCGTTAATGAAATAAACTCTGTTTTTTGTCTGATATGATGTTCCGCCATAATAGGTGCCGCTCATTTGTGAGAGCCATTTTTGGTAAGTTTCTGCGTCAATGCCTGAGTCGTCGTCAGTTCCGAGACATGATGTTAATGAAACTGCCATTGTGCAGCAAATCAGAATGGCAAACAGTCTTGATAAATTTTTCATGTTAATTAATTTTTGTTTTTTAATGTTTATGAATATTCTATATCAGTAAATAGTTTAGCGGCACAAATCTTGCACCGCTTATTGTTAAAAAAGTTTAAGATAATGCACTCCGTGTTTATTTTCAAGCCGTTTATATATGTCTTACTTCGCTGTGAAGCAAGTTCATAAATTCTTCTCTCGTCTTTGCCTGGTTGAATGCTCCCGAGAAGTCGCTTGTCGTTGTTATAGAGTTTTGCTTCTCAACGCCTCTCATCTGCATGCACATGTGCTTGGCTTCAACCACCACCATTACGCCGAGCGGTTTAAGCGTTTCCTGTATGCAGTCTTTTATCTGCAGGGTCATTCTCTCCTGCACTTGCAGTCTGTGGCTGAATATGTCGACAACTCGTGCTATCTTGCTCAGGCCGGTGATGTATCCGTTGGGTATGTATGCCACGTGCACTTTGCCATAGAACGGCAGCATGTGGTGCTCGCACAGCGAAAAGAAGTCAATGTCCTTAACTATCACCATCTGGTTGTATTTCTCTTCAAAGAGCGCGTCGAGCAGCACTTTATGGGCGTCTTGCGTATAGCCGCGTGTAAGTATCTGCATGGCTTTGGCCACGCGCATAGGTGTCTTTAGCAGGCCTTCGCGCGAAGAGTCTTCGCCGAGAAGTTCAATAATACTTTTATAGTGTGATGCCAGGTCGTCAAGACCTTCACGGAATTCTGTTTCGGGATTCATTATCTTATATGGATTATTTTGTAATAAATAGTTTGCCGGCATGGTCAATGTTCATGCCGTGCAGCTTGTCTTGTTTTTCCGGCAGTTGCGTATGTGCGGTGCCGGTATGGTGAATATTAATATCCTACGGTGATTTTTCCTTTTACAATGCAGGCTTGCTTATAGCCCATGCTCTTTATCTCCTTGAGCACATTGCTGGCTTCCTGATACGTTCTGAAGTTGCCTACGCGGCAAATCCAGCGTGGAGAATAGAAGTGTACGTAAACGGGGAGGTCGGGAAACCTCATCTTTATGGCGTTGCCTATGTTCTCGGCTCTTTGGCGGTCAACGCGTGAGTTGCCTCCTGCGTAAGCCTGAACGCGGTAGCCTGTTATTCTTCTGCTGTTGCGCATCACCTTCTTTGCCGTGTTGATTGTCGGCACTTCATAGCTCGATCCGGTGCTGGCTGATGCAGAATGCTGCTCTCTGAGCGGTTCTTCTGTCGTGTCTTTCTTTTCCTGAACGTGGTGCTGTTGCTGGGGGTGTTCGGCTACGGCATTGTTATGGCTCGTGCTTTCGTTGCGACGTGTAGCTGTAGACGTGCCGGTGTGGCCTGTGCTTTGGGTGGGTTGCGTTACAGGGGTCGACTTTACCAGCTTGGCGTTGTTTACCAATTCGTCGATTTCTTTGCTCTGACTGACGGTCACGGTTCCCTGTCCCGACTTGTCTGTCCTTAGGTCGTTGAGAAATGATTGCGCTTCGGTGTTGATGCTGAAGCCCAATGTCAGTAAAAATATTACGGCGAATTGTTTCATCATTTTCGGGTTATTGAGTTTTATAAGGTTAAATAAGTAAACGGGATTAGGCGGCGGTTATGCCTTTACGGCTGTTCCGCCCTCCATCCCGTTTAATGTTTCAGATTATTTCCATGCGTCGATGATACCCATGAAGTCAGCAGCTTTCAGTGAAGCGCCGCCGATGAGTCCGCCGTCGATGTCAGGTTTAGCAAACAGCTCAGGAGCGTTGCTTGCCTTGCAGCTTCCGCCGTAGAGGATAGATGTGTCCTCAGCAACTTCTTTTCCGTATTTCTCAGCTACTATGCTGCGGATGTAAGCGTGAATCTCTTCAGCCTGCTCTGCTGTGGCAGTCTTGCCTGTACCGATAGCCCAGATTGGCTCGTATGCAATAACGATGTTCTTAAACTCTTCAGCTGTGAGGTTGAATACGCTGCCCTCAAGCTCAGCCTTAACAACGTCGTTCTGCTTGCCTGCTTCTCTCTCCTCAAGGCTCTCGCCGATGCAGAAGATAACTTTCAGACCATTCTTCAGTGCGAGCTGTACTTTCTCTTTCAGTATCTCAGGAGTCTCTCCGTAGTATCCGCGGCGCTCTGAGTGGCCGAGAATAACATACTGAGCACCTGTGCTCTTTACCATCTCTGCAGAAACTTCGCCTGTGAAAGCACCTTTCTCTTTGTCTGCGCAGTTTTCAGCGCCGAGAGCTATCACGTCCTGATTGAGGAACTGTGCTATGCTTGCCAGGTGGATGAACGGTGTGCAGATGATTACGCCGCAGTTAGGCTTGTTGTTGTTAAGAGTCTCGTTAAGTTCTTTTGCCAGGGCGATACCGTCCTGCAGGTTCATGTTCATTTTCCAGTTACCTGCTACAATTTTCTTTCTCATATTTTTCTTTCTTTTAAAAAGTTGGTATATTTTGTTTGAATGTTCTTTCTCTTTTATCCATTTCGTAAACTTCCATGTGCGGTCGGCAAAGGTGAGCAACAGCAGCGGAAGTATGTACCATAGCACTATTTTTGAAATCTTGCCCGTAACAGAGTTCTGCGGCATCTGGCCGTATTCGGTGCGTTCGAGCTTAGGCGACTGGTCGTTTAGCTGCGGCAGGTCGTTGTGGCTCCATTTGCCTATCACCACTCCGTCTTTCAGAAGCAGCAGTCCGGGGTTGCTCCTTATTATTGTCTTCAGCGTGGTTTCGTCGGTCAGATAAAACTGATATTCGGCTCCCGTTATGTCGCGCCAGTGCTGAATGCCCTCGTCGGTGCTTGCCGTAAGCGCGTAGAACGGATAGTTGTTGTTCTGGCAATATTCGTATATCTGGTCAATGTCGCCGAAGTTGGTGTCGTCGGCCTTCTCAAGATGCGGCGATATGAGCAGGAACGAGTAGCCGCGGCGGCTCAGCACGCTATCGGTTATGTCTTCGCTTCCGTCGGTGGTCTGTATCGAGAAGTCGTGGATAGGGGGCACATATCCCTCTGAAATCTGCACCGTCTTGCTGTCGATGAACGTCCATGTGGAGTCGGGATAGTTGTCGAGCGTAAACTCTTTGCGCTGTCCGTTTTTCTCAAGAATAAACGTAGTCTCAAACTCAGGTCCCTTTGCTCCTTCGGGTATCTCCATTCCCTTCTTTATGTTGGCGCCTATGTGATAGGGGCGGAAGTCGAATGTAGGCAGGGTGTAAAGGCACATGCTGCTCGAAAAGAGGATAAAGATAATGGTGTAGGTTACCACAATCCACTGGTTTGAGCGGCTGATAAAGCGGGGCATGCCCAGAGGCTTGACGCAAAGCACTATGGCTGCCGCCAGCAGCACTATGTTCTTATAGAACGTCTCCCAGTTGGTCAGTATGACGGCGTCGCCGAAACATCCGCAGTCTTTTATCGGATTGGCAACGGCGAGCCACAGCGTGAGCGGCGTCATTATGGCCATGAACAGCAGCACAAGTCTCGAAACGAGGCGGCGGTGTATGGCAAAAAGAATGAACACGCCCAGGCAGAACTCCAG
>HF992619.1:0-3685 GCA_000436695.1 Prevotella sp. CAG:1185 | reverse complement strand
AGAACTCCAGTCCGCCAAGCAGCACCGATGCGACAAGCGTGATATAGTCGGGCACATACTGACCCAGCTGCACCACGTTGAGATAGTCCTGCAGCTTGTATTGTGTGCCTAATGGGTCTATAGCCTTGACATATCCCGAAAAGATAAACGTCAGCGATATTACAAGGCGGCAGACGTTGACCAATATTCCCGTTATGGCTTTTCTTGCGTGCATCGTCAATGTTTAAGAAAGTTTTATCAGCCCGAACACGGCATAATTGATTATGTCCATGTAGTTGGCGTCTATTCCTTCAGACACCAGGGTGGCCCCGTGGATGTCTTCTATTTCCTTTACGCGTTGTATCTTTGTAAGTATAAAGTCGGTATAGCTGCTCACTCTCATCGAGCGCCATGCCTCGTCGTAGTCGTGATTTTTTCTTATCATCAGCTTCAGCGCCTCGTCGGCCTTCTTGTCATATATGGCCAGCGCCTCGTCGGCCGATATGTCCGGTTCGTCGGCAAATCCCATCTCGAGCTGTATCAGGCCCACGATGCCATAGTTGACGAGCGCCATAAATTCGGGGCGTATGCCTTCGCCCACGAGCGACTCTTTCTTTATCTCCAGGCTGCGTATGCGCTTGGCTTTGATAAACAGCTGATCGGTGAGCGACGAGGGGCGCAGTATGCGCCACGACGGACCGTAGTCGTGAAGTTTCTTGGCAAACAGCGCGCGGCATTCAGCCATGGCGCTCTTGAATTGTTCTTCTGTTTTCTGATTGTCTTTTGACATATATTCTGAATATTCGGGTGCAAAGTTACTAATTTTACACGATATACGGCCAATATAAAATATTAATTAATAAAAAAGGCATGCCTTGGGCATTATTCTTTCATCCTTTTGTTTATATATTTTATCTTGGCACATTCAACGTCGAACACCGTTTTCAGCGAGTCGCGCTTAACTCTTGTCAGCGTCAGCTGTTTCAGCTGTTCTGCCGTGGCTATGCCCTTGCTCTTCAGGTCTTCCACGGTTTTCTTCATCTGCTCATACTCGCCTTCAATCTTCTGCAGAGCCTTGTCGGCGCTCTCAACGTTCAGCTGTGCGCGCTTCAGCTCTATCTCCTGATACAGGCGCAGTGCGGCTTTGCGCTCGTCTATCGCCTCGGGGCATTTCTTGCGTAGCGAGTCTATCGTGGCGAGAGCCTCTTTATATTGTCCTTTGCCGAATTGTTCGCGTGCGTTGTCGAGCAGTCCTTCGGCCTCTTTTTTCATATTGTTGCCTGTGCATCCTGCCATTGCCGCCATCATGGCTATGGCGGCGCAGAGTGTTGTTATCTTGTTTGTTTTCATTTTCTGTTTTGCATTATCAGGTGCAAATATAGTGCAAGTCGGGCGAAATGCAAAATAAATGCCCGTTAAACGGCTTATTATTTGATGTTTACGCGCTTTATCCCCGGTTTTGTGTTGTATAATATATTTATTTTCTTATGCCTGTTGCCTGCCGGACGTCTTGTGATGTTTGTGTATTGCTTTTTATAGTAGAAGATAAAAGTAAAAAAGTTTTTTAAAAAACTCGTCACTCGTCACAATACCGTTTAATCAGCTGACTTACAGGTGATTAGAGCGTGATGAGTTGATTTCTTAACTCGTCACAGGGGGTGGGGAGTGGCTTTTTTAGAAGTTAAGGAGATTTCTTTAGGAGTTAAAGTAGTTAAAGGAGTTATCGCTCACTAACGTGAGCTAGGAGTTAAAGTCATTAGCCTTGTTGGTAGTATCGGCTTTAGAAGTTGGGAAAAGAACTGATGTTATGGTATATCTACATGCCTTACATGACATTCGAAACGTAGGGACGTACTCCAGGTGCGTCCACAGCCCGATTACGTATAAATTTTATGTCCGGCAATATCATTTTGATGAATAATGTGGATATATTTCTGTCCCAAGGATTTGCTGATATTTTAATGTAACTGACAATATAACAGATATTTATGCCTGATTATATATTGCGGAGGATTTTATTCGATAATGCGTGATTTGGACACACCTGGGGTGTGTCCCTACAGGGCTGTGTATGGTAAAAGTGTGTGTATTGAAGTCAACCGACGGCAGTAATAAGATGAGCCGAAGTCAACCTAAATCAGAAAACATCAACATTTTTTTGCTGCAGATGGTGGATGTGATGAGTTGAAAATTCAACTCGTCACGCCTTAACGCGTTGCTTGTCAATTCGTTACGTCCGAATGTGACGAGTGATGAGTTTTTACGAAACTTTTTCTCGTTTATTACAACTGACTATGATTTTACAACAGCCATATCCATTTTATAATATCAGATGGCACATATTGTATTGTAAAAGCATATCTTTTGCATTGCGAAAGGCCACCTTTTGCGTCCTGATATGCCACCTTTTACATTGCGAAAGGCCACCTTTCGTGTTGCCGTATGTGGTCTTTTGCATGATGATATGCGTCTTTTTGTTTGCCGGATGTCGTGCAGTGTATGCCCGGCAAGTTGTGTTGTTTGCTTTGGTCGGTATCTCCGGCAGTGAAGTCAGGGCGGCGTCAGTAGGTCCATTTCAGTCCGGCCATCAGGCAGCCGGGCATTCTGTTGTATCTTTCTATTGCCGAATAATATGGAGTTACAAGCGTGTTTATCCAGCTGTTGCTGTCGAGGTTCAGCACATTCTCTGCGCTCAGCTTCAGCGTAAGGCGCCTGATTTTGTATTCGGCGCTGAGTCCGAGGTCGTAAATGTCATATCTGTATGTGTCTGTCTTGCTGTGGCTGTAGGCCATGCTTGCCGTAAACTTCAGACGGCCTGTCTTTACATACAGCTTGCCTCCGGCATCAATGCCGCTTATGTCGGTCTTTATGCTTGATGATGCAATGTCGCTGATGCGGCGCGAGTAGGCTAATGATACTTCGCCGTTGAACATAGAGCGGAAGTTTGACGCCACTACGGCTTTGGCCTTCAGCGACTTCAGCGTTGAGGTGTTGTCCATGCCGTTGAGCACCGACGGCGACTCCACGTAGTTTGCCGTCAGGTTAATCTTTATGCTGAGAGGTATTGCCGACAGTCTTTTCTCAAGGTTTGCCATTGCGTATATGTTGTCGGCATGACTGCCGTAGGCATACGCCACGGTGTTTGTGGTGCCCTCCTGACTCACCACGGGCGTCAGCGCATGGTCCTGTCGCTGCATGTTGGCATACACGGTGAGGTAGGTCTGGCTTGCGGTGTTGTAGTTGTTATAGTTGAGCGACAGGCTTGTACCGGTCTGAAACGGCGTGTCTATGGCCGATGTCGCCGTCATTTCGTTGTACGAGTCGATCAGCGTCAGCGCTGACATCTTGGCGGTTTCGGTGCGGTTTTTGGTTCTCGACAGACTGAGCGACAGGCTGTGGGCGTTGCTGAAGTCGTAGCTAAGGCTCAGCGACGGGTACACCTTTATCCTGTTTTCGCTCTGTCGGCCGGTTATGCTGCTGCGCTCCACCGTCACCGATGCGCCGGCGTTTACCTTCAGCGCGCCCTTGGTGTTGCGTGCAAATATGTTGGCCGAATATTCGTCGGTCTGTATCTTGTCCTCGCCTCCGGCTGTCTGTTCCGATGTCAGCCTCAATGTGTTCTGCTCATGCTGCTGCGACACTGATGCGTTGAGGCTGACACACTTCATCAGGTTGAGGCTGTAGCCCGCCTCAGAGCCTATGCTCA
>HF992618.1 GCA_000436695.1 Prevotella sp. CAG:1185 | reverse complement strand
AACAACTATCACGCGAAATGTCGGATGAACCTAAAATTAGTCATATTCATATCAGGCTATATTAACATTCGTTTAACATCAAGCCAAAACATGCAGGATTTTCTGCCGATTTATTATGCAAAACACGCTTAATAATGATATGAAAAGCGGCCAATTAGAGTATAAAAGACGGCCTTTTAGACTGCAAAAGGGCATTTTCTGCACCTTCATCCACAACCGCAGACCTTATAAATTCTCATAAAGCACTTATTATCAGACGTTTAGTAAAAACCACGTATTTTGCGCGTTTTTCATAAAAAACACGGAATCAAAAACAGCAAAGGCATTCTGAAGGCGTCAAACGTCTGAATAAGCAACAGAATATTGTTCCGAAATAAAACAATAATGCATTTAACGTCATCTGCAGTTTTTACAAAACACATATAAATATACATAACAGCGGCCTCAACATTCAATGGTAACGATATAGACGACAAACTAAAAAGAATACGCATCAGCAGTAATACCGAATATAAGCAGAAGACAATAAAACAGTTTGTCATGCGTTTATATTATAAAAAATCGTCTATGAAAAAAACTATACTTATAATTTTATTTGCAACAATTATCACATCCTTACATGCACAAAGGCATGAGGTTTACGACCCTAACATTAAGTCGCTGCAAGTAGTTGCCGGTCAAAACTGGATGTCGCTGCCTATAATAAAACTCAGAGGCAACAGTCCCAACGATATTTTAAACATAGGCTTCGACGATCTAACGCATTCGTATCACCGTTATGTGTACAAAATAGAGCACTGCGACGCTGACTGGACCGTCTCTGACCAACTTTTCACGAGCGACTATATTGAGGGCTTTGCCGATGGAACCACCATTTACGACAACGAAGAGTCAATAAATACGAATGTTCTTTACACGCACTACAAGTTGAGAATACCAAACGAAAATTGTCAACTGAAAATGAGCGGGAACTATAAACTTACGGTTTATGACGAGAACGAAGACAACCGCAAGGTGTTTACGGCATGTTTCATGGTGCTGGAACCTGAAATGAACTTACAGCTCAGCGTATCCACAAACACTGACATAGACTTCAACAAGTCTCACCAGCAAGTGTCAATGCAGCTTGGATATGGAAACATAAACGTAACTGACCCTACATCTCAGATAAAGACTATGGTTATGCAGAACGGAAGATGGTATAATGCCAAGCTGAACGCCAAACCGCAATATATTAT
The DNA here is from genome assembly GCA_000436695.1 of Prevotella sp. CAG:1185. Taxonomy (GTDB): domain Bacteria; phylum Bacteroidota; class Bacteroidia; order Bacteroidales; family Bacteroidaceae; genus Prevotella. The sequence continues at coordinate 26,837 of HF992618.1, read as the reverse complement.
GCCTAACGGTCTGAAATGGGAACACAACCGCGACTTGATATTTCCTGCAGGAAACGAATACCACAAGTTTGAAGTTCTTGACGTGAGCCATCCTACTATGGGCATTGACCGCATTGACTGGGACGGGAGCAATTATAACGTTTATCCTTTTATGTGTGAGCCGCGCCTTAATTATGTGTATGATGTTGATGCCAACGGAGCCTTCTATATACGCAACAGTGACAATGTTGAGAATGACATTTCGTGCGAATACGTGTTCGTTCATTACAGCCTGAAATGTCCGCAGAAGGTTGACGGAACGGTTTATATAAACGCTACATGGACTAACGACTGGTTTACGCCGGAATATCAGATGACATACAACGACGAAACACAATGTTACGAGGCCACAATAATGCAGAAACAGGGATATTATTCTTATCAGTTTGTCATGCTCGACAATTCAGGCACAGTACAGATTATGCCGACTGAAGGAAGTTTCTATCAGACTGAAAACAAGTATCAGGCTCTTGTATATTATAGAGGACAAGGAGAACGTACCGACAGACTTGTAGCTTATCAGCAGGTTCAGATAAAGTAACGCTACTGATTGCGACAGCCTCAACAATAGAAGTTACGGACATGTGAGGCCGGGGCAAGCTGACAAGCATCAAATACAAAAGAGACAATGCGCTTTAAACAAAAAAATATGGCAGATATTTACACTGTTCAGTGAAAAATATCTGCCATAAATTATTCTTATATATTTAAGCTAATATCTTTACTGCCTACTGTTGGAACATTTATGTTCCAGCAGCTTTTATGATGGCAGCTACATCTTTGGATGTTTAGAAATGATAGCCTAATGTAAGCAAAAGCTGATGACGCTTGTTTGAAACGCTCACTGCATCACAAATATTATTGTTCTCGGGCGAATCCTGAGCTCCTGCATAATAACTTGTGAACGGACTGAAATCGCCGTTCTGAACAGTGTACTGGTATGCGAGGTCTAAAGACAACTTACCCAAGTTATAACCCAAACCGCATGTTATACGGTTGGTTGCCTTCCAGTTAGTGTAATCTGTTGCTGAGGTGTAATATGTACCCGGAGAATCGATTGATACATCTTTATAACCGTATTTGTCATACATCGGTGAAACATAATTGTAACCGAGACGCAAAGACAGTCTGCTGTCCGGCTTAAACTCAACACCAAGTTTCAATGTACTTACTCCTTTAAGCGTGCTTTCTGTATGGCTGTTCATAGCTTTATCGCTTGCACTGCTCTCCCAATATTCGTCATAATACCAGTCATATCCACCACCCGTGTTGTATCTTGAGTCGAGATTACCATAATCGGCATACTCATAGCCTGCGCCGATGGCAAGATAATTACCAATAGTTGTACCAAGGCTCAGACCAAACTTCCAAGGTGTATAGAGCTTAAAGTCGTAACTCTCACCAATTTGACCTGAATCATACATGCCGACGCTCGAATTGTTAGCCAATGTTGTATAGTTTGACGTTGTCAAATCATACCATGTAGGAGTGGCAACAGAAAGACCTATACGGAAAGGTGAACTTTCTATCGGACGGAAAATAACACCGGCTTTAACGTTAACTCCACTTCCGGTTATACGGCGCTCATCAGCCAATGTGACATTGCCGACAGACTTTCCGTCAGCATCTACAAGAGCTTCAGTGTATTCGCTGTAGCCTTTATAATTAACATCGCTTATTCCAACAGTAAGTCCAAGATAAACACGATCATTGATATTGCCGCTTATATTGAAATCATACTCGCCTATATATCCGGTGTTTGCACGGTTGAACAGATAGTTGCTTGCATTGTTGTAATAGAATGCACCGTCAGCGTCTGAAAGCAAAGCATTGTAATACAGATAATCAACCTGATTAAACGTATTGCCGTCTGCAACCAGATTGCCGTTGTCATTCTTAATATTGAATAGCCCTTCAGCACCTTTCATATAAGAAAGTTTATTTTGCGAAGCACCGTTCAGGGCTCCTGCTGCAGAAAGGATATAGTCAAAATTGCGGCTCTTGTGATAGTTAAACGCAAGATTCAAAAAAGAGCTACGGCCTGTACGTTTTGAATAAACGAAACCGGCCTGGTCAAAGCTCATATTTGTCGTATTGCCGTTGGCAAAACTTTTTCCATCCTGCTGAGACACAAAGCCAAATGAAACATTTGCCATAGAATGACGGAACAGGCCAATACCTGCAGGGTTGGTTCCAATAGTCGAAATATCCGCTCCTAATGCGTCAAGTGCACCTCCCATACCTACATATCGGGCAGTACCGTTGAGGTCCTCGCCAGCTATATTGGCATTTTCGTATGTTTCTTGTGCCGACACATAGCTTGCGAGACAGGCCGACATAAATATAATCATTAAACGTCTCATAATCAAAATATTTTTATTCATCAAAATTTATCTTACCAAACAAATTATCTGCGACCGCCGAAGTGACCTCCGCCACCGCCTCCGCGGCTACCGCCAAATGAGCCGCCACCGAATGAACCGCCGCCACGTATGCCACCAAATGAACTATTGTTGTTATATGACGGACGCGACATTGTGTTTCGGTTCTCGAAATTATTTCGTCGGTTACCGTTAAATCTGTTATAGTCTTTATTCGAATTATTGTATCTGTTGTTATTATAGCTACGGTTGTTATTCAGGCGATTAGTTGTGCCACGATATCCTCTGAAGTTTTTGTTTGCACTTCCGGTATATCCGTAACTTACACGTCCGTGATTACTTGTACCTGTTATACCTCTGTAAGGTCTGTAATATGAAACAGGCCTATACCAAGAATAATACCAGCCATACCCCCATGGCCTATACCAGCCATAATACCAAGGATCATACCAAGGGCTATACCAGCCGCTATAAGCATACCAATAAGGACTGCCGTACCAATAAGGTCCGTACCAGCCATAATACCATGGGTCATACCAATAGAAGTCATCAAAACGGCTCATACGGCGACTATATACATAGTCGTCCTCAGGATTATAACCTTCATCATACTCATCTCCTACGCCTGCATAGCCGGCAGCATCCAGTGAATCAGACGTGCTGAAATTGATGACATCGTTTGCCGTTGTGTCTGAACTTAAAGCATACCCCTGATTACCAAAGAACCCCCTTCTGTTATAGTCGTCAACATCCATGCGATTTTCGTAATACGGCTCAACAGGAGCAACTTCCTTAACAACTTTCTCTGTCTTCTTAGGCATGAAATACATATCATCCTGAGCATAAGCACCGGATGAAATCAAGCCTAATAAAAATAATGCTAGAATATTTTTTTTCATAAATTCCACCTCCTGATATATCGTAAAATCATACTTTTTTATTCATATACATTACACTTCTTAAATCAACGAGCACATTTTCTCATATGCAAAAATAAAATTTCTTGTAATGCAAAATTAGGGAAAAACCCTAAACCATAATAGGTTTTCCCCTATTTTTTATACATTTGCATAAAAATTTAACACGTATATGAAGTATCTTGAAGTAAAATTCAATATAACAGACAGTCAAAGACATAATGTAAGTGACGAAATGTTATTGCAAGCAGCTAAAGATATATTGTGCGACCTTGCAGGCAATGCAGGATTTGAGTCGTTTGAAGACACACAATCCATTGTAACCGGATATGTTCAAAAACAAAACTTCAATAAAGAGATTTTGGATGAATGCATTGCAGACTTTCCAATCGGTAATATTTTGATTTCTTATGAAGTGAACGACGCTGAAGACAAGAATTGGAATGCAGTATGGGAAGAGCAAGGCTTCAAACCAATCTGTATAGAGGGAAAGTGTGTGATTCATGACATGAGCCACAACAATGAAACGGAAGCGAAAGAAAATCTGCTAGATATAACCATCGATACAGAACAGGCCTTTGGCACCGGTAATCATGAAACAACTTACATGATAATCAACGAGCTGTTTGAAACGGAAATGAAAGACAAGCTATTCTTGGATTGCGGATGCGGCACAGGCATATTGTCTATAGTAGCTTCTAAACTTGGTGCGAAGGAAATTACGGCTTACGACATTGATGAATGGAGCGTGAGAAATACAAAGCACAACTGTAGCTTGAACGGTGTTGAGAATGTTTCTGTTCTGTTGGGTGATTCAAGCGTGTTGACAAGTGTGAAGAAACGTTTTGATGTGGTAACCGCAAACATAAACAGAAACATATTGCTGGCAGATATGCCTACTTTCAAACAAAAGATGGCAAATGGAGCAATATTGATATTAAGCGGTTTCTACAAAGATGACACAGACATATTGGTGGAAAAGGCGAAATCTCTGAATCTTACTCTTGTTAATGAATGCAGCAAGAATGAATGGTGCATGTTGAAATTTAAGAACATGGATTAAGAGTAACTATACAGATATAAAATTTTATCATATAGTTCTACTTAAAAAGAAATCGGCCGACAGTTGTTTTATTGACGGTATGCTTGTTAGCATTACAAAAACAACTGTCGGCCAATTAAAATATTTTGAGTTTCTTATCAATTACAAACTTATTCGTAAATAACTTCTATCATCAAAAGACTTGTATCCGGACATCAGTCCTTTGGTTGCCTTAAAAGTGTTGATAAACAAAGGATCATCAGCCAATTGACTTGCAAGTGCAGCCTCACTTTCAGCCAAAGTTGACTTCAAGAATGGATATCCGTCACTTGACAGGACAATCTCATTTGCATTTTCGTCAAGATTAATCACACGAACTTTATCCATTGGAATATCAAAGCCGTCAATAACAGCATAGGCGATATTCTGTTCGCCACAACATTTTATAAGTTGCGGAAGTATGCTTTCTCTTCCACAGTCTTTTGTTCTTGCCTCTTCTACAGACAAGCCTTTAGCAATGGCACAACTTAATACCGAAGCTCTTTTATCGGCAAGTGCCTGTTCGTATGGCTTAGGATTGTCGTAAAAACATCCGTTGACAAGACATTGGCAGTCGCCTATCATCCAAATCTGATGATGACTCAAAGAATAAACAACAGCACTTGTCGTAAGCCGTTCCTCAGGATGCAATTTGAGTCTTTCTGTATCAACCGAATATTCCAAATATTTTGAGTATATGGATTTTGTTACATATTGACAAAATCCATATACATCGATATCAGCAGGCGAAGAAGCAATGCATTGCTTAACAAGTTCCATGCAATATCTGCCATTGGAATATTGGCCATTCATGCGTATAGGCGTCTTACTCGTGCTTCCGTCTATAACAGCAGCGAAATTATCATTAACGATTATTCCGTCTTCGCACTCCTCTTGGCTTTTCTTTCCTATGACTTGCTGTTCTATTATTTTCATTCTTCGAATTATTTGCATAACCTTGCGAAGGCCTTGAGTACAATTGTCTGATCAAATCAGGACGACCCAACTTGATCAATTCACGCTCAATATTCCTTCTTTCTTCCGGCTTATACCAAAAGAAGAATTGTCTTTGAGCAAGTTTTTCACGCTGTGTCTTTGCAGAGAATACAGGCTCAAGCGTATAAGGATCGAAGCCCGTGTACCACGTTTCTGTACTCACAGTCATTGGAGTTGGCGTAAAGTCCTGCACTTGCTCCAAATGGAAATTAAGATTCTTCGTCTTTACTGCAAGCTCAGCCATGTCTTCTTCCTTGCAACCTGGATGACTGCTTATAAAGTAAGGAATAATCTGTTGTCTTAAATTCTCCTTTGTATTTATTTCATCAAATATTCTCTTAAATGCTTCAAACTGGGTAAACGAAGGTTTACGCATAAGTTTCAGCACTCTGTCTGATGTATGTTCAGGCGCAACTTTCAGTCTTCCACTTACATGTTTGCAAATCAGCTCACGGGTATATTCCCTCGCAGCCTTATTTACATTTTCATCATCGCTCTTATGCAACAGCAAATCATAACGGACGCCGCTGCCGATAAAACTCTTCTTTATGCCCGGCAGTGAGTCAACAGCCTTATAAACATCCAACAGAGGACGATGGTCGGTATTCAGATTTTTGCAGACATTAGGATTGATACACGACGGACGTTTGCACTTCTCACATATTGATTTGTTCTTGCCTGACATTGAATACATATTGGCAGACGGTCCACCAAGATCACTTATATATCCTTTAAAATCCGGCATCTCGATAACCTTCTTAACCTCCCTCAATATACTTTCCTTACTTCTCGATACAATAAACTTACCCTGATGGGCACTTATCGTACAAAAAGCACATCCACCAAAGCAACCACGGTGTATATTTACCGAATGCTTTATCATCTCATAGGCCGGAATACGCTTGTTTTTGTATTTCGGATGAGGAAGTCTTGTATATGGCAAATCATAACATCTGTCAAGTTCCTCTGTTGTCATTGGAGGATAAGGCGGATTGACAACGGCATAAAATCCGTCAACTTTCTGCAACAACCTGTGTGCATGAAGCATGTTTGACTCTTCTTCAATATGCCTGAAATTCTCTGCCTGGAATTTCTTATTCGAAAGACATTCTTCATGAGAATGCAATATAAGGTCATCCGGCTTTATTTCATTGGCAAATTCTTTCTTCTTTGCAAGGTATACAGTTTGAGGAATGTCATGTATCTCATGTATATCTCGCCCATCCAAAAGTTCATTGCAAAGTGCAGTAATAGGCTTTTCGCCCATACCATATATAATTAAGTCAGCACCAGAATCACACAAGATGCATTTCTTAAGTTCATCTTTCCAATAATCATAATGTGTAAGTCGGCGCAAAGAAGCCTCTATACCTCCTAACACAATTGGAACGTCTGGATATAACTTTCTTAATATTTGACTATACACTATTGTCGGATACTCCGGTCTGCAATCATGACGGCCATCAGGACTATAAGCATCTTCAGAACGAAGACGCCGATTGGCCGTATATTTATTAACCATCGAGTCCATACATCCCGGTGCAATTCCAAAGAAAAGCCTAGGACGCCCCAGCTTTTTAAAGTCACGGAAATCGCCATGCCAGTCAGGCTGCGGGACTATGGCTACACGTAAGCCCTGAGCTTCCAATGTTCTTGCAATGACGGCACATCCGAAAGAAGGATGATCTACATAAGCATCACCCGAAAATAATATAACATCGAGTTCATCCCAGCCTCTAAGTTCGACCTCCTTCTTTGTTGTAGGAATCCAGTCTGTAAGCCTGTAATCAGTCATTTACTTTCTCTTCGTTATCTTCGGCCGACTCATTCTCTTTGTCCCACTTAATAAAAAGCAGCACAAGCTGATACAAGCCAAAGGCCTTCATGTTGTTGTTATAAATTACATCAAGACACAGGTTGAGAAGTTCCTTATCCACTTCGGCAGATGATTCCAACATAGACCTTACATTAAGTTTAAGTTTGTCAAGCACCGGTTCATCTATAATGCCGTTACTGTCTATGAGGTTCTTCAAAAGAGAATACTTTTTTATTGTGTTAAGATGCTCTTCTGTCACTGCTATATTTCTTGTTCCAGATGCGTTTGCTTGAATTTTATAAGTTTCCATATTATATAATTTATTTAAATATAAAGTTAAGAATTCCTGTCATTATTACCGCACGCTTCTTCTCGGACTTGATACATTCGAAGGGGAATCCCATTGTAAATGTACGACATCCATTTTCGTCATAAGCCACACACAATGAATTTCCTGTTACATCAGTCAAAGCACAGAACGCAGGACTAACCGGACTCAATATATCGGCATAAGAAGAAGCATAATGAACATCATTGTTATAACTGTAAATGTCAAATGAAGTATTCATTCCTTCAATCTTGTTGTTTGCCCGCATATCAACAGTTCCATTATAAGTCACGTGCAATACGTCGTTCAAAAATTTCTGTTCCTTACCGCTTTTCATGTCACTTCCAATATAAGCACCGCTAACAATAAGGTTTCCCTTATAATCAGCCAATTGCTTTTGGAAAGAGGAAGAAAAGGTCTTATAATAATTTAATGAATATCCGTCATCCTTTTCCAATCCCAAAATGACATCAATACAATTATATTTGTTCAAAACTACTTTATCATTCTCTACAGCAGACTTTGAACAACTTACGATATTGTATTTATCAGATGCCATTATCGCCTTTGCGTGTTCAGGAATATAATTAAACTCATTTCCTTTAATGATAACTCCTTCAAGTTCACTGCCGCTATATCCAAGTCCGCCTGGGCCTTCTATTCCCAATTTCGTCTTATCAAAACAAATCTGACTTCCACAAAATCCTAACGTCTTGCCATCAGCAACACCCATATCTTTATTTAAGTCAAAGCCTTGTATAGAATCATTATTTATTACAGCAGGAGCAGCCAGACGCTGAAATCCGTTTATGATAAGGATGTTTTTAGCTGTTTTGGAATGATATACAGCAGAAATAACCTCAGACTGAAAGCTCTCGCCACCGGCATTTGCAGCCGAGACCTTAAAGTTATACAACATATCAGGCATGAGCTTAACCTTACATGCCGGACCATTTACCTTAATGCCATTATCAAATCCAGAACCGTCAACCGATGTATAAAGAATATAAGAATCAGGCACAGCCGAAGGCTCCGACTTATCTGTCTGCGCATCCCACTTAATCAAAAGGGTATCATTTGCACAAAACTCAGCCCTAACATTAACAGGAGTCAATGGTGTTACCACATAAGGTTTCTTATGCATCTCTGAAGACATGCGCAGAATAGACTTGTATATACTTCTTGCCAATGTGAACCTAAAGTTAGGATCCTGACCATAAATCATGTCAGGAAAGTTCTGGTGCGACAATGTTTCCAATATAGCAGACGTCATCTGGGGGCATCTTGTCTCAGCATAATTTTTATCATATACCTCACGTTTTGTCCATTTACCATATTGGGCATTAATGTCTTTGTTTACTCCTTCAAGCAGTTTGTTGGCAAAAATCTTTGACTTCAAACGAGAAAGCCCAGAACCAAACACGCCATCATTAGGGAATGTAGTACAGATAGACAAAGTTCCTATAATTGATGCATAATCTTTAGCAACGCCAGCATCGCTATGAACAGCAAGAGACATCTCTATTGGAACATTTAATCCGTTTAACGTCGGAGCGAAACATGAACCTCCGGCAAGCCAGTTAGCCATAAACGGACGAGAATATATATCCTCCTTATAGTCGTCGGTTCCGTTTTTTGAACGGTAAACACTATCTGGGGCACCTGCCCACTGGGCATAATAGCGTGCTCCCTCAAGACATCTCGGCAAGCCGCTTATAGTGTTTTTTCTCTTGATATTGCCCATACCACCGCCGAACCTTACAGCATCAGCAGTTACAAATCCGCTATAAGAACTCTCATTTGTAAGGACCACACGATTACCGGAATTACATCCCGAATCAAAATCAAATGTTCCGAGATAAACCCAAGTGCCGCCTCCCATCTGCTGATTTACATAAAAGACGGTCTTACGCCCTTGATGATATACAATATATTGAGCATCAGGAACGTTTTTCTTATGCGCAGGATAACTGACATAAACAGCATATTGTCCTTTCTCAGGGAAATTGGGCTGATAAGATATCTCACAGCCTTTGACAGCCGATGACTTAGCAGCTCTGGTTGTTCCCATCTCGAAAGGATTCTCACCGTCGTCATAATACTTTTCCGTATTTGCAAAGCCCTTTATACCGGCATCCTTCCATTCCTGTTTTATGTTTATTTCTGTATAATACGGCAACAATGTCTTATTATCGTTGTCAATAATGATCTCATTTTTTTGCCAATCGCGCTCACGCGGCGTAAAGACTATAGCGCCTGCCTTTTCCAACATTGGTATCAAATAAGGCACAACTATAGTCTGCGTGTACAAATCTTCATTTGTACAAAACAGGTTAGGCCGCTGCCATTCCCAACGATTTTTGTTCTTGTTGAAATATCTGCCATGACTTGCATATATAGACAGATGCCTATTTTGAAGTCCTTTGGTTATACTTATAGGCCTGGACCCATTGTAAACCCAAGGGATTCCCTTATACTCAATATCCTCCTTTATCTCTTTTTTCTTGTCATATACGCCTGTTTTATCTTCCTTTCCTTTGGAGGATGTCATCTTCCGGTGGGTTCCACAAGAAGCAATAGCGACACACAACAAAAACAAAAATATCTTTTTACACATAAACTAGTCTCCAGTAGTAAACAAATCCGGATGCAGTCCTGAATATTTTTTAAAATAATTCTTTATCATCTTCATATCCTCATCGATGTTCCCTTCAGGTATAAAGCTTTTATTACATTGTATGAGATGTCTTTTATAATCCAGACCATATAATAAAATAGGTATCTGTGCCTTAAGGGCAATGTAGTAAAAGCCTTTTTTCCAATTAGGATTACGCGACCTTGTACCCTCTGGAGTTATACAAAGATAGAAAGTATCTCTCTTCTTTGCTATTTCAGACAACTGATCTGTCATCTTAGTATGTACAGTTCTGCTGACTGGAATTCCACCTATTTTTTTAAAGAAAAGACCGAGTGGCCATATAAACCACTCTTCTTTCATAAGAAAATTAATTCTCAGACCTTCAGCCCTCATATAAAGCTGACCTATAACAAAGTCCCAGTTGCTTGTATGCGGCGCCAGACAGATGATGTATTTCTCCGGATGAGGCACCGAAATATCCTTTTTCCAACCACCTTTTTTATATAAGAGCCACTTGCATATTTTTTGCAGCATGCAGTATTATTATCGTTTAGATGTTAATAATCTGATCTACTATTTCACAAATCTGAGCGTTAAACTTATCTTTCAAATCTTTATAATACACTTTTTTAGGCATACCTGGTTCAGGATGTGACACCCTGCGAATAGAACTGTCATGAACAATCAATATCGACGAGAGTATTGCCTTGACGTCTTCATCACCCTTCTTGCCGTTATAAATTGATGCTGCCATACATTCTGAAAAAACATCACTACAAATGTAGTTGATCATTTTCTTTAAGTTTCGTTTGTTTGCCATATTATTTCTTTTTAGTTTATCTGAACTTTACAGAACAAATTTAATAAATAAATTAATATGCACAAGCCGTTTCATGAAAAAAAACAATATTTTATTCAAAATATTTTATTTATTTTTCTATATTGGCAAAAATTAGTAATTTTGCAGACACATAAAAAGCTGTAATTTATAACTAACTATATTAATTTAATCTTTGGTATTATGGAAAAAAGTGTATTACAGAAAGCCAGAATTGAGTTCGCGCCCAAATTGCCGACATCACTTCAAGGTTCTGTAAAAGTAAAAGAAGGTGCTCCAACACAGAGTGTGGACGATCAGGAAGACATCAAGAAATTATTCCCTAACACTTACGGAATGCCTGTTGTTGAGTTTGAGCCCAGCAACGAAGCACAGAACTGTGAGATGAACGTTGGTGTAATCCTCAGCGGCGGACAGGCTCCTGGCGGACACAATGTCATCACTGGACTGTTTGACACTATCAAGCGTCTCAACCCTAACAACAAGCTGTATGGATTCATTCTCGGTCCTGGCGGTCTGGTTGACCATAAATATAAAGAAATAACTGAAGACTTTATTAACGAATACCGCAATACCGGCGGTTTTGACATGATTGGCTCTGGCCGTACAAAACTTGAGAAAGTTGACCAGTTTGAGAAAGGTCTTGAGATAATCCGCGAGCTGAACATCAAAGCCCTCGTTATCATCGGCGGTGACGATTCTAACACCAACGCATGCGTATTGGCTGAATATTATGCAGCAAAGAAATACGGCGTACAGGTTATCGGATGTCCTAAGACTATCGACGGCGACTTGAAGAACAGCCAGATTGAAACTTCTTTCGGTTTCGATACAGCAACAAAGACTTATTCAGAGCTTATCGGAAACATCGAAAGAGACAGCAACTCTGCAAGAAAATACTGGCACTTCATCAAGCTGATGGGACGTTCAGCAAGCCACATTGCACTTGAGTGCGCACTGCAGTGCCAGCCTAACATCTGCATCGTATCAGAGGAAGTTAAAGCTAAGAACATGACTCTCAACCAGATTGTTGAGAACATCTGCGAGGTTATAGCTTACCGTGCAGAGCAGGGCAACAACTTCGGTGTTATACTTATCCCTGAAGGACTTATCGAATTCATTCCTTCAATCGGCAAACTTATCGAAGAACTGAACGACCTTCTCGCTACTCACGGCAATGACTACAAGGGACTTGACAACGAGGCTCAGCGCGAATATATTCTCAATCACCTGAGCGAAGAGAACAAACAGACTTTCGCAACTCTGCCTGCAAACGTAGCACGCCAGCTGTCTCTCGACCGCGATCCTCACGGAAACGTTCAGGTATCTCTCATCGAGACTGAGAAACTTCTTTCAGATATGTGCGAGGCTAAATTGGCTCAGTGGAAGAAAGAGGGCAAATACAACGGCAAATTTGCTTGTCTGCACCACTTCTTCGGATATGAAGGACGTTGCGCTGCTCCGTCTAACTTCGACGCAAACTATTGCTATGCACTTGGAACAAGCGCTGCCCAGCTGATTGCAAACGGCAAGACAGGATATATGGCTATCATCAAGAACACAACACAGCCTACAGACAAATGGATTGCAGGCGGTGTGCCTATCACAATGATGATGAACATGGAGCGCAGAAACGGCGAGATGAAGCCTGTTATACGTAAGGCACTCGTTGAACTTGACGGCAAACCGTTCAAGACTTTCGAGAAAGCTCGCGACAAATGGGCACACGAAACATGCTTCATTTATCCTGGTCCTATCCAGTATTGGGGCCCGACAGAGGTTTGCGACTGCACAACTAAGACTCTGCAGTTAGAACAAGAATAATATTTTATAATAGCATAAAATGTGTAAAGACCATGATTTTTATGCACTAAAGTGCATTAAAAAGGTCTTTACACATTTCTTTATATTTAAATGATGACTGGAAATTCTTACAACAAAAGTAGCAATCGGCATGCAACACCTAAAAAGAGGTGCAGCAGCAGAAAGCGTACACATACCAGGTCATCATTTTTTCGCAGGTATCCAAGATGGGCTTGGTGGCTAGGCGGTCTTGGAGTCGTTGCAATATACGTATGTTTCTTCTACTATTTTTTTGTGGGTCCGTTCGGCTTTAGATGGAGAGCTATATATGGTGACGCAAAATATCCTGAAGGATATGAAATAAGAGGCATAGACATCAGCCACTATCAAGGTGAAATTGACTGGGAACTTCTACAGAATGCCATGATTGAGAAATGTCCGATAAGGTTCATTCTCATTAAAGCCACAGAGGGTACCGACAGAATAGACCCCAAGTTTAAGGAAAACTTCAGACAAGCAAGAGAATATGGTTTTATTCGCGGAGCATATCACTTCTGGAGCAACAAGTCGTCTGCACGCACACAAGCCTATTTCTTTTTAAACAATGTATATCTTCAGGACGGCGATCTTCCCCCTGTACTGGATATAGAGCACAAGCCCAAAGATAAAAGTCTTGAGGACTTTCAGCGTGATGTGCTGACATGGCTGCACATTGTTGAAGACAAATATCATGTAAAACCGATTATCTACACCTACTATAAATTTAAAACAACTTATTTGAACGAACCGGTGTTCAACGACTATCCTTATTGGATTGCACATTATTATGTAGATAAAATCGAATATACCGGAGAATGGAAATTTTGGCAACACACCGACGCCGGACGTCTTCCGGGTATCAAGGGGTATGTCGACTTCAATATTTACAACGGAAGCTATTACGACTTGAGAAAACTGACCATTGGATACGAATAAACAAAGATTCTGTAAGACTTTCCTATATAACGGCAGGCCTTTTAGTTATAATACCCTTAAGGTACATATTATACATAATCAGCATGAATAATGATGTCAAGAAAAATCTAAAATCCATGCATAAAGTTTTCTGTAAAATAGAATACGCAAATTAAATAAACGTTAATTTCAGACATGTAATCAGCCCAATTATTATACATCAATTAACGATTGCGATATTTTAAACCTATAAAACCGGCTGTTTTTAGTCATAAAACCTGCCATTTCAATGAACAAAGCCTATGGTTTTACCGCATAAAACCATAGATATTGCATCAAAAAGGCACTGATTTTAGGTAAAAGAACGACTAAAGCTGAAAGATAATTCTTATAACTCATTGGTGTACAAAGAATTAGCAAAACAGCTCATTTTTTGCCTTATTTACATTCAAAGTTGCCTGCACACAAAACACAGGCCGTCTCAATGCGTCAAAAACAAAAAGTTTTCTTTTAATCATATTCCGAAACAGCATGTTTCATCAACGGATAATTATAGTCCTAAACCAATCTTTCAGCACACCGCCATAATTATCTTGCGAATCGCTTACAAGAATAAGAACCCTGCTCCCATCCACAAGTTTCGGTCCCAAACACATACCCTCATAATTTGCCACAGACCAGTCAAGAAGAGTAAGGCGTGTTACAAATGAATAGACAAGCCGCTTATCAACAAACTTAGTATTGGCTCCGATATCTCCACCAGATGGTATAGGCTCTGATTTTCCAGGCTCAATCTCATATAATTTACATCGAACAAAAGCGCCGAATTTTAGACTAGGTACAAAAAACTCACGTTCAAGGACTAAAAGACGACCGGAGCCAAGGGCCGCAATCTCACTTACGCCCATAGCGTAATTACTCGATTTTTTATCAGCCATAGGCGCATCCATAATATAGGCATACTGACTGACTGGCTGAAGATTGTCATCAAACGACTGAAGCCTCAACACATTTCGCACGTGATTTAACGACGTTGCACACTCGCCGTCGCCATTCAACGTACTCTCGTTTATCGTCCAAAACAGATGAGACTCTTCATCATAAGCCAAAGACTCAAAGCCATAATTGCCGGCACACTTTTTATAGACATCAGGAACATTCATCTTGCGGCCCGTATTTTTCCCGATAGAGTCATATTCACTTATAACATTATCACACTCACGGCTAATAAAAAAAGTCCCGGACGAAGGCCTGTATGCAATACCTTCGCAATCAGCATTTTTCAAAGAATCACCCCTGAACCCAAGATTTTCAACATTTTTAATTTCACCAGACACAGAATCGACATCTATTCGAAACAAGAAAAAACCGTCAGTAGCAGATTTATCTGAAACTACGGCATATTCATCTCCGCCGACATGCGTTATTCCGCTATAATTTCCTGGAGGAATTTTTCCCGGAAAAGCTTTTTGGCCACAATCTTTAACTAACATTGTCTGGGCTATAGATGCGTATGAGCACATCAAAATCAATATCATTGAAACTAATCTTGTCTGCATAATCGTTTATCTTAATACAATATCCAGATCAACATAAAACCTGTCACTATGTTAATACGGAAATATCATTGACAGATGCAAATGTAATAAGAAATATTCTTTAAGAGCAAAAAAGCCGTATTAAAATCATGTATAAAAGCATTGTAAATAAAATGAAACTTTAAAATAATTCTTTGTAATGACAATTTTTTTATATAACTTTGCGCCTCAAATAGTAAACTATATAATAAAATCAATATGGCCAAAAAATTTGCCGAGCACAATGGTCTAAATCTTACAGAGACAAACAAGATTGTGCTTGATAGCTGGAACAAGAATAACGTATTTGAAAAATCAATAACAGAGCGTGAAGGATGTCCACAGTTTGTATTCTTTGAAGGTCCTCCTTCAGCAAACGGACACCCGGGCATACACCATGTCCTGGCACGTACAATCAAAGACACTTTCAACCGTTACAAGACGATGAAAGGATTTCAGGTTCACCGCAAGGCCGGATGGGATACTCACGGACTGCCAGTAGAACTTGGAGTAGAAAAAGAACTTGGCATTACCAAGGCTGATATCGACAATAAGGAATCGGATAAATATATCTCTGTTGAGGATTACAACAAGAAATGCCGCGAAAACGTTATGAAGTTCACGGCTGAATGGAGAGAACTTACCGAAAAGATGGGCTATTGGGTTGACCTCGACCATCCTTATATCACATACGACAACAAATATATCGAAACCCTTTGGTGGCTTCTGAAACAGTTGTATAACAAAGGACTGTTGTACAAAGGCTATACTATACAGCCATATTCACCGGCTGCAGGAACGGGTCTGTCAAGCCACGAGCTGAATCAGCCCGGATGCTACCGCGATGTTAAGGATACAACGGTTACAGCTCAGTTTGCAATCATTGATCCGAAGCCTGAAATGACAGAATGGGGCAAGCCATATTTCCTTGCATGGACCACCACTCCGTGGACACTTGCTGCAAACTCAGCACTTTGTGTCGGCCCGAAAATCGACTATGTTGCCATTCAGACATACAACGGATACACAGGAGAGCCAGAGACTGTTGTAATGGCAGAAGTTCTTGTTCCGTCTTATTTTAATACAAAGAACGAGAACAACGACCTTTCAAGCTACAAGAAAGGCGACAAAGTTATACCTTATAAAATTGTAGGACACTATAAAGGCACTGACCTTGTAGGCATGAAATACGAGCAGCTGTTGCCCATGATTAAGCCTATGACCGACGGTGCGTTCCGCGTAATCCCCGGTGATTACGTTACAACTGAAGACGGTACAGGTATTGTTCATATTGCTCCTAACTTCGGAGCCGACGATTCCAACGTGGCTAAAAAGGCAGGTGTGCCGCCTATCGTGATGATAACGAAGAAAGGCGAACAGCGTCCTATCGTGGATCTTGAAGGAAAATATTTCGTAATTGACGACCTTGACCCAGACTTTGTTGAGAAGTTTGTCAACAAGGACGCATGGAACAAATATGCCGGAAGATATGTAAAGAATGCCTATGACGACACTCTCACAGACAAAGACGAGACATTGGACATATCTATCTGCATGGACCTCAAGGCCGCTAACAAGGCATTTAAGATAGAAAAGCACGTACACAGCTATCCTCATTGCTGGCGTACAGACAAGCCTGTGCTCTATTATCCGCTTGACAGCTGGTTTATCCGCTCAACAGCATGCAAGGAAAGCATGGTTGAAAAGAACAAGACTATCAACTGGAAACCTGAAAGCACAGGTACAGGACGTTTCGGCAACTGGCTCGAAAATCTTAACGACTGGAACCTTAGCCGTAGCCGTTTCTGGGGAACACCGCTTCCGATATGGCGCGATGAAGACGGAAACGAGATATGCATAGGCTCATTGCAGGAACTTTATGACGAAATAGAAAAGAGCGTTGCTGCCGGATTTATGACAAGCAATCCGCTAAAGGACAAAGGTTTTGTGCCCGGTGATTACTCACAGGAGAACTATGACAAGATAGACATGCACAGACCTTATGTCGACAACATCATACTTTGCAGCAAGGCCAACAAGCCTATGAAGCGTGAAACCGACCTTATAGACGTTTGGTTTGACTCAGGCAGCATGCCTTATGCACAGATTCACTATCCGTTTGAAAACGCAGACATGATAGACAAGAACCTGGCATTCCCTGCTGACTTTATCAACGAAGGTGTTGATCAGACCCGCGGATGGTTCTTCACTCTGCATGCCATAGCAACTATGGTGTTTGACAGCGTAGCGTTCAAGAACGTTATTTCAAGTGGTCTTGTGCTTGATGCAAAAGGCAACAAGATGAGTAAGCGTCTCGGCAATGCCGTTGATCCGTTTGAAACACTTGAGAAGTATGGCACTGACGCAGTGCGCTTCTATATGCTGACAAACTCAGCTCCATGGGACAACCTTAAGTTCGATCCAAATGGTGTTGATGAAATACGCAGAAAATTCTTCGGAACATTATATAATACATATTCATTCTTCAGTCTGTATGCCAACGTTGACGGATTCGACTATTCACAGGCAGAAATTCCTGTTGCGGAGCGTCCTGAGATTGACCGTTGGATTCTTTCTGAGCTCAACTCACTGATTAAGGGCGTTGATGCGTCATTGTCAGACTATGAGCCAACGAAGGCAGGCCGAATGATTGATGAATTTGTAAACGATGACCTCAGCAACTGGTACGTCCGCCTTAACCGCAAACGTTTCTGGGGTAAGGAGATGGACAAAGACAAGTTGTCTGCATATCAGACATTGTACACATGTCTTGAAACAATATCTAAGTTGCTGGCTCCGTTCTCACCGTTCTATGCTGACCAGCTGTTCCGCGACCTTGAGAATGTAACCGGCCGTGACACTGCCGAATCTGTACACCTTACCAACTTCCCTGTTGCCGACGAAAGTCTTATCGACAAGGATTTGGAAACTAGAATGGAAATGGCACAGAAGATAACCTCTATGGTTCTTGCTCTGCGCCGTAAGGTAAACATCAAGGTACGTCAGCCACTACAGGCAGTAATGATTCCGGCCATAGATGACAATCAGAAGAGACATATCGAAGCTATCAAAGACCTTGTAATTAACGAGGTGAACGTTAAAGAGCTGAAATTTGTTGAAGGTTCAGACGTATTGGTCAAGAAGGTTAAGTGTAACTTCCGAACCATGGGTAAGAAGTTTGGCAAACTGATGAAAGGCATCGCTGCGCAGATGAACAATCTGAGTCAGGAAGACATTCATACACTTGAGAAAGAAGGCAAGATCAACATTAAAGTTGACGACCAAGAGGTTGCAGTAGAAGCCACAGATGTTGAAATAATCAGTGAGGACATTCCCGGATGGCTGGTTGCCAATGACGGTAATCTGACTGTAGCCCTCGAGATAAAGCTCAATGAGGAACTGAAGAACGAGGGTATGGCACGCGAACTCATCAACCGTATTCAGAACTTGCGCAAAGATCGCGGACTGGAGATTACCGACAGAATCAATGTTACGATAGCTCCTAATGACCAAATAGAGAAGGCAGTCAACGCATTTGCCGACTATATCAAGGGACAAGTTTTGGCCGACTCTATCACATTGGCTGATAATGACGGTAATAGCACCAACTTCGACGACTTTGATGCTAACATAAAGGTGGAAAAAGTTTAACCTCTAAATACTAACTTTAAAATTTATCTATTATGGCAGAAAAAACACGTTATAGCGATGAAGAACTCGAAGAGTTCAGAAGCATAATTAACGATAAGCTCAAGTTGGCCCGTCGCGACTACAGTCAGATGATGAAAACTCTGATGAATGCCGACGGAAACGATGTGGACGACACGTCACCAACTTACAAGATACTGGAAGAAGGCAGTGCCACACAGACCAAAGAAGAGCTTATACAGCAGGCAAGCCGCCTACAGAAGTTCATACAGGGACTTGAGGCTGCGCTTATAAGAATTGAGAATAAAACTTATGGCATAGACCGTATAACAGGCGAGCTTATACCAAAAGAGCGTCTGCGTGCCGTTCCACATGCAACATTAAGTGTTGCATCAAAGAATGCCAGAAATCACTAAATGGAAAGTAATAGTACATATAAGAGAAAAGGGCTGATAGCCATATTTGCAGTTATTATACTTCTCGTTATTGACCAAGTAATAAAGATTGAGGTCAAAACCAGTATGTGTCTGCACGAAAATATCAGAATCACCGACTGGTTCTACATTAGCTTTATCGAGAACAACGGTATGGCTTACGGGATGACGATAATAAACAAATTGGTTCTCAGCCTTTTTCGAATTGTAGCGATAAGTGTAGTGGGCTACTACATTTACAAACAGATTAAGAACAACGCAAGGACGTTCTATATAGCTTGTCTGCTATTGGTTTTGGCCGGTGCAGCAGGCAATCTGCTCGACTGCATGTTCTATGGTCTGATTTTCAATGCATCTTCCCCCTACTACGTTTCTTATTTCGTACCTTTCGGTCACGGCTATGCCCCGTTCCTTATGGGTAAGGTTGTAGATATGTTCTATTTCCCGCTGATAGTAACAACATGGCCCGACTGGGTTCCGTTTTGGGGAGGAGACGAATTTATATTCTTCAGCCCCGTATTCAATTTTGCCGATGCCTGCATTAGTGTCGGAGTAATATTATTGCTGCTGTTCTGCCGCAAAGAATTGTCACAAATATCATTTATCAGAAAATGAAAAATAATATATGTCTTCTGTTCATATCGCTCTTGCTGATTATGTTTTCATGCAAACCGCAAGTGCCTGGAAAATATCTTCAGCCGGATGAGTTTGAAGACATATTATATGACTATCATTTAGCCGATGCAATGGTTGACAATAACGGTACGAACGAGGCAAAATATCAAACAACGCTCTATCGCCAAGCGGTACTTAAGAAATATGGAATAACGCAAGCCGAGTTTGATTCGTCACTTGTCTATTACGTAAGGCATGCCGACAGACTTCATAAGATTTATGAAAACCTGTCGAAACGCCTTAGTGACGAAGCCTTGGCTTTAGGTGCTTCGGCTAACGACATAAGCCAATACGGAGACATGACTTCGGCTAAGGATACCTCAAACATGTGGCGAGGTGTTCCGTCGTGCGTACTCATGCCGGATGCCCCCTATAATACCATGTCGTTTGAGATTAATGCTGACAGCACTTACCATAATGGCGACAAACTGATATTCAGCTTTAACAGCAACTTTATCTTTAAAGATGGTGTGAGAGACGGCGTGGCAATGCTTGCAATACAGTTTAAAAACGACAGCATAGCCAGCACAGTCATTCATCTGTCTTCTAATTCAAGTTACAGCTTAACAGTTTCCGATACTGAGAATAATGGAATAAAGGCCATTAGGGGATTTATTTATTTGAATAAATCTACGTTTGAGCAAAGCAAGAACTCATTAAGCCTGATGTCAATAAGCAACATCCGACTAATTAGAATGCGAAACAACGGACTTAACAATCCGTCAAAGGCGGATAATCAGACACCTGGCAACAGAGACACACTGCAAAGGATGAACAACACTGGTATGACCAGACGCGCCGACTCAATAAACAGAAATGCGCAACCGGCCAGCCAGACAGCAACACCGATACACGCCACACCAAACGGTCCGATGCAAATGAGACGTGTCGCTCCAACGATGCAAAAGATGCAGGCACAATAGCCTTTGTAATAACGCATAACAGATTTTTTTGATATGGCAAGACGGATAGCAGCCAACAGGGTTATCATCGACGACAGGCAACTGATTCAATATGTCGTTGAAATTGAAAACGGCATCGTCACCAACTACTATCCACTTACCGAAGAACAGCCTTTTACCGAATGGCTTGGCGGCACCATACTGCTGACTAAAGACGCAAACGGCATAATAAGAGCCAGCAAAGACGGTAAGTTTATTGAATGACAAACACAAATCAATCACATCTTACAAAGATGTTTTATCTCTAAGCTAAATACGCAATAATAATAAAATTCTATTTCCGTCTTTATGTTGAACAGACGACAATACAATAAATGAAAGACATAAAGACGGCTGAGAAATCAATCTACTTGTATTTTTTATATATTCATCCTTATGCCCGCTTGCAGCTAAATGTGGAAGCGGTGATGTTTCTTTGCCTTACGCGGAGTCATCGGACTGAATGATTCTGTTGAAGAACCGCCACTCCAGCCATTGACAGAAGCACCTCCATAAGGCACGCCACGATATTGTGCATAGCGTTGACGTATGCGGTCAACATAGTCAACCGTTTCAGAACCTCTCATGTATCCGTGCTTTACCACAGGGTCATTATAATATTGAGGCTTTTCAAGCGCAAGGATATAATATGCCACATCGCGCCAGCGGTGAGGGCTCTTTCCGTTTTTACGGGCAAGAGCCATGGCGTCCTGCACATGAAAATAGCCGCCGTTGTATGAAGCAAGCACAAACAGCTGCCGCTCAGACGCACTTGGAATATTTCTGAAATACCCGTTCAGCTCACTTAAATAGCGGGCTGCCGCCTTTACATTCTGCTCAGGATTATGAATATCCAACATTGAAAGTCCAAGATGAGCTGCCGTTCCAGGCATAATCTGCATCAATCCGCGCGCACCGGCCCACGACCTTGCCTCAGGGTCAAAGCACGATTCCTGATAACATTGTGCCGCCATAAGCCGCCAGTCCCAACGCGCCATTGGAGCATACTTCTTGAACAACGGGTCATAATGCGAAATCACGCCCCCGGCTCTGTTAAGGAACGGAGCATATACATGACGCTTAACGCTGTTTGAAGACAGCAGATAATTCTCCTCTTTCTTTATGTCAGCAAGCATGTTAGGCTTAAACCAGTTGTTAAGGCTGTCGGCAAGTTCCTTGTTACCTGTGTCAACAGCCCACTGCACTCCCAGCGAATCAACGCCTGCGCCACAGGCTATAAGTTTGTTTTTCTGCGATATTTTCTTTGGCAGCGGAAAAGCTATAACGTCTGCGTCACCTTCCTGCAGGCGCTTAACCATCTCCATCGTATCCTTACACACCTCTATACGCAACGAAACGCCAAGCTTCTGCGCAAACTTCTCGCACAGAAGATACTGCGCTCCCATGCCACGGCCACGATAGTCGTAATATGTTTCAGGACCCGTCAGCGTCAGTGCTATCAGCTCGCCGTTGCTTACTATGTCACTTACCGTAAAATTGTCATCCGGCAATATTGTGTCTGTCTGAACCTCACCCCAAGGAGTAACCACAGGCTCCTTTTTGCTTTCAGTACATGAAAACAAAAACGAGACAAACATAAAAATCAATATCACTCTTAACGTATGACACATATTTCTTTTATAAAGATGCAGATATAATTCAATCTGCTGCAAATCGGGGTACAAAAATACAACATTTCTTGCAATTCTTCTTAAAAAAGCGTATTTTTGCCACGTATTTTTAATTAATTTATTAAATATGTTGCGCATTGCAGTACAATCTAAAGGACGTCTGTTTGACGACACGATGAATTTGCTTAACGAAGCAGATATAAAGATAAGTTCAAATAAGCGTACTCTTCTGGTTAAATCATCCAACTTTCCGCTTGAAGTTTTATATCTCAGAGACGATGACATTCCACAGAGCGTGGCCACCGGTGTTGCCGACATAGGCATCGTTGGAGAGAACGAATTTCTCGAGAGAAACGAGAACGCCGACATAGTCTACCGCCTCGGATTCAGCAAATGCCGCTTGTCGCTTGCCATTCCAAAGGCAGCCGACTATAACGGTATAGAATGGTTTAACGGCAAGAAGATTGCCACCTCCTACCCTGTCATCCTTAAAAAGTTTTTAGACGAGCATAACATCAATGCCGAAATTCATGTCATAACCGGAAGCGTTGAGATAAGTCCGGGCATAGGTCTTGCCGACGGAATATTCGACATTGTCAGCAGCGGTTCCACTCTCGTAAGCAACAACCTTCAGGAAGTTGAGGTCGTGATGAAAAGCGAGGCTGTGCTGATTGCCAACAAGAATCTTGATAAGGACAAGCAGGAACTGCTCGACCAGATGATGTTCCGCTTCAAGGCGGTGCGCAATGCTGAGGACAAAAAGTATGTCAGGATGAACGTGCCAAAGACTCATCTTAAAGAAATCATCGACGTGCTGCCGGGACTTAAAAGCCCCACGGTAATTCCGCTTGCCGACGACGAATGGTGTTCTGTGCATACCGTACTGGATGAAAAAAGATTTTGGGAGATTATCGGACGCCTGAAAGAGATGGGAGCACAGGGCATTCTGGTTACTCCGATTGAGAAAATGATACTATAACGCAGGTTTACAAAACATTTACGACAATGAAAATATACAGATATCCAAAGCGTGAGGAATGGACTGAAATAACTGAACGTCCGTACATCGACACAGAAGAACTTACAGCCACCGTAAAGGCTATACTTAATGACATAAAGGAAGGCGGCGACGGTGCGTTAAGAAAATATGAGGAGAAGTTCGACCATGTAAGACTGGACAGCATTGAAGTGTCACAAAGCGAGATTGACGATGCCGTCAACCATATTCCTGCCGAACTTCACCGCGCCTTGGTATCTGCCCATCACAATATTGCAGCCTTCCATGAGGCACAGAAAATCAGCTGTCCGAAGGTTGAGACTCAGCCGGGCGTAACATGCTGGCAGAAATGCGTGCCTATCGAGAAGGTCGGCCTTTACATTCCGGGCGGCACAGCACCGCTTTTCAGCACGGTTCTCATGCTTGCCACTCCTGCAAAGATTGCAGGATGCCGCGACATCGTGCTGTGTACTCCTCCGGGACGCGACGGAAAGGTTAATCCTGCCATACTTGCCGCTGCCTCAATAGCTGGCGTAAGCCGTATCTTCAAGGCAGGAGGCACTCAGGCTATAGGCTGCATGGCATACGGAACTGAAAGCATACCAAAGGTGTATAAGATTTTCGGCCCTGGCAACAGATACGTTATGGCGGCAAAACAGATTGTGTCTATTAAAGACGCTACCATAGACATGCCTGCCGGACCGTCGGAAGTATGCGTCATTGCCGACGAAAACAGCAATCCAGAGTTTATCGCTGCCGACCTGCTCTCGCAGGCTGAACACGGCACCGACTCGCAAGTGATGCTCATCACCTCATCGGAAAAGACACTTGACCTTACACGTGAACAGATTGAGACACAGCTCAACGCGCTGCCTCGCAAAGACATTGCAACGCAGACTCTCGTCAACAGCAAGCTCATACTTGTAGACAATCTTGACGAAGCCATAGAGCTTAGCAATATGTATGCCCCAGAACATCTTATCATTACCACCGACAATTATGACGAACTTGCCGCAAAGGTGGTCAATGCGGGCAGCGTATTCCTTGGCAAATATGCCTGTGAAAGTGCCGGCGACTACGCTAGCGGCACCAATCACACTCTGCCTACCCACGGATATGCTGTTGCTTACAGCGGCGTAAACCTCGACAGCTTTATGAGAAAAATAACTTTCCAGCATATAACCGAAGAAGGTATTGCCAACATTGGGCGCACTGTGGAGGTGATGGCTGAAAACGAAATGCTCTTTGCACATAAGAATGCCATGACCGTAAGAATAAACAACTTAAAACAAGATTAGCCATGAAGTCACTAAAAGAATTAACACGGCCAAATATATGGAACCTGAAACCTTACAGCAGCGCGCGCAACGAATACGTCGGAAAGGCTGCAAAGGTGTTTCTCGATGCCAACGAGAATCCTTATAACTCGCCTTACAACAGATATCCCGATCCGTTGCAGACCGAGGTTAAGGACAGATTGTCTAAGATAAAAGGCGTAAAGCCCGAGCAGATTTTTCTCGGTAACGGCTCCGACGAGGCCATCGACCTGCTCTATCGCTGCTTTACATGCCCCGGCAGAGACAACGTTGTGGCAATTGAGCCTACATACGGAATGTATAAAGTCTGCGCCGACATCAACGATGTTGAATACCGCAGGGTTGACCTTGACCAGAATTATCAGATCACTGCCGGCCGACTGCTCCACGCATGCAACGACAGGACTAAGCTTATATGGATATGCTCGCCCAACAATCCTACAGGCAACAACATCGTGCGCGACGAGATTGTAAAGGTGATAAATGCGTTTCATGGCATAGTAGTGGTCGACGAGGCTTACTCCGACTTCTCTTCAGAGCGTCCGTTGCGGCTCGACCTTGCCAAGTTTCCTAATCTTGTTGTGCTCAACACTTTCAGCAAGGCATGGGGATGTGCGGCAATAAGGCTCGGCATGGCCTTTGCACAAAAGGACCTAATCAACATTTTCAACAAGGTTAAGTATCCTTATAACGTTAACACACTGACGCAACAGCAGGCTCTCGAGGCACTTAAAGAGCCTTATGAGGTTGACAAATGGGTTAAGACCATACTGCTTGAAAGGGGCAGAATGATTGAAGCATTCAAAATGCTGCCGTTCTGCGAAAAGATATATCCCACTGACGCCAATTTCTTTCTTGCCAAGATGAACGACGCACAAGCCATTTACGACTATCTTAAAAGTAACGGCGTGATTGTAAGAAACAGAACCAACGTGCATCTTTGCAACAACTGCCTGCGCATAACCATCGGCAGCAAGAGCGAAAACAACGAACTGCTGTCTGCCTTAAGACAGTATTAACCCGCAAACAGGCTTTGTTTTCTTGCTACTTAATAATACGGCAACATAATTTGAACAAGACTTTTATTAAGTCGACATAATAACAGATAAAACGGACAGACACCTGACTGTATTTTGGTCGGTTTCTGTCCGTTTTTTGTATCCCGAATAAGGAGCAAGAAACCAATCAGACACAGTAATTCAGATAATTTCAAATAGATTATATTTCACTTATTCATTGTGTAACATTCTACCTTCATCTTAGTCCATCATTAAAATTAATAATAATATTAAAGATGTTCCGCAGGATAACACTTACTATGGAGCATTTATTTTATTGTAAATATTTCAGAACAAATCTGTCTGTTTAACGCTCTCAGAACAGCGATGCTCATTACAAATCCGTGATTTTACACGAAAAGCGATAAAAATTGAGTTATTTTATTAAACCATTGACAGTCAGCGCGTTATGCGATATTCAAATAGAATCGTTAATAGTTAAAAAATATTACTCGGCCATTTACGGTGCAAAAGTGGCCGAGTTACGCCATAAAACATGCCCTTTAATCCCTCGAAAAGCATGCTTTTACAACCCAAAATCCATGCTTTTTGCCTCGTTATTCATCGCAATAAGCAAACGAATGTTAATTACGTTGTATTAATATCACAAACAATTAACACTTGTTATCTTTCGTTTTTCCAGATTGAAAAAATAAAAGAGAAGCAGCCTACTCTTTAGGCCCACTTATTGACATTTACGCAAAAAGAGGAAACATATCAAAAGCCAAGCATGCCTTGGATGTATATGAAAAAATGAGCGGAAGATTTG
>HF992617.1 GCA_000436695.1 Prevotella sp. CAG:1185 | reverse complement strand
TATGATGGGGCAGCCGTCGAGCCAGTCGGCAGGCACCTTGTCGCCCTTGTCGGCAAGTTCCTCAAACTTGCGTTCGGCGCTTTCTATTATTGCTTCCACGTCTTTGTCGGCGTCGCTCTTGCCGCCGCTTATGCGTATGGTGTTGTCCTCCTGCTGTGGTTTCTTTGCCTCGTCCTCCTGATATTCCTCAACGATGCGCATGGCTTTCTCCACCTCGTCCTCGTTGTGGAAGTCCATCTCTATATGCACTCCGTTGCCTCCTATGTTGTCGAGCAGCGGCCGCAGTTCGTCGAGCGTTACCCAGCATGCCATCACACTCTTGCCTCCTGCCAGTATCTTCTTGTACAAGTCGTACCATTTAGGCGAGCCACCCTGCGGCTCACCCACGCCCGGAGTCCACTGTATTGCGTTGAGTTCCTCAATCTCGAGCAGTGCCGGCAGATGATGAAGGGCGCCAACTCCGTCGAGATGATACAGCGTATAGTCAATCTTCTGGCACTGTTCGCGTATGAACGGCTGCACAAAGCGTCGGTAGTCTTCCACGCTTATCATCGTTGATATGTCGCTCTGCAGCTTGCTCATCTTGCCCGGTGCCCACGAAGAGAAGTAGCAGAAAACCATCTCGTCGCCCTCGCGTATTATGTCGTAAAGCTCGTCGAACACCTTGAAGTAGATGTCGTTTATCTGCTGCATCTGTCGTTCCAGCACCTCAGGCTGTGTAACCGTGTCCATCAACACTTTATCGGTGCCCTTCAGAGCCGCCAGAACGTCCATGCCTTCCATGAGGTCGGGCATGCCCACATAATAGTTGCCCTTGGCCTTCTTCTTACATTCAGTCAGCAGTTGTTTGTGCAGCAGCCAGTTGGGATGCTCCGGATTAAACTTTATGTCGTCGGTGAAGTCAGGGTCGGGGTGTATCCATATCGTGTCCTCTCCGCCCTCGAACACGCCTCCAAGGATAGCGGCGAGCGAGCCGGGGCCCAGCTGTGTGTTTGCAACCGGCAGCATATCGGCCTTCAGACAGCTGTGAGCCACGTACCAGTCGAGATATTCCGCGCGCCATTTCGGGTCGAACCATTTCTGGTTGAGGTCCTTCGGGGCTGGCGGTGCAGGCACATCGGCATGCGGCTTGACGCCTTCCTGAAAGTGTTCCCACATGTTCAGCACAATGCCCTTGTGGTTCCACCATTGTATGTATCGCTGTTTTGTTTCTTCAAGATTCTTTTTCCACATCGCTTTTATTGGTCTTTTTTTAGGAGTTAAGGAGTTATGAAGTTAAGGAGTTAAGACATTTGTCTTGTGGGTTCATTACTTCTTTTTAGGAGTTAAGGAGTTATGAAGCTAAGGAGTTAAGACATTTGCCTTGTGGGTTCATTACTTCTTTTTGGGAGTTAAGGAGTTATGAAGTTGAGTAGTTAAGACATTTGTCTTGTGGGTTTATTACTTCTTTTTTGGGAGTTAAGGAGTTATGAAGTTGAAGAATTAAGACATTTGCTTTGTGGATTTCTGTCGTTCTTTGTTGTCTTTATCCTTGTTCTTGCTGCCATGACAGTAGCAGGGCATACGTCTTAACTCCTTAACTACCTAACTCCTTAACTTCTAAAATTCAATCCCTCCAAACCTTCCGTCAATCTTTATATATTCTGTCTTGCTCAGGTCCATGTCGTCCGTGCAGTCTACTGGCTCGGGATAAACAGGTATTTCGGCACCTTCGCGCACATAGACGGGCATCAGTTCGAGCGGCACATTGAGGTCTTTGAGCCACTTTCCGCCGCTGTAGCGCTCGCCGGTGAAGAAGTTCACCCAGTTGCCTTCAGGCAGGTAGACGTCGCGACGGCCCTCGCTGTTCATCACGGGAGCCACGAGGAAGTCGTCGCCGAAGTAATATTCGTCGTCGATATGCCAGCACATGCGGTCGTCGGGGTGATGAAATATCAGCGCCTGAAGCACCGTTGAGCCGCCGCTTACGGCCTTGCGGCTCT
>HF992616.1:4769-7929 GCA_000436695.1 Prevotella sp. CAG:1185 | reverse complement strand
ATTTTTTGCTCTATTATTATGATGTAAAGATATAAAAAAATATTGACATATGCAAATAAATAGCTGATTTTCAGATAGTTAAAATATTTCGAACACTAATGATTTTCAATCCGCAAAACATACCTATAAATCAAAAACAGGAAGCAAGCGGATTGAAAATCCTTATACTCAATTCCGGCAGATTACAAATCAGCCGGCACATTAGTCTTGTTGCTACATATCCGACGGCACGGACACTAAAAACCAGCCGAAACATTAGTCACGTTGCTACATATCCCAACGGCACTGAAGCCACTGAGACACTGAAAATCAAATCATAATTCTCAATTCTCCATTTTCAATTCTCCATTATCAATTATTCTTCGTATTTTTGCATATATAACAACTTTGCCATAAACAGATATGCAGAATAAGAAAAAACGAGTTTTTCATATAGTGTCACATTTCGATGTGGGCGGAGCCGAGCGAGTGGCCGTGAACATCGCCAAGTCGCAGACAAGCGACTTCGAATATCACGTGGTGGAACTGATACGCGCACATTCGGCGTTCACCAAAGTTTTTATAAAAGAACTCGAAGACGCCGGGATAAAATATCATCGGGGATTTGTGCCCGAAGTGCATTTTCATTATCTGTTTGAACGTCTCGCCGCAGTTACCTTTCCG
Organism: Prevotella sp. CAG:1185; assembly: GCA_000436695.1. Taxonomy (GTDB): domain Bacteria; phylum Bacteroidota; class Bacteroidia; order Bacteroidales; family Bacteroidaceae; genus Prevotella. Next base: position 7,266 of record HF992616.1, on the reverse strand, counting down.
CTGTGGTTTATATTTCTGTTTCTAAAATACCGCCCCGACGTGATACACAGCCACACCGAGATGCCCGACCTTGCCGTTTATTCGTTCTTCAAGATATTCCCGACGCTGCTCCGACACTGCAAGGTGGTGCGCACAATACACAACACACAGCTGTGGACAGGACTGAAAAAGACCGGGATGAAAGTAGAGAAATTCTTTATACGCAACAACTCAAACATTGCCATATCCGTAGCCGTGCGCGACAACTACGCCGCAGAATATCACCGAACCGCACCTATTATATATAATGGCGTGGCACATTCGCCGCAGAAGCCGTTTGACGGAATAGTTGAAGGCAAGAAGAACATCCTGTTTGCCGGACGGCTCGAACCTCAGAAAGGCATCGACGTGCTTGTGGAGATTATCAGCAGACTGAGCGGCGACGGCCGTTTCTTCTTCCATGTGGTGGGCGACGGCAGCATGCACGCCTTTGTGCAAAGCAAGCTCGGCGGACTGCCCAACGTGAGTCTGCGCGGACCAATACACGGACTGCCGGCATATCTTTCGTCGTTCGACTATCTGCTCATGCCGTCGGTGTTTGAAGGTCTGAGCATAATGTCGCTCGAGGCAAGCATGGAGGGACTGCCAGTGATAGCCAACAGCTGTCCCGGACTGCGCGACACCCTGCCCGACGACTGGCCGCTGAAGGTAAACGGCAACAACATCGACGCCTACATGCACATATTCAACGACATTGTGGCAAAGGAAGACAAAGACAAGTTAGGCCGCATGGCACACGACTTTGCTGCCGCAAAATTTGGCGTAAGGCAGATGCAGACAAGCTACGAAAAGGCATACTGCGCCAACTGACCACGGCAGCGGCATCGGCCGGAATAAAAATTTATGACTGCCGACGGCAAATCACTATTTTACTTTTTGTGCATGAAAAAAGCTGTCTGAATGTTATAAATTTCAACATTAGTATGTAAAAAAGTAGAAAGTTGATATTTTTTCACATTTTTTTGACATACAGTTAGGCTTAAAAATCAAAAAGTATTACCTTTGCAGCGGATTGGCTTCCGCGTAAAGAGCATTTGCTCGTGGAATTAAAAGGAAATAGGGTGAAAGTCCTGGCCTGTCCCGCCGCCGTCAGGTCCTGCAATATTTCTGAAATGTTGTCATGGATTGTTTGTTGTTATACGGTAGGTTTAAGACAAGGGACAAGCAACAACACCTGCCATCCATATTGTGATTGTTCTCTCTTGATGTTTAGGGGAACATGTACGAAAAAAAAGGAAGATGATAAAAAAGGTTTTAATCGCCAATCGTGGCGAAATCGCTGTGCGAGTAATGCGCTCGTGCCGCGAGATGGGGCTGCGCACCGTAGCAGTCTTTTCTGAAGCTGACCGAACATCACGCCACGTGATGTATGCCGACGAGGCTTATTGCATAGGCCCGGCAGAGTCGCAAGAGAGTTATTTGAACATCGACAAGATTATAGCCGTTGCGCTGCAATGCAAGGCCGACGCCATTCATCCGGGTTACGGATTCTTGTCGGAGAATGCCGAACTGGTGCGCCGCTGTGAAGCTGAAGGCATAGTGTTTATCGGTCCGAGAGCCGAGACAATGGAAGACATGGGCGACAAGATTGCCGCACGTAAGCGTATGATAGCTGCCGGCGTGCCCGTAGTGCCCGGAACAACTCAGCCGCTGAAAGATGCCGCCGAAGCGCTGCGCATCTGCAAAGAGATAGGTTTTCCTGTAATGCTTAAAGCCTCAATGGGAGGCGGCGGAAAGGGTATGCGCCTGATTCACAGCGAAGACGAGGTTGAAGAGGCTTACAATTCGGCACGTTCTGAGTCGATGTCTTCATTTGGTGACGACACTGTTTATCTTGAAAAATTTGTTGAGGAGCCTCATCACATAGAGTTCCAGATTCTTGGCGATGCCTACGGCAACGTGGTTCATCTTTTCGACCGCGAATGCTCTGTGCAGCGCCGCAACCAGAAAATCGTTGAAGAGAGTCCGTCGCCGTTCCTCACGCCTGAGCTGCGCAAGGAGATGGGCGAAAAGGCAGTGGCTGCCGCAAAGGCCGTCAACTACCGCGGAGCAGGTACTATAGAGTTCCTGGTTGACAAATACCGTCATTTTTATTTCCTCGAAATGAACACCCGTCTGCAGGTTGAGCATCCTATAACCGAAGAGGTTATGGGCGTTGACCTGGTGAAGGAGCAGTTGCGTGTGGCCAACGGCGAGAAGCTGAGATTCAAGCAGAGCGACCTGTTCCAGCGCGGACACGCCATTGAGTGCCGTATTTGCGCCGAGGACACCGAAAACGGATTTATACCATGCCCGGGCGTAATACATCAGCTGACCGAGCCTAACGGAATAGGTGTGCGCATAGACAGTTATGTATATGAGGGATATGAGATTCCGCTCTACTACGACCCGATGATAGGCAAGCTCATCGTATGGGCCACAACCCGCCAGTTTGCCATAGAGCGTATGCGCCGTGTGC
>HF992616.1:0-4741 GCA_000436695.1 Prevotella sp. CAG:1185 | reverse complement strand
CGTGTGCTCTATGAGTTCAAGATAACCGGACTGAAGACCAACCTGAGCTATCTGCGACGCATAATGTATGCTCCGGCATTCGTAAAGGGTGAGTACGACACATCGTTCCTGGAGAAATATTCACGCTCGCTGCAGCGTTCTAACGGCGAAAACGAGGAGATAGAGAACATGGCGCTCATAGCAGCTTATGTAGACTATCTGTTCAACCTCGAAGAGAACAGCCCTGTGCGCACAGTAGATGCACGCCCGATAAGCCGCTGGCGCGAGTTCGGACTGCAGAAAGGCGTATTGAGAATATAATATATATAAGGTAGAATGATTTTTTTGAACCGCTGCACATTGTCTTACTACGGGGCATGGCTATATAGAGCCTTGCGAGACACACGACGCAAGCCACGATACAAGAAAGATACTCAGCGGTTTGTTGAGGATAATAAAGAATAATATGGAAATGCATATCGGAGACCGCGTTGCCGACGTAACGCTGGTCAACAAAGAAGGAAACCGCGTGGAACTTACCATCGACGGCAAGCCATGTGTGGTTGACATCGTAATGGCCGAAAACGGCAGTTGCTCAATTCTTCATGACGGCAACTCGTATAATGCCGAACTGATACGCGGCGAGGGTGGCAAGAGCTATGACGTAAACATGTTCTACCGTTCTTACCATGTTGACGTTGTTGACACTCAGGCAAAATATCTGCGCATGAGAAAAGACACCGACGAACGTCAAGAAGACAAGATTGTGGCACCTATGCCGGGCAAGGTGGTAAGCATACCTGTAAGCGTTGGCGACAAGCTGAAGGCAGGTGACATAGCCATCGTTCTTGAGGCAATGAAGATGCAGAGCAACTATAAGGTAAGCTCTGACTGCACCGTGAAGAACATTCTGGTGGCTGAAGGCGATGCCGTACAGGACAATCAGACATTAATAGAGTTAGACTTAAATAAGGAGTAAGAACAATGAACAGAGAAGAAATATATTCACAATTTGAAGAACTCGACAAGAAGGCATCGCTGGGAGGCGGAGTTGCCAAGATTGAGAAACAGCATGCTGCCGGCCGCATGACGGCACGCGAGCGCATAGACATGCTGCTCGACAAAGGAACATTCTGCGAAACCGACAAGTTTGTCAACCACAGATGCACACGCTTCGGCATGGAGAAGAAACAGATTCCGGGCGACGGCGTCGTTTGCGGATACGGAAAAATCGACGGCCGACTGGTGTTTGTCTATGCCTACGACTTCACCGTTCACGGAGGTTCGCTCAGCGAGACTAACGCAGCCAAGATTGTAAAAGTGCAGGCTCAGGCACTGAAATGCGGCGCGCCTATCATCGGACTCAACGACTCAGGCGGCGCACGTATACAGGAAGGCATAACAGGTCTGGCCGGATATGCCTCTATCTTCTATCAGAACACAATGGCTTCGGGAGTCATTCCGCAGCTTACAGCTATATTAGGCCCTTGCGCCGGCGGTGCATGCTACTCGCCTGCCCTCACCGACTTCATCTTCATGGTCAACGAAAAGAGCCACATGTTCATCACAGGTCCTGACGTGGTTAAGGCCGTTACCAACGAGGTGGTTGACAAAGAGGAACTTGGAGGTGCATACACACACAGCAGCAAGAGCGGCGTGGCACACTTTATGTACTCTACCGAGGAGGAGACTCTCATGCAGATGCGCGAGCTGCTCAGCTTCCTGCCGTCTAACAACATGGAGGACGCTCCTATAGTGCCTTGCACTGACGACATCAACCGCAAGGTGGAGAGCCTGCAGACTGTAATACCCGAAGACCCCAACCAGCCTTATGACATCAAGGACGTTATAGAGCCGATTGTTGACGACAACTATTTCTTCGAGGTTATGCCTCACTTCGCAAAGAACATCGTTATCGGTTTTGCACGTCTCGGCGGACAGACCGTCGGCATCATTGCCAACCAGCCCGCATTCCTGGCAGGTGTGCTCGATATCAACGCATCTGACAAGGCTGCCCGCTTTATCCGTTTCTGCGACTGCTTCAACATTCCTCTCGTAACTATAGAGGACGTTCCGGGCTTCCTGCCAGGCACAGCACAGGAGCACGAAGGCATTATACGTCACGGAGCAAAGATTGTATATGCATACGCAGAGGCAACAGTGCCTAAGATTACGCTCATAACACGTAAGGCTTACGGCGGTGCATACATCGTAATGGCAAGCAAGATGATAGGTGCCGACGTCAACCTGGCATGGCCGCAGGCCGAAATCGCCGTAATGGGAGCATCAGGCGCCATCAACATTCTTTACCGCAAGGCTTCTGACGAGGAGAAGGCCGAGGCTGTAACAGAATATGAGAAGGAGTTCTCTAATCCTTACCGTGCTGCCGAGCGCGGACTCGTTGACGAGGTTATCATGCCGCGCGACACACGTAGCAAACTTATTCGCGCACTCGAGATGGCACGCAACAAGAACCAGAGCAACCCGCCGAAGAAACACGGCAACATGCCGCTGTAAACCGCGACGGACGAGATATCATAAAAAGACATAAGGGTGTATCAAAATTCTGGTACACCCTCATTTTGCAATAAATATGATAGACCATATTACTTTAATCTGTCATATAACGACATAAAATCTGACACTACGTTGGTCCCTATACTTGATATTTCTTTCGAAAACCAGCGAACCTTCTACTTTCCACTTAGAGACTATCCAATAAGTAATTGAATTCTATACCTCAAACTTTCTGTACCTTTTAAATAAAATCACATTAGAAATAAAATTATCTTTATTAAGAATGATTTGCTTTAACTATAATCCCTAATCTATGCCTGAGAGAATCCCATAGAATATAAAGTTAGCATTAGTTGTAGCCTACTTTACGAAAAGATAACATAGCGCCTGCAAAAGATTTAGCATTATTCAATTAAAATATTAAAAAAACATAAATATTTATGGATAAAGACTTTCTTTTAATGTAAATTTACTAAATTCGCCAAATCTATTAGTATTTCGGCTTTTGATAAGTCTTAAGTTAAATTTAAAATATTAAAATTATGAAGAAACTTTTTACTTGTTGTAGCAATATTCGTTTCCTTGAATGGATTTGCTCAAACGGCCTTACACAAATTAACAAATGTAAAGGGGGAGAATTTGGCTGGACTGCGCGTTGAACAGCAGAGAGTTGTAAAATCATTGCCAAGTAATGCCGTAAAGCCTAACGGAAAATCACTTGCTAATGTAAATGAAGATGCCAATTATTATCTTGACTACGTTGATTTACCTTATGGCTTAGATTTTTCAACGAGATCACACATTGCTTCAAAAGTAGAATTCGGAAATGACGGAAAAGTATTCTTCCCCAATATGTTGTATGGAGATCTTTTTCCTGATTCAAAAATAGTTGGTACATTTGATGAAGCGCATGAACAGATTACAATAGAAAATGGTCAAAAGATTGGCACTTTGGATGGCGTAAATATAGTTTTATGCAGAGCTCATGTTAATGTAAGTGATAACAATATGTCAATCGATTACGATAAGGATAATCCTTTGGTTCTCAAATACGATAAAGGAACAGAACAGATAATGGTTAACGATGTTGAAGATAGTTATTTGGCTTTATTTGATGAAAATTTTCAGGGTTGTTATGCTATTGCCTCATCATTTAATTATATTCCAGCATCATTTATTCCTGCTCCTACAATTCATGATTATAGTTATGTTGATTATAACTGGGAAACACATAAAGGTACAGTTTCAATGATTAATATGAACATTGGGAACCAAGAGGTTATTTATATTCAGGGACTTTTTACTGAACAATTAAAAGATAATAGTGATAATGTCATTGCAGACTATGGTACTTCTTGGCTTCAGGCATATGTTAATGAGGAAGGATTTGTATTACCGACACTGCAGACAATTGCACCGGACATTGCAATAGCAATGATTAACAGTAATATGCAATTATATACAGGTGGTATTCAATTTAGTTATGATCAATCAACAAATGAGTATGTACAGAGTGATGAATATCAGCTTTGTGATGTTTTCTCTGATGGACAAAATTTAGGATTTACCACCACTCATTCAGATTCTAGGATTGCTAAGACAGGAACTTCTAGTATTCAGAATACCGTTACAAATGATGAAAGTAAGGAAGTTGTTTCAACAGAATATTTCGATCTCTCAGGTCGTCGTATAAACAACATACAAAAGGGTGCTGGTATCATGGTTATGAAGTATATAGACGGAACAAGTAAGGCTGTTAAGGTTGTAAAATAATAAGAAGGTTCTTACATAATTTCCATTTAGGATAATAATTTTATCACTAAATAATAAAAAGTGCCATATCAAACTTTTTGATGAAAAGTATTGATATGGCACTTTTTTATAGTGTATTACCTTATGGCATTCATCCAAATCGATTTTCTAAAACATAATTCGGGAAATGACACATCGGTCAGATAGTCTGTAGTTGACTTCATGTGATTAACATGAAACATATGCTACACACTTTTTCCACAGAAAAGATAAATCTTTCATCCCATAATGTGAGTTAGATATAACAGCATTATGCAACAAGTCTACTTTTGTCAATAATATCAATAAAGCAAGTGCTCAAAAATAGTTTGATATTCAGCATAAAATATTAATATTGCATCATGATATTTTATAATTTGAATCATGAAATCACTACTGTCCAATAAAAGTTGGTTAATAGGTCTTTGAAATTATTGAAATACAGTCTTTTAAG
>HF992615.1:9724-10656 GCA_000436695.1 Prevotella sp. CAG:1185 | reverse complement strand
CTATTACATACCTTTTTCTCAGCATAATCTTGTCCCACATAGGCATAAGTTTATTCTTCATATTTGCTTTTAAACCATGCACAAGATGTATGCCGCGGTCAAAGAGCGACTCGAAGAGTTCCTGCTTTATATATCCCCTGTCGGCGAAGACCTTTCCATAAAGATGTTTGGTAAACACACTCCATACCCTTTCATCACGATCGTCAACGTTAGCCGCTGTCAGACAGAAAGTTATGATCTCTCCGGAGTCGTTGCAGATGAAGTGCAGCTTGAAACCGTGGCACCATCCCATCGTGCCTTTCCCATTTTTTGCAAGACCGGCAAACACCTTGTTAAAATGTCTTCTGATGTTATGGCACACGGGAAACATTGTATTGTCTACGAAAGCAATGCCGGAACACCTTCCGAAAGAATATATGCACATGAACAGCATCAGTTCATAGAATACGCGTGGCATAAGCTCAACAAAGCGATTATAAGAAACGGCATGCGGAAAATAGCTTCTTAGCTGGCCCAGGATACAGTTGAGATAATATTCCTTGAAGTTGCGGTAAGTACCAAAATGATAGCATACAAGTATGGTTTTTATCTCGCTTTCTGACATGCGGCCCTTACGGTTCCTGTGCATTATGCCATTATTACATGCTGATGGCAAATGCAGATTTTTTTGAAAGTTCGATACCCAAATTCATCGATAATACAGAAAATTTCCGAAACTTTGTCCTTGGTAATCATCGCTAATATTATTTGTAACTATTTGATTTTCATCTATAAAGATACAAAATATTTTCGAGATTACCAATTTTTACAGGTGGTATTTTATACCGAACTCGCGTACAAGTCGTTTATAGTCAACAAAACGGCAATAATAAGTTTCACCAAAAACGACATAACGCTTGCCGGAAACCACACCGTTCCCATCGGAAGAGCAT
>HF992615.1:0-9699 GCA_000436695.1 Prevotella sp. CAG:1185 | reverse complement strand
GGAAGAGCATACTCTGCCAACTTCGTAAGCTGCATGAGCGGCGACGGCAACGCCGATAAATAACAACTGCATAAAAGCAATCAGGCTCCGGCTTGACTAAAGCCGGAACCCATGCTAAAAACAGATTGATTTTCAGATACATGCGTTTGCTAAAACGTATGGCACACCACTACCGTCTTTACACCTGCGTCGGGGTATTTAGCCTTGTAATATTCTGTAAGGTCTTCATAAAGCCACGGGTGAACGTTTGTGCCGGCAGTGGTCATATAATGTTTATCATTCATGACAGGCGCTGAAGTATTATTGTCGTCTCCACGCTCAACCATAAACACATCATAAGAACGGTATTCGGTTTTAGCATCATTCAATATGCAATAGAATGTCCACTCCATTGACGACAAAACCTGACCGTCGGGCGGAAGGAGCTTGTAAGATTCGGGGAATTCAGAACTATCTACGTTTTTCCTTGAAACCGAACCATAGGCCCTGACGTCATTATTCGCGTCTGCCAACAGCCAGTTGGCATTATCATAGGCAAAGACGTAAGAACATCCGAAAGGTATGCTGCGGTTATTACGGATGTCGTTCTCTATAACGGCTTTGTTGTCAGCCTCAACGGCATAGCGCACCTCCACGGGATTATAACACTGCTCATCGATAAAGCTTCCTGGCAGTCCTTCGCTCTGTTTCTCGGTCTTGTTCACCAGTTCGAGCATTTTGTATTCAGTCCACGACGGTTCGCTCCTTCTTTCGTCATAATAGCTTGTCTCGCTGACACGCAGCTCATACTCATATCCTTCCTCATAATCAAAGTCGGAAATATACATAAGCGGCTCCCATGTCTGCGAGCCTTCTTTCCTCACTGCATAAGCCTCTGTGAAGGAGTCGCTGCCACTAAAAATTGCGTATGCTAGTTTCTTAGATGCCACAGTCATAACATATTCCTTATGGCCGGTTATCTTTACGCCGTCTTCTTCATTATCTTCGTTCAGGCATCCTGCAAGACAGAACGCACCTGCCAACAACAGCAGCACTGACAACCATTTAACTCTTTTCATATCATAAGCCCTTTTAATTGAACTATATTATATATTTCACTCAGCAGCACCAATCTCAAACCTTACCGACTGCGGCTCGCTTTCGGTTACAAAAATCTTCTTTACAGGCGTAACGGCATCGTAAGAGCCTACCCCGCCCTTCATGCAACCGATGTATATGCTGTTTGAATCGTTGAGCGCGCACGGCACCCTGAACGTCTGCTCCCTGTCTGACGTCATCGTTACGGGACAGTCCATCATCACACGGCCGTCGCGATAATATGAATTAAAAGGCAGTTGGTCGCCGCCATATTTTATCAGATTAGACACTACAAACTTATCATTAGCGTCTATCTTGCCGTCATTGACAACGGTTATGTCTATCCAGCGCTTACGCGGAACATAGAGGTTGTGAATATAATACTTGCCTCTATCAAAATGGCTGTTATAGTAATAAAAATACAGTTTTTGCCCGTTATTGTCTGATTTGATGTCTTTCGGCATGATATACTTGTCTTCCGGAAGTGAAGAAAGGTCAAAGGTAAGATAAAAACTTCGCGCCACTGACGCGTCGTTGCCATTGTCGCGCAATTCATCGTCACGCAACTCAAAGTACAGACGATAGTTGCCTTCATTATCTGTCATGCCTTCAGCCTTGTGACGCGTAGTCTGCTGCCCTAACCATGCCGACTCTTTATAGTCGAGACTAACCTTCACTCCGGCAAGAGGCACGCCGTCGGCACTGCGTGCCACGCCGCTTATCATGGTGCTGTTCGTGGTAGGTCCCGATATCAGATCACTCTCCTCATCGCATGAGACAAGGCAAAAAGCACACGCTATCAGCCAAAAGAAATTAATAAAGCTGCAAGTTTTCATATTCAAGATTTTTAAGATTTTGTCTACATACTAAACTCATTTGTTTACAAAACCTTGCATCTGCGAATAAAAAAACTTGCAGCTTAAGCTATTTTAAAGAAAATATGTTACACAAACCAAATATGCCAAACGCCTGTTTACTTCTGCCCTGACATCTTGACAAACGCCTTCAGCATGTCACACTTTGTGGTGTAATCGTCAACATACTTCGGATGTTCCTTCGCGAAATTATGCAGCGCTGTCATTGCCTTATACTGACTTGAAGCCGGGCGCGGGATGTATACGGGATTGTAGTCGCTGTCGTATTTCACTTCAAACCACGGGTCTTTGTCTACAAATGCCAGCGCATAGAGAGCCTTGTAGCGCAGGCTGAGGTCGGAAGACACGGCACACTGATTGAGACATTCAACCGTCTTGCGGGCAAAGTCGAGCTCGCCGGTGCGTGCGCTGTCGTAAATGCTGTGGGCATAATGCGTAAGGAACCAGCAGTCGCCGTAGCATGATGCCTGATAATATCTTACGGCAAGGTTGTATGCCTGTTCGTCTTTATCCTTTCCCTCACGCGCAAGACTGTAGCCCGACTGCATCTGAATCATGTCCTTACAGTATTTCAGTTTCAGATTCTGCTTAGGCTCGCCCATCTCCGGACCGTCGGTGTCGGGCAGGTTAGGCAACTGACGGTTAAACCAGCGCGGCACGTCGTAAACTCTGTTTGCCATATACCAGCTGATGTTCTGTTTTGAAAGATAAGCCACAGACACGCGCTCAAGATAAGGCACTGCGTCGGCAAAGCGGCCCTCTGCCATATAGCGTGTGCCGATGAGGTCGTTGTAATAGTCGCTGCTGGCATACACCTGTCGTGCCACATACTGCTCAAAGGCATTGTCCTTGGCTGAGGTGAGATAAGCATAATATGCGGCAACGCTGTCGGCAGGAGCCGTTGACAATGCATTAAAATACTCGTTGCCTGCTGTATAGTCCATGTTCCACGGCCAGTCGCCGCCCCACTTGAATCCGGCGTCAGAATGTTTTCCGCCGGCACTGAAGTCGAGAGCGTTCTCCTCCATCATGCCATAAAGTGCCAGACTTACGTTCAGACGGCCTGCGGCACTGAAGCGCGGCGCAAGCACCCTGTAGGCTATGCGCTCCTTAACGTCGGTATAGTGGTTGGCATACTCGGCCGACGAGCCGCGCTCCTCGACTATCTTGCCGTCGAGCCATCTGAATTCGTCTGCCATCCATGACATAAAGGCGTCGTCGAGCGGTGAGCCTGCAGCCCTGACGAGCAGACGTATGCAGCGTGCGTTGTCCTTCATGCGCTGCGTGCCGTTCATGTTCATTGCCTTGTCTATGCGTGCCGAAGCATCAGCGGTGTTGCCGAGCAGATATTCAACCATAGCGGCGGCACTCTGCCACAGGCACGGCGACGAGGTCTTGCCCTCGGCTATCACCTTGTCGGCAAATGCCACAAACTCCTTGGCATCGCTGTCGGCTACCACCTCGGCACCCTTCATCTTAACCCAGTCGGCGTCTACCTTGCCGTCTGTAGTCTCGTCGAGCGTCTCCTGAACGTTGTTCACAAAGTCCTGAACAAGGAAAAGCAGCGAATAGGCATCAGGCTCAGAGGCATATACGTTCTTTATGCCTGCAAGGTTACGGTATTTGCGCATAGTCCACTTGATGCTCTGCATGTCGCCCTGCTCGGCATAGATGTTGCAGGCCTCAAGGCGTTTGCCGGTCTTAAGCAGTGCGCGGGCGTAGATGTTGCGGGCTGCGTCGCGCCACACTCCCTTAGGCAGCGAAGATGCCGTTGAGTTCCAGTAGTCGATATTTGCCTGGTCGTAGCCCATCATCATGTTAGCACGCATCACCATTAGCACGTTCTGCTCCTTCATGGCCGAACCCGACTTAACGGCATCCCAGGCATTCTTCAATATGTATTGCAGGGTAGACTTGCGCTTAACGAGCTGTCCCATGGTGGGATACTCCCATGAGTCGAGGCTAACCTCGTCGCACACTCTCAAATATCTGTCGAGCAGCTGCATATATTTCTGCATGGCCACATCGCCGCGGCTGCGCGCCACAGAGTCGATTCTGTCATGATACCATTTGTAATACTCAGGCGAATCGCTTGACGGTTCGCCGGCATAGTTTTTCCAATAAGAGTTGATGCCGCTACTGAACGGCGACTGCATGCTCTCACGTCGGAACACGCTGAACACATAGCTGTTGTGAGTTGGAGCCTCGCTTACGCATGCCCAAGCGTCGCCACAGAGCGACAGGGCAAAGAGGCTAACGAAGATAAATTTTCTCATAATCTTCTGATTTAAATCGAGTTATATTCTGATTACTCATGTCAAAAAGTATAATTTCACTATTGGCGTCGGCGCGCTTGCGGCTCACGGCGTCCTTGGCCTTCAGTATGTCGGCCATCTCAACGCGGCGCTCAACGATGCTGTCGCCGGGCAGCACGGGCAGGTCGTCGTCGGCATGCATTATGCCCGCATAATGCCCGCGGCGGAACAGTATGCGCCAGCTGTAGAGCGGATAGGCAGCAGAGAGAGGCAGGCCATATCCGGCAAGGCGCGGCATATAGGGCGCAGCGTCGTTCATGTCGAGTATGGGCTTGCGGCACGCAAGGTCGGTAAAGTCGCCCGTGTTATACATCATCAGCACGCCGTGGTCAACAGGCGGTGCGGGCTGCGAGAGCTGATGAAGGCGTATGGTTGCCGACAGTTTTATGCCGTCGGCGCCGGCCATTGAACGCAACTGCCGCAGAAAGCTGAAATAAACAGAGCGCGTGCGCATGGTCCAGTCGCAGTCAATCTGTATCTCCTTAACGCCACCTATGCCGTTGGTTTCGTTCATCTGTCGTACGCGCCTGTATATCTTAGGTGCGAGCGATGTGTCGGCGGCAGCCATGCAGCTGTTGACGATATACACCACCGGCACCACTTCTACATCCTTGGGCACGGGCGTAAGAAAGCGCAGCGTGGCATTGGGCACGGGCATGCCGTCGTCGCCGTCTACCACATCAAAATAGCGTAGATACATGCGGCTGACGTTGTGGCGGCGCATAAACTGCTGCTTAACGCTGTCTATGCTGAGGGTGGTGCTCCAGTAATAAACCGAGCGCACCGCACTGTTGCCCCTTCTGCCGCCGCACGACAGCAGAGACACGGCCAACAGAGCCATGACAACGATATAGATAATATTTCTTTTCATCACGGCAAATATACTCAAAAATTAATTATACGTATATATTGTACGCAAATTTATAGAAAAATAACAAATCGGCGACACACTGAGATATGTACGCTTACAATCCGTCTTGTTATTATCAAAATGCTCTGCACATTAATTGATTAACGTAGAACGTTGTTTCTTCACTCTTCACTCAAAACTCTTCACTTAAAACAAGATGTCAAATGCCGTTTTATAAAAGGCCACGTTTTAGCCTCTAAAAGGTGGCCTTTTGCAGCCTAAAAGACGGCCTTTCGCAAGCTAAAAGGGCACCTTTTGGAAGTGTATTCGTATCACATTGATTATCAATGAGTTACAAATAGCACTAAAGGCATATTAAAATAAAGTCATGACCATGCAAAAAATAAAGGCCGGAGCAACGCCTGCCCCGGCCTAATAATGGTAAAAAGGAATGTAACAATGTTATCCTAAAAACTTATCTACCTTTTCTGCTATATCGCGTCCGCTTGCCATAGCCCTCACTACGAGCGACGCTCCGTTGGCGGCATCGCCGGCTACGAATACGTTGGGACCAAACTTAGGCTGCTGTGGCTTAAGGAATCCCATGGCAAGCAGCACCATGTCGGCCTTAATAACCTCAGGACTTCCTACAGCCTCCATTATCGGGCGTCCGCCTTCGGGATTGGGTTTCCATGTAATCTCCTGCACCTCAACACCCGTCAGTTTGCCGTCTTTGCCGATAAACTTCAGCGAGTTGATGTTCCAGCGCCTTGTGCAGCCCTCCTCGTGCGAGGTGGTTGTCTTCAGCGTGCGCGGCCAGTTAGGCCATGGGTTGGCAGGGTCGTCGGGACCTTCAACGGGCTTAGGCATAATCTCTATCTGGGTTACGCTCTTACATCCCTGGCGATGAGCCGTACCTATGCAATCGCTTCCCGTATCGCCACCGCCGATAACCAGCACGTTTTTGCCCTTGGCGTTGACAAGTTCGTCTTTTGAATATTCGCGTCCGGCGAGCACACGGTTCTGCTGAGCCAGCATCTCGAGCGCAAAATAAACGCCCTTAAGGTTGCGGCCCGGTATGGCAAGGTCGCGCGCGGTCGGCGTTCCCGTGGCTATCACGTAGGCGTCGAAACCTTCGGGCAACTTGGTCACGTCGATATTCTGATTATATTTAAAGGTTATACCCTCCTGCATCAACACATTGATGCGGCGGTCAATAACAGCCTTGTTGAGTTTAAAGTTAGGTATGCCGTAACGCAGCAGTCCGCCGGCATCCTCGTTCTTGTCGAACACCGTAACCATATAGCCCTTTAGGTTAAGGCGGTTGGCAGCCACCAGTCCGGCAGGTCCGGCTCCTATCACAGCCACCTTCTTGCCGTTGCGCTCAGGATGATGTATGCGCACATAATTCTCCTCAAAGGCGTGTTCGGTTATGGCAGCCTCGTCCTCACGGTTGGTTGTTGGCTCATGCTCAACGAGATTTAGCACGCAAGCCTTCTCGCAGAGAGCCGGACAGATGCGCCCCGTGAACTCAGGAAAGTCGTTGGTAGAGTTGAGCAGCCTGTAAGCCAGCTCCCAGTCGCCTTTATACAGGGCGTCGTTCCACTCCGGCGGCTTGTTGCCCAGCGGGCAAGCCCAGTGGCAGAAGGGCACTCCGCAGTCCATACAGCGCGATGCCTGCATGCGGCGGTCGTTAGAGTTGAGCGTCTGCTCCACCTCGCCAAAGTCATGTATACGGTCGTGTACCGGCCTGTGTCCCGCTTCCTTGCGGTGTATAGTCAAAAATGCTTTTGGATTTCCCATGTCTGTTATATTATAAATTCTTTTGAAATTATTTTGTAAGAGGCAAGAAGTTAAGGAGTTAAGGAGAACTTACTTGAGAATAGCGAAAAAAGACAATAGTCTTGTTGCTCCTCATCAGTCTCCGCATTTGGATTTTTCACTCTTCGTTCTTCACTCTTCACTTAGAATTAATAGTCCCTCTGCATGTCGGCGATCTTCTGCTGGAGTTTTCTTACCTGCTCTTCCTGCAGCACGCGCTTGTATTCGATAGGAACAACCTGTACAAAGTCTTCAACGTAGTGATTCCAGTCGTCGAGCATTGTGCGTGCCAGCTTAGAGCCGGTGTAGAGATAGTGCTGACGTATCAGTTCATGCAGTTCCTTGCGGTAGTTGCTTTCATCAACGAGGTTGATCTCAACCATGTCCATGTTGCAGAAGTAGTCGAAGTTGTGGTTCTTGTCCCACACGTATGCCACTCCGCCGCTCATACCGGCTGCAAAGTTGCGTCCGGTTTCGCCCAACACTACCACACGGCCGCCCGTCATATACTCGCAGCAGTGGTCGCCCGCGCCTTCGATGACGGCTATCGCGCCGGAGTTTCTCACGGCAAAGCGCTCTCCCACCTTACCGTTGATATACAGCTCGCCGCTCGTTGCACCGTAAAGACCGGTGTTGCCGGCTATGATGTTGTCCTCAGCCTCAAAGTTACTGCGCACAGGCGGCAGTATGGCAATGCGGCCTCCGCTGAGTCCCTTGGCAAAATAGTCGTTGGTCTCGCCCTCGAGCTTGAAGCTTACACCCTTTACGAGGAACGCTCCGAAGCTCTGTCCGGCGCTGCCCTTAAACTTAACGTTGATGGTTGAGTCGGGCAGTCCCTCTTCGCCGTATTTCTCGGCAATGAGTCCGCTGAGCATGGTTCCTGCGGCACGGTCAGTGTTCTTTATTGTATAGTCGAGGTTCACTTCCTCCTTATCCTGTATTGCCTTCTGCGCCGAACTTATTATCTGGCGGTCGAGTATGTTGCTGAGGTCATGAATCTGTGCCGTAGTGTGATACAGCGAGCAGTTGCCGCTCTCACGGTTGAGCAGACGTGTGAAGTCGAGCATAGACGGCTTGCTGCCTTTCTCGGTAGCCTTCTTCACTATCAGCTCTGTATGTCCTACTATGTCGTCGAGTCTGGTGTATCCCATTTCAGCCAGATACTCGCGCACCTCGCGGGCAAGGAAGGTGAAATAGTTTACAAGATACTCGTATTTTCCTATGAAGTGCTTGCGCAGCTCAGGGTTCTGAGTGGTTACGCCGAGCGGACAGGTGTTGAGGTTGCACTTGCGCATCATGACGCATCCCAGCACGATGAGCGTAAGCGTTCCGAAACCGAACTCCTCGGCACCGAGCAGCGCCATGATTATAACGTCGCGTCCGGTCTTGAGCTGTCCGTCCACCTGCAGGCGCACCTGACCGCGCAGTCCGTTCTTAACCAGCGTCTGCTGTGTCTCGCTTATACCTATCTCGGGCGATATTCCGGCAAACCGCATGCTCGACGCAGGCGATGCTCCCGTGCCGCCCTCGGCTCCTGAGATAACTATCAGGTCGGCCTTTGCCTTGGCTACGCCGGCTGCAATGGTGCCCACGCCGCTCTCGGCAACGAGCTTCACGCTTATGGCCGCCTTGGGGTTGACGTTCTTCAGGTCGAATATCAGCTGGGCAAGGTCCTCAATAGAATAGATGTCGTGATGAGGCGGAGGCGAGATAAGCGATATGCCGGGTATTGAGTGGCGTGTCTTGGCTATAATCTCGTTAACCTTAAATCCGGGCAGCTGTCCGCCTTCACCCGGCTTTGCGCCTTGCGCCACCTTAATCTGAAGCTCCTCGGCGTTGACAAGATATTCGGTTGTCACGCCGAAACGGCCTGAAGCTATCTGCTTGGTCTTGCTCGACAGCGAAATGCCGTCTACGGTTGCGTGGAAACGTTCGTTGTCCTCGCCGCCCTCGCCTGTGTTAGAACGGGTGCCGAGCTTGTTCATAGCCAGGGCTATGGCCTCGTGTGCCTCACGGCTCAATGCACCGAAGCTCATGGCTCCTGCCACAAAGTGCTTGACGATGCTCTCGACAGGCTCCACCTTGTCGATGTCTATAGGGTTGCGCTTGAAGTCGAAGAAGTCGCGTATGAATATAGGTGAGTCCTTCTCGTCAACAAGGCGCGTAAATTCTTTATACTTCTCATAGCTGCCTGTACGTGTGGCAAGCTGAAGAGTTGATATGGTCTCAGGATTCCACGCATGCTTTATTCCGTCCTTGCGATAGTGGAAAAGTCCCAGGTTGGGCAGGAAGTCTGTGCATACGTTCTTTGAGAATCCGGCGTCGTGCATGGCTATTGCGTCGCGTGCGATGGTCTCAAGTCCGATGCCGCCTATGGTTGATGTCTCCGTGCCGAAATATGTCTTCAGCAGACTCTCTGACAGTCCGATGCTCTCAAAGATCTTTGCTCCGCGGTATGAACGGATTGTGGATATGCCCATCTTAGCCATAATCTTGAGCAGGGCTTTCTTCACGGCCTTGATATAGTTGGCCTCGGCTGTCTCATAGTTTTCCTGCACCTTGCCGCGCTTAACGAGATCGTCGAGTATGGCGAATGTCATATACGGGCACAGGGCCGAAGCTCCATAGCCGAGCAGCAGGGCTGCGTGCATGGTCTCGCGTATCTCGCCGCTCTCAACGATAAGTGCCGTCTGGACGCGCTTGCCCACAGATATAAGATAGTGGTGAACGGCGCTAACAGCCAGCAGCGACGGTATGGCGG
>HF992614.1 GCA_000436695.1 Prevotella sp. CAG:1185 | reverse complement strand
AGCGTCGAGAGTGGTGTTTGCGGGCGACCACTGCCAGCTTCCGCCTACGGTAAAGAGCCTTGCGGCGCTTAAAGGCGGACTGGGCACTACGCTCATGGAGCGTATCGTTGCACGCAAACCTTCAGTGGTTACGCTGCTTACGGTGCAGTATCGCATGAACGAACAGATAATGCGCTTCTCGAGCAACTGGTTTTACGACGGAAGGGTGGAGTCGGCTCCCGAGGTGAAATACCGCGGCATACTTGACTACGACAACCCGATAACATGGATAGACACATCCGACACCGACGCAAAGGAGGAGTTTGTGGGCGAGAGTTTCGGCAGAATAAACAAGGTTGAGGCCGAACTTACGCTCGATGCCCTTAAAAACTACTTTACCAAGATTGGCCGTCAGCGCATAGCCGACGAGCACATCGACGTGGGCGTAATATCGCCTTACCGCGCCCAGGTGCAGCTGTTGCGCCGCATGGTGCGCAAGGATGAGTTCTTCAAGCCCTACCGCAAGTGCGTAACGGTTAACACTGTTGACGGATTTCAGGGGCAGGAGCGCGACATAATAGTTATTTCGCTCGTGCGCTCTAACGACGACGGACAGATAGGATTCTTGTCAGACCTGCGACGGATGAACGTGGCAATAACCCGCGCACGCATGAAACTGATAATAGTTGGCAGCGTGCAGACCATGACACGTCACGCCTTTTACAAAGAACTTTACGACTATGTGCAGGAGTCAGCCGGCATGTAACAGCCGCTTATGCGGCATTATTGTCGGAGGCATGGGCACGTTATGAACAAATAAAACAATACAGCAATATGCTTCAGAGAGACTACATTTCGCGACTTATACGTGAGTTTATGGCGGCGCTTCAGCGCTATCTCGAGAAAAACGAGGCAGGAGCGCGCCGCAAGACTGCCGAAGATCTGTTCCGTCAGTATTTCGGTTCGTATGAGTTTTATCACACGGCATCAAAGGATGACATTATGTCATCGTTCGAGAAATATCCCCAAGAGGAGCGCATAAGCCGAATGGAGATGCTTGCCGAGCTGTATTATGCCGAGGCCGACGACCGTCCCGAGCCGTTCAGAACCCAGCAGCTCGACATGACCCTGAGCCTGTTTAGCTTTATTGATGCCAACAGCCGCACATTCTCCATTGACAGACAGAACAAGATAAGTTTGATAAAAAAGAAAATATACGACAGCGGAAAGGCTGGCAAATAATGCCTTTATCAGCAGATAAAAGCCAAATCTGCACGACATAAACTACAGATTTTGGCACACGGCACAGGCCGGAACTTTTAGTCAACGACACCGATGATATATTGATGTCAGTGACTGAAAGTTCCGGCCTGTATTGTTTTTCGGCGGCAGTTATCTGTGCCGATGTCTGCAGTGAGCCGTAGTTATGTGTTCATTACTATTGTCTAACCGCCGAGAGTGTTACGGTTACATTGCCTTCGCCGAGCAGTTCTTTCAGTTCAGCCTGACTGATATTGTCTATCTTGCCAAGGCGTGTAAGGCTCCATGAGTTGTTGCCGTAATATATTACGAAGTTGCGGCCCTGATAAAGAATAAGGTCTCCTGCCTGAGTGTTTATGTTCTCGTTGTTCTGCGGCAGCGTGTGCCCGAGGTCGCCCACCTTTTCAAAGTCGCCGTAGTCGCTCATGTCTATCACTATGTCGCCCTCTTTCAGCAGGTCAATCAGCGCTCTTGCCGAGCTGTTGTCAGTCATTGTGGCCGTGAGGGTGCGGCCGTTCACTCTTATGTTCATTTTGTTGTAATTTATGTTGTTGTCGTTGTCATTGTCTTCCTG
This sequence comes from Prevotella sp. CAG:1185, assembly GCA_000436695.1. Lineage (GTDB taxonomy): Bacteria > Bacteroidota > Bacteroidia > Bacteroidales > Bacteroidaceae > Prevotella. The sequence continues at coordinate 11,448 of HF992614.1, read as the reverse complement.
CAGCGAGTTTATCCATTGTTCCACTTCGCCGCGCGATGTCCCTGCGCCGAATCTGCGCCCAGCCATCCATGTTGCTCCGGGTGCGAGTGCCTGCAGTTGGGTTGCGCTTGAGCCTATGCCGCTTGAGCCTGATGTGCAGAACGGTATAACGGTCTTTCCGTTAAGGTTGCAGCTCTCTATGAAAGTGTAGACAACGCGCGGCGCCAGTCCCCACCATATTGGGTAGCCCAGATATATAGTGCGGCATCTGCTCAGGTCGGGCACGTCGCCTTTTATTGCCGGCCGTGCGTCGGGATTGTTCTGTTCGAGCGATGAGCGCGACTGCTGATTGGTGTAGTCGAGGTCTTCTGCCGTGTAAGGTTCAGCCGCCTCAATACGCCATGTGTCGCCGCCCGTTATGTCGGCTATCATGCGTGCCACGCCCTCTGTGGTTCCCGTCTGCGAGAAATACACCACAAGAGTCTCTGCCGTCAGCGGTTTGGTTGTGTCAGTATGTTCTTCGGCGGTGTTTTCTCCGCTGCCCTTGGCGCATGAAACGTGTAGCAGGGAAAGGCCGAGGATGATAAGATAAAAAATAGACTTTTTCATAATTATAAGGTTTTTTATTTGTGCTAATCTTTTGCGCCGGCCGTTGAGCCGTGCCGTTTCAGCAATGTTCACTTAACCGTTCCGACACTGCAAAATTATCGTGTTTTAAAATATGCCATGGTATCCGATTTACTGATAAATGTAAACAAAATCCCGAAAAAGGTTTGTTTTTGCCGTCAAGTCTATTTTTGGTGTCTTGACATGGCAATTTTTATAAGGCTAAATTGTTCAAAAATTCCAATGTCAGACGCTGCGTGTGCCTTTTTATTTTAGAGTAAAAAGTCAGGACAAAAATATTTTTCAGTCTGGAAAATTAATGTGTAACGTGTGTTAAATTATAAGGCTTCAGTCTATTGATATATTAACAATACTTTACATTATCCTCGAATTTTACCCTTAAAACAGCCCTTTTTACTACCTAAAATGCTGTCTTTCGTCACGCAAAAGCACCACTTTCATGTTGTAAACCTATCACTTTTGCACCGAAAGTGGCCGAGTTATGTTTTTTAACATTTGCCGTTTCCCCTTTAAAACGCCGTAAAGAGCATAAACACAGATACTTAACATAAATGCCCGATTTTTGCCATATTTCGGTCAAAAGAGCGGTTGTGGTACGGACATCGCCATTCTGAGAGCGTTAAATGTTCGCCGTGAGTAATAAAAATTTACATCTATATTCAATTCTAACGTTATAGTCTGGCAGGATTTTGTCCGTTTTTTCGCAGGTATTTATGGCCATGTCAAGCAAGGCATACCATAAAGCGTCGGCAGAAAACATAAATACGGCTGAAAGCTTCAGTAGGTTTTTTAGTGATTAAGACATATTCAGACAGATGAAATATTCAGGTTAAGCGCTGCCGCATAATGTACTTCAAATTGCATAAAAATGTAGATTACATTCACATTGCGCAAACAATAATCAGCATGTCGGTGGCATTATGCACAAAAGTAGGGCTGTTGTAGGCCATTATTTTATTGTTCATGCCGCGTATCGTTCTTATTTTCAAACAAATTGCTTACCTTTGCAAAGCAAAAAGATAAAGAGAAATAACAAACTAAAGAAATGAATATAGCAGGTGAGATTAGCAGCAGCGTGATAAAGGCCGTGAAGGAGCTTTACGGAGCCGACATCACAGAGAACATGGTTCAGCTGCAAAAGACAAAACGCGAGTTTGAGGGTAGCCTTACCCTGGTGGTTTTTCCATTCTTGAAAATATCAAGACAGAAGCCCGAAGCTACGGCCGAGGCCATAGGCAACTGGCTGGTTGAGAACTGCGAGCACGTTGAGCGATTCAACGTGGTTAAGGGATTCCTTAACCTCGTGCTGGCACAGCAGTCGTGGATCAAGCTGCTCAATGCCATCAATGCCGACGAGCACTATGGTGAGCGCAAGGCAGGAGCCGACGCTCCGCTGGTGATGATAGAGTATTCATCGCCCAACACCAACAAGCCGCTCCACCTGGGCCATGTGCGCAACAACCTGCTTGGATGGAGCCTTGCGCAGATTATGGAGGCCAACGGCAACCGCGTTGTCAAGACCAACATTGTGAACGACCGCGGAATACACATCTGCAAGTCGATGCTGGCATGGCTGAAATGGGGCAACGGCGAGACACCCGAGAGCAGCGGCAAGAAGGGCGACCACCTGATTGGCGACTACTATGTTGCCTTCGACAAGCACTATCGCGAGGAGGTTAAGGAGCTTGAGGCTAAATATGTGGCTGAAGGCATGGACGCCGAAGAGGCTGAGAAGAAGGCCAAGGATGAGGCTCCGCTGATAAAGGAGGCTCACGAGATGCTCGTTAAATGGGAGCACAACGACCCCGAGGTGCGCGCACTGTGGGAGAAAATGAACTCATGGGTTTACGCCGGATTCGACGAGACATACAAGGCTCTGGGCGTAGGCTTCGACAAGATATACTATGAGTCGCAGACTTATCTCGAAGGCAAGGCCAAGGTTGAGGAAGGACTCAAGAAGGGACTCTTCTTCCGCAAGGAGGACAACAGCGTTTGGGCTGACCTCTCTGACGAGGGCCTCGACCAGAAACTGCTGCTCCGTTCTGACGGCACATCGGTGTATATGACTCAGGACATCGGTACGGCAGAGATGCGCTTCAACGACTATCCTATAGACAAGATGATATATGTTGTGGGCAACGAGCAGAACTATCACTTCCAGGTGCTCTCAATATTGCTCGACCGCCTCGGATTCAAGTGGGGCAAGGAACTTGTTCACTTCTCTTACGGCATGGTGGAGCTGCCTAACGGCAAGATGAAGAGCCGCGAGGGTACGGTGGTTGACGCCGACGACCTGATAGCAGCGATGATAGACGACGCACGCCGCACGAGCGAGGAACTGGGCAAGTTTGCCGACATGAGCGACGAGGAGCGTGCCGAGGTTGCACGCATCGTTGGTATGGGTGCGCTCAAATACTTCATTCTGAAGGTTGACGCCCGCAAGAACATGCTGTTCAATCCGGAAGAATCAATCGACTTCAACGGCAACACAGGTCCGTTTATCCAGTACACTTACGCCCGCATACGCAGCATACTGCGCAAGGCCGAGGCTCAGGGCATAACTCTGCCCGAGACATTCAGCGGCAACGTAAACCTGAGCGTAAAAGAGAGCGAGCTGATACAGAAGATGAACGAGTATGGCGCAGCTGTTCGCCAGGCAGGCATAGACTATAGTCCGAGCGGCATAGCAAACTATTGCTACGAGCTGACCAAGGAGTTCAACCAGTTCTATCATGACTTCAGCATCCTTGGCGCCGACACAGAAGACGAAAAGATTCTGCGTCTGTTCATCGCCAAGAACGTTGCCAAGACTCTGAAGAACGGCATGAGACTGCTCGGAATTGAAATGCCCGAACGAATGTGATAATTGTTGAGGAGTTAGAGTAGTTAAAGTAGTTATCGCTCACTGTGTGAGCTTAGTAGTTAAAGTCAAATGCCTTCAAGGCGTGATTTTAGTTTTGTTCAACTGCTCTAACTCCTTTATCATGTTTGTGATATTCTTTTAATTTATTTTATCAGCCAAGGTGCTCAATATAAACAGCTCCACTAAATACTAGGTATTATGAATTATGAATTAACCAATTGCAATCCTCCGGATTACAGAAACGATACAGTTTTGCCATTGCCTATGGAAGTTAAGGCAGACGCATGGGCTGTTGATGCGGCATGCAGCGGCAATCCGGGAAAGATGGAGTATAGGGGCATCGACCTTATTACGGGTGCTGTGGTGTTTCATTACGGCCCGGTGTTCGGCACCAACAACATAGGCGAGTTTCTTGCCATTGTGCATGCATTGGCGCTTATGGAGCAGAAAGGCATCAGGAAGACCATATACAGCGACAGCTTCACCGCCATAACATGGGTGAAGAAGATGCAGTGCAAGACCAAACTTGAGCGCACCGAAAAGACCGCACAGCTGTATAATGTCATTGCGAGAGCCGAAAACTGGCTGCGCACGCATACGTTCCGCACCGAACTCATACAGTGGGACACGCGCAAATGGGGAGACATTCCGGCCGACTTCGGACGAAAATAGTTCCCGCGTCTGCAATGCAGACCTGCACAGGCCGCCATGACGGCACAAAAAGTTATTAAAAATATCAACCGATAACATCATGAATCCTTATACACAATGCGCCCTGCTCTCGGCTTCAACGCTGAGAATGTTGCCGCACATACTGCTATATCTGCGCTTCAAGAAGACCATTGACGCCGACCTTGAGCCTTACGGAGAAGGCAAGGGCAGCATACTCACCTTTATTAAGGTTTGCACACGGCAGAAGGTGTTTCGCAACCTGTTTTATTATCGCCTGGGCGAATACCGTTCAGTGTTTATCAAATGGCTAATGCCCGAGGACAAGTCGTTACACATAACGTGCCCGTCGATAGGCGAGGGCTGCCATCTTGAACACACTTATTCGACCTATCTCAACGCCGACAGCATAGGGCGCAACTTCTATTGCCTGCACCTCGTTACGCTCGGCAACGGCAAGGACGGACGCCCCACCATAGGCGACAACGTGAGCATATACGCAGGTTCGATGGTGTTCGGCAAGGTGAGGATAGGCAACAACGTCAAGATTGGCGCTGCCACCGTGATATACAAGGATGTGCCCGACAACTGCACCGTGGTGGGCAATCCGGCGGTGATAGTGAAGAAAGACGGCAAGAAAGTACACATACCATTATAACATAATACCAAAAGAAAAATGACCGAATTTGAGAAAATGCGCAGTGGCCAGTTCTACAACTTCTCCGACCCGGAGATAGCCAAGAGCCTTGACCACGCCAAGAGGCTCTGCGCAAGGCTGCAGACCGTAACGATAATAGACGACTGCTATCGTGAGATGATAGAAGACCTTATACCAGGCATACCGAAAGACAGCACCGTGTGCCCGCCATTTCACTGCGACCACGGCAACGGCATAACCATTGGCCGCAACGTGTTCGTTAACTATAACTGCGTGATGCTCGACGGAGGCCGAATCACCATAGGCGACAACGTGCTGATAGGTCCTAACTGCCAGATATACACGCCCCAACATCCTATGGACTATGTGGCGCGCAGGCAGTCGGTTGAGGCTGCCCTGTCTGTTACAATAGGCGATGACACGTGGCTCTGCGGCAGCGTTGTGGTGTGCCCGGGCGTAACGATAGGCAAGCGCTGCATAATAGCTGCGGGAAGCGTTGTTACGAAAGACATTCCCGACGACTCGCTCGCTGCCGGCAATCCTGCCGTGGTTAAGCGCCGTCCCGTGGTGAATAAGTAAATAGGCCGCGCCGGCTTTTCGTTATTAAAATCAATAAACATCATTCTTTGATTATGAAACCAGTTGACAAGAAATCTCTTCTCTTTGTGTGTCTCGGCAATATATGCCGCTCTCCGGCTGCCGAGGCAATACTTAAATATAAGCTTGAGGACAACAAGCACCTTGTGGGACGCGTTGAGGTAGACTCTGCCGGCATTGGCTCATGGCACGAAGGACAGTTGCCCGACCGCCGCATGAGGGCGCACGGAGCAAGCCGCGGCTACGACCTGAGCAGCAGGGCAAGGCAGATTAAGCCTGCCGACTTCGGCCGCTTTGACTATGTCTTCGCTATGGATCATCAGAATGTGGCAGACCTTAATCGTGTGGCACGCAACGCCGACGACCGCAAGAAGATTTTGTGCACTGCCGACTTTATGACACGTCATCCGCAATACGACACCGTGCCCGACCCATATTATGGTGGCGACGCCGACTTCGAGCTGGCTCTCGACCTTATAGAAGATGCCTGCGACGGCATCATTGCATGGCTCGAAAAGCATATTTAACGTTATTCTGACGATATTTTGCCACTGCAAATCCGGTGGCATACCTATTTATTATTAGCGCCCATATACCTATTTGCAGGTATATGCGGCGCTTTGTTTATTGCATTTTGTATATCCTTTTAATGGAATTATGGGCATTTTATGCCATGTAATGTTTTTTGTTGAATAAAGTACAGTCTGCAGTAAGGGCAGTCATCACCTTTTTAGGTGATGCTAATTACGATTTCCTTTAATTGATTTTTACCGATTTTTAAGTATTGTAAACATTTTTACAAGACATTACCTTTGCATCAGAATTTTAAAAATCGGACATAAATGAATTTAACAGGAAAAACTTTTCTTACATGTGCCGCAGCCATTATGCTTGCTTCTGCGCAGGTGCGGGCACAGCATTCGGCTGCAGACAGCGTGTATCAGCATGCCAAGGGCAATCGTCTTAGCATTGGAGGGTATGGCGAGGTGGCGCTTATGCGCAATTTCTACAGCGACAATGTTTATCGCTATTCAAATGCAAGCCAGTATAAAAACGACCCGAGCCATGGGCGTTTTGACATTCCTCATGCCGTGATATATATAAGCTATGACTTCGGAAAGGGCTGGACTATGTCGAGTGAGATTGAGTTTGAGCACGGAGGATCCGGCGGAGCCGTTGAGAAAGAGTTTGAAGAGGCCGGCGAATGGGAACAGGAAACAGAGAAAGGCGGCGAAGTGGAACTGGAGCAATTTTGGATTCAGAAGTCGTTTGCACGCTGGGCAAACATCCGTATTGGACATATAGTAGTGCCTGTTGGCCTTACCAATGCCCATCATGAGCCGCTTAACTTCTTTACTGTTTACCGTCCGGAGGGCGAGTCGACCATTCTTCCGTGTACATGGCACGACACAGGAATAAGCTTTTGGGGCCGTTCAGGCGACTTCCGTTATGAGTTGCAGTTTATTGCCGGACTCGATGCCTTTATGTTCGACCGCGACAACTGGGTGCAGAACGGTGCCGGTTCGCCGTTTGAGTTTAAGGTTGCCAACAAGTATGGCTTTGCCGCACGCATTGATAATTATACGATACCCGGTCTGCGCATAGGTCTTAGCGGATATTATGGGCAGTCGATGCACAACACTTATCCGCATGATATGGAAGGAGAAGGAAAGGCTAATGATAAGGTTAAGGGCAATGTATATATAGGAGCTTTTGATTTTACCTATTCGGGGCATAACTGGATTGTGAGGGGTAATGCCGACTATGGATACGTGAGCGATGCATCAAAGATTAGCTCTATAAAGCGTAATCTGGTGTCAAGTGGTGCGCCTTATATGAAGTCGCCAGTGGGAAAGAATGCCGTAGCAGCGGGAATAGAGGCCGGATATGACATATTCTCACAGATTCCGAAACTTAGAAGTAAGAAACAAAAGCTGTATGCCTTTGGCCGTTATGAGTATTATGACTCGTATATACCGGCCGCAGACCAGGCTGACTATGAATATACTGACCGAAGCCGTATTGCCGTAGGCCTTAACTATTATCCCCTTCCACAGATTGTAGTGAAGGGCGAATACTCAAAAAGATTCCTTAAATCGAAATATAATGATGAGCCATCTGTGTCGATTGGCGTGGCATATCAGGGCTTCTTCCTGTAAGGTTTGGATGAGCCATAAGTTCATAATGTCGGTGAAAGAACCAAATGGTTATAGACACAAAACGGAGTAATTATAAATACAAAACAAAGTAAGCTATGGAAAAAATCTTTAAATTGCCCCTTGCTTTCATGCTAGGAGCAGCAGTAATGTTTGGCTTTTCGTCATGCAGTGATGATGAAGGCAGTGACGACGGCAGTGCGTTGACGGAGAAAGAGGCCTTTTTAAAGGAGGCTGCCAGTGTATATGTCAACGATGTTGTTTATTCTACTTATGGCAGTCTGGCAACCGAGACCAACAGCCTTTATGAACAATTGTATGCCGTGAAGGAAAAATTCAAGACAGATCCGAATACAGTTACGCAGACTGAGATAGACAACATTTGTGCTACATTCCTCAGCGCACGTGCTTATTGGGAAAAGAGTGAGGCTTTCTTGTTCGGAGCAGCAACCGACTTTGGCATAGATCCGCACATCGACACATGGCCGCTCGACCTCGAAGGACTGGCGACAGAGCTGAAGAATACGGACAAAGTGGCTAACCTTGACGGTGAAGACGGCATATCTTATGCAGCCAATAAGCTTGGACAGGAACTGCTGGGATTCCACGGCATTGAGTTTATCATATTCCGCGACGGTGAAAACCGCAAGATAGAGAAGCTGCGCGGCATTGAGGATGATCCGGATTTCGTTAAAGTTGCAACAAATGTGACGGGACTTGAAGAACTTATTTATGCCACAGCCGTGGCAGGCGACCTGCGCGACAGATGTTATCAGCTTAATGTTTCGTGGAACGCCGATGCACCCGAGGAACAGCGTACACGTGTGGTTGACGAGTGTGAACTGCCTTGCACCGTTGGCAGCGGCAACAACTCTTATGGCGTAAATATGCTCAACGCCGGTCAGGCCGGAAGTACTTATGCCATGTGGCGCGAGGTGGCAAGTACCATATTGTTGAGCGGATGCGAGAACATTGCGAAAGAAGTGTATTCGCAGAAGATGGGACTGGCCTACAGCGGTGAAGATCCTAACTATATCGAGTCGCCATACAGCAAGCGCTCTTTCTATGACTTCTACGACAACATAATAAGCATAGAGAACAGCCTATACGGTGGTGTTGAGGGCAAGCGCAATGAAAGCAAGTCGATTATGGCATACTTGAAAAAGTATAACTCAGAACTTGCTGCAACGCTTGAAACAAACATACGGAACTCTCTCGATAAACTCACGGCATGCCAGAACAGCGGCACTGCCTTTGTTGACAATCCTAAGGCGCAGTGTGTGGCTGATGCCATAGCTGCCATAGAGGCGCTCGATGCAAGTCTTACATCAGCTTCGGCATGGATTGCCTCCAACTGACAACACTATATTAATGGTTATTATGAGTTATGCCATTGCAAGTTGCCTGCGCAACTTGCGTGGTATAACTTTATGTAGGTTTATTAAAAATACAATCGTTAAACGCTGAAAGAAAGTAAGTGCTAAAATAATCTTAAAACAATATATTATGAATTTTAGAAATAACAAAAACTTTTGTTTTATCGCCCTTGCGGCGTATGCATGTATGTCGTTTCATGCATGTACGGATGATGACCGTCTACCGGAGAACACAGGCGACATAGAGTATATAGGACAGGATGTTGGCAACTTCTCGTCGGATGAGTGGTACCCGGGAGGCAAGCTGGGTACAACCGAAAACGTTGGTGCTGGATGTTATGAGGATAATACACCTGTGGTGGAGAGTATGGGGCTTATGAGTGAGTTTCATCTTGGCGAGGTGCTCTTTGAGCGCAACTTTAACACAAGCACTCCGCCATTCAACGGTCTCGGTCCGGCGTCTGTTCGCAAATCGTGTATAGACTGTCATCCGGGCTACGGCCACGGCAAGCGCCAGGAGTCGTACAGAGCCGGATTCGGCAATGGCTACCTGCTTGTGATATATCATCCTGACGACGGTGCCAACAGCAACGACGGACCGTACATCAGCGAAGTTACGGGCATGCCGCAGACACAGGCCGTGTCGCCGTTTCTGCCTCCTGTTGACGAAGATAAGATAAGTATGACATGGAAAACCGTAGAGGGCACGATGCCGAGCGGACTGTCGGCAACTGAGTTTCCTGACGGAGAGAAGTATCAGCTGATATATCCTGAGGTGACAATATCTCAGGATGCGTTCAACACAGACCCAAAGCCTACAAATATTGCCGTGCGCCTTGAGTCGACAATCGGTATAATAGGCACTGGACTCATTGATGCCATACCCGAGGACTCTATAAAAAAACAATATCAGGAGGAAGCCAAATATGTTGAGCTTAACCCGTCGATGTGGGACAAGGCTGCCAACGACTGGGCTTCAACTGCGTATTATACATCATGGAGCTCATCGGGCGCACTGGCCGACGGCACACCTGTTACAGGCATGATTAAGCGTTACACTTATGCGCTGACACGTGCCAGCCTGCAGGACGGTGCAGGAGCCAATGCCATGTGGAACATTCCTAACGTGAGCCGTCCTGACCGTCCGAAGCTATACACCACCGACGCATGGGCCTTAGCCATGTCGAAAAATCAGGATGTAATAGATGCAATAAAGAAAGACCCTACGTCGCCGTATTATGCCGACGGAACTGACGACGGTATTGCCGATGCTGTGAAGAATCTGCTGTCGCCAAGCACCAACCAGTTTGACAACCAGTGGCACAACTTTGAGCCAGAGATGAGCACAGATAACTTTTATGCCTTCATGGTGTGGCACCGCGGACTGGCCATTCCGCGTGCCCGCAACCTTAACGACCCTGATGTGCAGCGCGGCAAGAAACTGTTTATGGAGATTGGCTGCGCCTCATGTCACCGTCCGTCGTGGACGACAGGCGACGACAATTATTGGACTCCTGACGTGATAAAAGACAAACCGTTGCCAAAGTATCCGCGCCAGAAGATTTATCCTTATTCAGACTTCGTGCAGCATCGTCTGCACATGATAAACGACATTCACGGTTCATGGTGCCGCACCACGCCGCTATGGGGCCGTGGCCTGTCGCTTGTCAACACCGGAGCGCAAGACCGTCTGCACGACTGCCGCGCACGCAATGAGATTGAGGCTATAATGTGGCATGCCTACAGCAAGGAAAGCGATGCATACACATCAGCCGAAAAATTCTATAACCTCAGCAAGTCCGACCGCGATGCTGTGGTGAAGTTCTTACAGTCGATATGATTATTTTTTGTAGTTAAAGGAGTTAGAGTAGTTAAAGGAGTTAAAGTCATATGTTTTATGGCTTTATTCCTTTTGAACATTATATAATGTAATCTAAGAAATATTTTCTATTATGTCATTATACATAAAAGAATAACATATAGCTTTTACTGTTTTATCCTCTAAGAGCAAAGTTCATGACTTTAATTTCTTTAACTACCCTTAACTTATAAAAGCAAGGCATATGACTTTAACTCCTTTAACTACTCTAACTTCTTTAACTCCTAATAAATCAATGCTTTCCCGTTCAATCATTGTCCTTTACGTAAGTATTATAACGATAATGTCTGCGGCCACGATAACAGAGAAATATAGAGGCAGCGACTTTGTGGCTGACGCTGTTTACGGCTCATGGTGGTTTGCCGTCATGTGGGCACTGCTGGCGGCTGCAGGCGTGGCATATATCGTGAAGAGACGCATAAGGCGCGCGTCGGTGCTGCTGCTTCACGGCTCGTTCGTGGTGATTCTCCTCGGCGCACTGCTAACTCATGTGTCGGCATCGCAAGGCACGATGAGGCTTAGGCTCGGCGAGACAACGGATACGTATGAGGTAAACAGTAAAGACGGAAACACAAGCTTAAGACTGCCCTTTAAGTTGAGGCTGAAGTCGTTCGACATACGTTATCATGACGGAACAACGGCAG
>HF992613.1 GCA_000436695.1 Prevotella sp. CAG:1185 | reverse complement strand
TTGGAAGCAGGCTGTCGCCTCCGGCTGCATACCATATTATAAATGTGATGACTGCCAGACACAGCACTACAGGCACAAACACACTTGCAATCTTGTCGGCAACACGCTGAACGGGAGCCTTGCTGCCTTGTGCCTCCTGTACCATTCTTATTATCTGGGCTAGCATGGTCTTGTCGCCTGTAGCCTGGGCACGGAAACGTATTGTGCCCTGTTTCAGTACTGTTCCGGCAAACACCTTGTCGCTTTCGGCGCGTCGTGCCGGTGTAGGCTCGCCCGTAATCATGCTTTCATCTATATAAGCCTCGCCGGTGGTTATCTGTCCGTCTACAGGTATCTTCTCTCCGGCCCTTACCTCAATTATGTCGCCTGAGCCAAGTGTGGCAATCGGCACTTCGTCTATTGTGTTTCCGTTTACTAATCGCGCTGTCTTAGGAGCCATGCCCATCAGTGCCCTTATGGCTGATGCCGTGCTGCTCTTTGCGCGTTCTTCAAGCACACGGCCTGTAAGCACGAAAGTGATAATCATCACAGACGCATCATAATATGTATGATTCTCTATTCCGCGTGAGCCCCAGAAAGAGTCGCCCCAGAAGGTGTTGAATACGCTGAACAGAAAAGATATGAGTGTACTCATGGCTACGAGCGTGTCCATGTTTGCTGTCTTGTGCATAAGTTGCCGCCATGCGTTGGCGTAAAACATTCGTCCGCAGTAAGCAATATTTAACAGTGCGATTATCAGCATCGTCTGGTTTGCTGTGGATGCACTGCCGACATTCAGCCAGTTCATGGATATACTCATTGTGAGAATTGCGAAAATCCATGATGCGCCCATGCGCCTTAGCAGTTGTCTGTATGCGTGCTGTTCTATGGCTGCGACAGATTCGTCTTCATCAATTACGAGGTCGTATCCTGCCTTGATAATCTCATCTTTCATCATCTGCGGCGTAATCACTTTCGGATCATATTCTACGAGTGCCGTGCGTGCCGCAAAGTTTACCGCTGCCGAACTAACTCCTTCCAGCTCATTCAGCCTTCTTTCCACGTTGGCTGCGCATCCTGCGCATGCCATACCTATAACGGCAATAGTCTTTTTCTCCATATTTTTAGCTTATTTTTTTATAGTTCTGTGTAAGTACATCCGTCTGCTGCAACAAAATGTTTATTGCATATATGGACATACAGTACTTTTTGCATCAATTGTTGTGTGCAAAGTTAACTAAAACCTAGGGTAGGGATGTTATGAAATAATGGAAAACATTTATGACATTATGCGGTATAAGTTGTCGTAATATAATATAAATATGTGTACGCGTATGTTAAATCTTGTCTAATTGTGTCAGTCCTTTTTCCTTTTGCGCCTTAAATTGTGATGGAGTCATTCCTGTAATGTTCTTAAACTGGGTGCTGAGATATGCCACACTGGAATAGTTCATCATATCAGCAATCTCACTCAGAGACATTTCACCATAAAAGAGAAGTTCTTTTATACGTTCTGTTTTCTGAAGTATGAAATATTTTTCTATTGTAACACCTGTGTTTTCAGAGAAAAGTTTGCTTAATGAACTGTAGTCTGAACCGATTTTCTCAGACAGATATGCCGACAGGTTTGTGCCTGATTTGTTGTTCTTATAATGTACTAGTTCAATGATGAGGCTCTTTATCCGGTCTATGGTCTGTTGCTGCTTGTCCTCAAGCAGTTCAAAACCAAGTGCGTTAAGACAGTCGCGTATTTTAAGACGGCATTCTGGCGTGACGTCTTCTTTAAGGCATACAACACCAAGCTCAATATTTGTCGGTGTCAGACCTATACTTGTCAATGCGTGTCCGACAGCGGCCTTGCATCTGTCGCATACCATATTTTTAATATAAAGCACGTTATTCCTCATTTGTCGGCAAAGATAATGTATAAATTTGAAACAGAAACATAAAAAATCATGAATTTTGAAGTTTATCCTTTCATATTGAAAGTTTAATAAGTGAGTTAGGCTTCTATGTGATATGTTGACCGTTGTTGTATCGTAAGTTGCACATTCATAGGCTATTTGTGCATCCTGACCTATGCGTTTAAACATACAAAATATGCCTGAAACAGAAAAATATTGCACAATTAAAAAGAGTGTGCGCACTTTTTGTGTGTCAGTGTTTTAAAATATTTTAAATACAATGCCCGTTATGGTGTTTTTCACCATTTAATGATTATTTTTGCATAAGATAATACCGATAAAATTATACGTCGGCTCATATTGTTTTTTCTACCTGATTAGGCAATGTATTTAGAGTCTGTAAAGATTATTTAAGGGCTGACGATGTTATATTTGATACGGATTTTACTAAGGAATAAAACGAATAAGATAGATATACATAGATTATGTTTGAGAATTTAAGCGACAGACTGGAACGCTCTTTTAAGATACTTAAGGGTGAAGGTAAAATAACCGAGATTAACATTGCTGAAACCCTGAAAGATGTGAGACGTGCATTGCTCGATGCCGATGTTAACTATAAAGTGGCAAAGACTTTCACGGATACTGTAAAGAAAAAAGCGTTGGGTATGAACGTGCTTACGGCTGTGAAGCCAGGGCAGATGATGGTGAAGATTGTTCACGATGAACTTGCTGAGCTTATGGGTGGCGAGAGCGTTGGCCTTAAGCTCGAAGGACGTCCCGCAATAATATTAATGTCGGGTCTTCAGGGTTCGGGTAAGACTACGTTCAGTGGTAAACTTGCCAATATGCTAAAGACAAAGCAGCATAAGAATCCTTTGCTCGTGGCATGTGACGTTTATCGTCCGGCTGCTATTGAACAGTTGAAGGTTGTGGCTGCGCAGATTGGTGTACCAGTATATTCCGAAGACAATAATAAGAATGTTGTTGAAATTGCCGACAATGCAATAAAAGAGGCGAAGGCTAAAGGTAATGATGTTGTTATCATCGATACCGCCGGACGTCTAGCCGTTGATGAGGAGATGATGAACGAGATAGAGACTCTGAAAAAATCGGTTAACCCCGATGAGACTCTGTTTGTTGTTGACTCAATGACAGGACAGGATGCCGTAAATACAGCTAAAGAGTTTAATGACCGCCTTGACTTTGATGGAGTAGTGCTTACTAAGCTTGATGGTGATACGCGTGGCGGTGCTGCCATAAGTATACGTACCGTTGTAACAAAGCCAATTAAGTTCGTCGGAACAGGTGAGAAGATGGAAGCTATTGATGTGTTCCATCCTGCACGTATGGCCGACCGTATATTGGGAATGGGCGATATCGTCAGTCTGGTTGAGCGTGCTCAGGAGCAGTTTGACGAAGAAGAGGCAAAGCGCCTGCAGAAGAAGATACAGAAAAACAAGTTCGACTTTAATGATTTCCTGGGTCAGATACAGCAAATCAAGAAGATGGGTAACATCAAAGATCTGGCTTCGATGATTCCTGGTGTAGGCAAGGCTATCAAGGATATTGATATTGACGACAATGCGTTCAAGGGCATTGAGGCAATAATCCTCAGTATGACACCCAAAGAGCGCACTAATCCTGAGATACTTAATACAAGTCGCAGACAGCGTATCGCTAAAGGTTCAGGAACAAACATCCAGGATGTCAACCGACTGATAAAGCAGTTCGATCAGACACGCAAGATGATGAAAATGGTTACCGGTTCTAAGATGAGCCAGATGATGGGAGCCATGAAGGGACTGAAGGGCGGAATGCCTAAACTTTGATAGTTTTTAGTTTGTGTTCTGTCGACAATGTTGTTGTGTGGTATATAATGCTGCCACAGCGTTGTGCGATGTGAAAATTTGATTATTTGAAAAATAAGATATATGCAATTAATTGACGGTAAGGCTACAGCGGCTCAGATAAAAGCCGAGATAGCTGAAGAAGTAAAACAAATAGTAGCCGGAGGCGGAAAGCGTCCGCATTTGGCTGCTGTGCTTGTCGGTCATGACGGTGGCAGTGAGACTTATGTTAAAAATAAGGTTATTGCTTGCGAGGCATGCGGATTTAAAAGCACTCTTATACGTTTTGAGGAAGATGTTACAGAAGAAGAACTGCTCGCTAAGGTTAAGGAACTTAATGATGACGATGATGTCGACGGATATATCGTCCAGTTGCCGTTGCCTAAGCATATTGACGAGCAGAAGATTATAATGGCTATCGACTACCGTAAGGACGTTGACGGATTCCATCCTGTTAATGTTGGCCGTATGGCTATCGGTCTGCCTTGTTTCATTTCGGCAACTCCATTGGGTATACTTACACTTCTTCGCCGTTATGGCATTGAAACTTCAGGACGCAAGTGTGTCATCCTTGGCCGCAGCAACATCGTTGGCAAGCCAATGGCGCAGCTAATGATGCAGAAACAATATGGTGATTCTACAGTAACCGTTTGTCATAGTCATTCAAAGACTTTGAAAGAGGAATGCCGCGAGGCTGATATAATAATAGCAGCTATCGGTCAGCCTAATTTTGTTACTGCTGACATGGTGAAGGATGGTGCTGTGGTTATTGATGTCGGTACAACACGTGTTCCTGATGCAACCAAGAAAAGCGGGTTCCGTCTGAACGGAGATGTTAAGTTTGACGAGGTTGCTCCTAAGTGTTCATTTATTACGCCAGTACCAGGAGGTGTAGGTCCTATGACTATCTGTTCGCTTATGAAGAATACATTGGCGGCAGGAAAAAAAGAATATTATAAGTAATGACAGCTGAAGAATATTATATTGAAGGTAATAAGTTTCGCAAGGAAGGCAATTGGCAAGCTGCGATTAACAATTACCTTGAGGCAATAAAACTCGACCCTGAAAGTCCTGCAGTCGAAGCAAAACGAATGGTTGACAGCATTCTTAACTTTTACTGTAAGGATATGTTCAATCCATAAATGATTTGCAGTATGGACTGAATTCTGCTGTTTGTTAGGCAGTGCTTTCTGTTGCTGTATTTTATGGATGAAACTTTCTCCATGTCTGTGTGTCAGATGTGTCGGATTGAGCCTTATTATTAAAACGGATAAAATTAACTAACTCGAGCGGTGGCTTTATGTTGCCGTTCATAATAATAACCTTAAAATAGTATTTATGAGTAAAATCAGAGGAGCTATTGTGGTCAATACAGACCGCTGCAAGGGATGTTCGCTATGTGTTGTGGCATGCCCTAAAGATGTCATAGCGCTCACAACCACTTGTGTAAACGTACACGGGTATGCCTATGCCGAAGCTGTAAGGCCTGACGATTGTATAGGTTGTGCCTCGTGCGGTATTGTATGCCCAGACGGGTGTATCACTGTTTATAAGAAAAAGATGGAGGATTAGCAAATGGCAGAGAAAGAAACAATTTTAATGAAGGGTAACGAGGCTATTGCTCATGCAGCAATTCGCTGTGGTGCTGATGCTTATTTCGGATACCCTATTACACCGCAAAGTGAGGTTATCGAAACCCTTGCCGCACTGAAACCATGGGAAGATACTGGTATGGTAGTGCTTCAGGCAGAGAGTGAGGTTGCGTCTATTAACATGGTGTATGGTGCTGCCGGTGCAGGTAAGCGTGTTCTTACATCTTCATCAAGTCCCGGTGTTGCCCTTATGCAGGAAGGTATTGCATATATGGCAGGTGCTGAGATTCCTGGTGTATTTATCAATGTTCAGCGTGGAGGTCCTGGTCTTGGTACCATCCAGCCATCTCAGGCTGATTATTTCCAGGCAACACGTGGTGGCGGTAACGGTGATTACTATGTCATAACACTTGCTCCTAACAGTGTTCAGGAAATGGCAGATTTCGTAGATTTGGCTTTTGAACTAGCATTTAAATATCGTAACCCAGCAATGATTCTTTCTGACGGTGTTATAGGTCAGATGATGGAAAAAGTTGTATTGCCGCCGTATAAACCACGCCGTACAGAGGAGCAGATCGCTAAAGAATGTCCTTGGGCTACTATGGGACGTACTAACGGACGTAAACCTAACATCATGACATCTCTTGAGATGCAGCCTGAGGTTATGGAGCAGCGAAATCTTGCAATGTTGCGTAAATATCAGAAGATTAAGGATACTGAAGTAAGATATGAGAAAACTTTATGTGATGATGCTGAGTATATAATCGTATCTTTCGGAAGCGCTGCGCGTATTGCAGAGAAAGCTGTTGAACTGGCACGTGAAGAAGGCATAAAAGTTGGCTTGTTCCGTCCTATCACTTTGTGGCCTTTCCCAGAGAAAGAAATTGCTGCCCTTGCTGAAGGAAAGAAGGGTATTCTTTCTGCTGAGATTAATGCAGGACAGATGGTTGAAGACATTCGCCTTGCTGTTAATGGTAAAGTACCTGTTGAACATTTCGGACGTCTTGGAGGTATTGTTCCTGGACCGGACGAAATCGTAGAAGCATTAAAAACCAAATTAATGAAATAAGCCATGGATAAGAATGAAATAATCTCTCCGGAGAATTTAGTATATAAAAAACCTGAACTGTTGAACGATACCCCGATGCATTATTGCCCAGGTTGCTCACATGGTGTCGTTCACAAGTTGGTTGCAGAAGTAATTGCAGAAATGGGTATGGAGAACAAGACTGTGGGCGTTTGTCCTGTAGGATGTTCTGTATTTGCATACCGTTATATCGATATTGACTGGAGTGAGGCAGCACACGGACGTGCACCTGCTGTGGCTACAGCTATTAAGCGTGTATGGCCTGACCGTTTGGTATTTACTTATCAGGGTGATGGTGACCTTGCTTGTATCGGTACAGCAGAAACAATCCATGCTCTTAACCGTGGTGAGAATATAACAATTATATTCATTAACAACGCTATCTATGGTATGACAGGAGGTCAGATGGCTCCTACTACGCTTTTAGGCCAGAAAACATCAACATGTCCTTACGGCCGTACACCTGAACTGCATGGATATCCGCTGAAAATAACAGAAATGGCAGCATTGATGGAAGGCACATGCTATGTTACACGTCAAAGTGTTGAGACTGTTGCTGCTATACGTTCTACCAAGAAAGCTATCCGTAAGGCTTTCGAGGCATCTATGGCCGGTAAAGGCTCAAGCCTTGTTGAGGTTGTTAGTACTTGTAACAGCGGATGGAAGCTTTCACCTGTAAAGGCTAACGAGTGGATGAAAGAAAACTTATTTAAGTTCTATCCTAAGGGTGACCTCAAGGATACAACTGAGGACAAATAAAAAAGCAGACCGATGAAAAAGGAAATTATAATATCAGGGTTCGGCGGACAGGGTGTGCTGTCTATGGGCAAGATTCTTGCTTATTCTGGACTTATGGAAGATAAAGAAGTGACATGGATGCCGGCATACGGTCCTGAACAGCGTGGTGGAACATGCAATGTTACAGTAATTATCAGTGACAAACGCATATCTTCTCCAATTGTGAGTGAATATGATGTTGCCATAGTGCTCAATCAGCCGTCATTGGATAAGTTTGAGCCAAAGGTAAAGAAGGGCGGTTTCCTTATTTATGATACATCAGGTATCATTAATCCTCCTACACGTACGGATATTACTGTATGTCCTATTGCCGCAATGGACAAGGCTGTTGAGATGAAAAACTCAAAGGTGTTCAATATGATTGTTCTTGGCGGATTGCTTAAGGTTTGTCCTATTGTAAGTGATAAGGGCGTAGAGAAAGCTCTGTATAAGACTTTGCCTGAGCGTCACCATGCACTTATTCCTCTGAATATGGAGGCCATAACTGCAGGTAAGGAAATCATAGGATAATCTAATGTGAATAATTTTCTTGTGGAGAAATATTTTTCGAAAACAGGAAATTAAATAATTAACGGACCATTTTCAGCAAGTTGATGTTTTATTGCTTGCAATGAAATTGGTCCGTTTTCATTTATATGAAAGCTTTTTAAAATAGTATTAATTCTATTATAATACTATAAATTGCTTTTCCGCGCTTGTTTATAATTAAGTCAAGGTGAAGACCATTGATTAATCAATACCCCATACAATTATATGCCGTGATGGGATTATGGTTAATAAATTATATGCAAATTGCCAATACTGATTTTTAATGTAAACTTCAGATTGTAATTTTTTCTATCCCTCCGTATGGGGCAAGATGCTTGAAACAGTCTTTTTCGCTGAATAAATTCCCGTATATTCCAGCACACATTAGTACTCCGCCATGAGCAAACACAGCAACGCGTTTATATGGCTTTTGTTTAAGTTCATCAAGAAAAGCGGCTACGCGTGCATATAGCATAGGAAAACTCTCTCCGTTAGTAGTCGGCTGGTGCATATAGTCATCATACCATCTCTGTAGATTTTCATCCTCTATTTCATCAAAGAGTTTCATTTCCCAGTTGCCCATGTTCATCTCCTTCAGCCTGTCATCAACAACAGGATTAGGCCATCCACAAAATTCGGCAAGTTTTCTTGCTCTTGTCAGAGGTGATGAATAAACCATATCGAAATCAAGGCCTTCAATATTTTTCTTCGTTTCAGCAGCTTCCTGCTCAAATGTTTCGGCTACAGGTACATCACTCCATCCGTAGCATGTGCCTTTGGGCACGTCAACGCTTGTATGCCTTATGAAAATAACGTCCATAATATAGTTTTATTATAAAAAAATTGAGATGACATTGTAAGATAGAATGACAGTTCTATCAAAAGAAACATTGCTCCACAGCAATCACCGGTATATCCTCTGAGTCTACGCCAGATAAAGAGATATAGAAAATACATCACGAGTCCCGGGATAAAAATAATTAAATCCCAACGTAAACTATTCCTGCATATAAGAATAAGAGGAAGAAGCGGTAACATACCTTGAAAGAACAGGCTGATTCCGGCCTTAATATTCATTTTTCTATAAATCACGTGAGCTTTAGATTCTTCTTCTGTTCTTGCATAAGGCATCATCATTATTATTTGTCCGGCTAGCATTTTACTGAAAGGATCAGCTGCTAGAACTGTGAGAGCGGCTAATTTTGCAGGCATGGCGGTAAGGGCGAAAAGGAGAAGTAACAAATACATAACTATGCCTACTACGCCATAAGTGCCGGTACGAGAGTCTTTCATTATGTCAAGTATGCGCTGGCGGTTATTGCCGCCTCCACCAAATCCGTCAAAGAAATCAGTGAGACCATCCTCATGTAAAGCACCTGTTATAAGAAGTCTTGCCGCTATAGCCATGAGAACAGCTATAGCGTGCGGCATTATCAATCCGCCGAAATATATTATGGCAGCCATCACGCCGCCTGTCAGCCATCCTGTAAGAGCCCAGTGTTCTACAACTGTGCGATAGCATTCTTTAGGAGGTTCATGCAGCCTCCAAAACGGCAATCTAGTAAAGAAAATGAACGATGCCCATATATTATCGTACCATTTAGAAGTATTTAGTGATATTCGCATTTTCAAAATTATTCATTTCGTTAATCATTTTCACAGAACTTTCTATTATAGGGAAGGAACACAATGCACCGGTGCCCTCTCCGAGTCTTAAACCCAAGCTAAGCAGTGGCTTCGCGTCAAGCAATTCGAGCATTTTGCGGTGTCCAGTCTCGTCTCCTTTGTGCCCGAAAATCATATAATCTTTTACTTCGGGATAAAGTTTGCTTGCTGCTAATGCACAGGCTGTCATGATAAACCCGTCTACCATTATAATTATATGCCGTTCAGATGCGCGCAGCATTGCTCCAATAGCGCTTACCATTTCGAATCCTCCGAAGCAGCGTATTATTGTCTTTGCATCAGAAGTGTTGTCATGTCGGCTCTTAAAATTATTTATTGAATCAGAAAGAACCTCGTATTTGTGCTTTATTCCAGGTGAGTCAAGACCGGCACCTGCACCAACACACTCTTCTAATTTAATATTTCCGAACAGACTCATCCATATACTCGAAGGGGATGTGTTGGCTATACCCATTTCTCCAAGGCATAAAATATTGCATCCACAGTCAGCAACGCATCTGTCAATCATTTCACAGCCAATATTTATCGCCTTTTCAAATTGTTCTTCAGTCATAGCGTCTGCATATCTGAAATTTGCTGTTCCGCAGGCAATCTTGCGATTAATTATTTCTTTATATTCACTAAGGTCATGATCAACCCCTGCATCAACAAGATATAGTCTAAATCCGTGCTGTCTGCAAAACATGTTTACTCCTCCGCCTCCATGTGTGAAATTTATCATCTGTTGCCATGTCACATCGCGAGGCGACACGCTCACTCCTTCACGTTCTATACCATGGTCGCTCCCAAACAGAATGTGACACTGTCCCGTAAGCTTTGGTGATAATGTCTGTTGGATAAGGCAAATCTGCAAAGCCAGACTCTCTAGTCGGCCAAGAGATCCCTTTGGCTTATTAAGGTTGTCTATTTTTTTTATTATATCTTCTTTTATTCCGTTGTCTGGTGCTTTTATGACAAAATTCTTCATAATTATATAGTTTAAGGAATTTTCAGTTGATGAAAATGAGGCCGGTTACTTTATTCTTACCGGAATACCGCAGACCATCATTACTACTTCGTCAGCTTTTGATGCAACATATTGGTTCATCCATCCTTGCATATCCGTAAATCTGCGTTGTACGGCATTTCCGCTGACTTCACCGCTGCCGATTTCATTGGTAACGAAAATAAATGTAGCATCCTGGTTGGTGAACTTGTCAAACTCACTTTTAATTTCGTCGAGCGCTTCGTTGACAGTTGGCTGTTTGTCTGATTCGGCTTCACGATTAAAGAAGAAGTTCGTACACCAAAGAGTAACGCAGTCAATCACTATGACCTTATTATATAGGTCATGCTTGCTGAGATATTTCTCTTCTTCGATGTTTATCCATTGTTTACCTCTTCTTTCCTGATGTTTTCTGACTCTCTCCTTAAATTCTTCATCCCATATATGGGCTGTTGCGAGATATACAGGGTTTTCTGAAAGACTTAAGGCTAATTTTTCAGCATAAACACTTTTGCCAGAACGTTGTCCGCCTGTGATAAGAATAATTTTTTTCATATAGTGCAAAGGTAATGTAATTTGCAGTAATTCAGTGCAAACTTTATTCGTTTTTTTTATTCCGCCGGTTTTAATTTACCTGTTTTGCAAATACATTTTGTCGTTTGTACGTTCGATATTTGGAATAATATTTAAAATTAGTATATATTTTATATTTTTGGAAAACAAAAGTAAATAATTTCATATCGTAAATTTCACGCGACCCTGACTTTTAATTTATTGTATTTTATTAAAAAGCACCTGTATTTTGTCCTATTTTGCGTTAAAAAGGACATTTGTGTTTCCAAAAAGTGTATTTGCCTGTAATAAATTTGGAATGTAAATATTATTTTGTATCTTTGTGTACTGCAATTATGTAATAAAATTGTTTTTAATTAAAATTTTAAGAAAATGAAGAAGCTATTATTAATGTTTGTTGCCGCTTTGGCAACTGCGTCTGTTTCAGCTCAGACTGTGACAGAAAGTAAGACTTTCGATAATTTTTATATTGGAGTCAATGGCGGTTTTGCAACTAAGTCAACCGGTCATGCATGGCTTAAGGATTTGAATCCTAATCTCGGATTACGTATTGGACGTAATTTTACTCCTGTATTTGGCCTTGCTGCTGAGAGTAATGTATATTTGTCAAACAAGCCGGGTCAGTCAATTGGAACATTCGTGCGTTCAATGAATACATCTTTACTCGGAACCGTGAATTTGAGCAACTGGTTTGGCGGATATCCTGGTGAGCCGCGTGTATTTGAGGTTTCTGTTCTTGGCGGTTTAGGATGGGGTCATGTGTTCGGTCATCCGTCAGAGGTTTATAACGATGATGCTTTGACATCTAAGGCTGCCGTAGATTTCACATTTAATCTTGGTAAGGCTAAGGCATGGCAGTTCTACATTGAGCCGGCTATGATTTGGACTCTCGGTGGATATAATAGCGGCACACACGCTATTAAATATAATATAAACCACTCAGGTTTCCAGCTTAATGTTGGCTTTAACTACAAATTTAAGAACTCTAACGGCACTCACAACTTTACAATTGCCGAGTTGCGTGACCAGTCAGAGATTGACGGACTTAATGCAAAAATCAACGATCTGCGCGGCGATTTGAACGACAAGAATGCTCAGCTTGCAGCTAAAGACCGTCAGATATCAGATTTGCAGAGAGCTCTTGACGAGTGCAACAGAAAGCCTAAGTATGAGAAGCCTGCTACTGCTACAAATCTGCAGCCTACAGTATTGTTCCGTCAGGGCAAGTCTGTTGTAGACCCGGCACAGTATGCTCCGATTGAGCTTATTGCTCAGTATATGAAGAATCATCCTGATGCTAGGGTTGAAATTAAGGGATATGCTTCTCCTGAAGGTTCAGCAGAGCGTAACCAGCAGTTGTCTGAGCAGCGTGCAGAGGCAGTTAAGAAAATCTTGGTTAACAAGTATAAGATTTCTGCTGACCGCCTTACTACAAAGGGTTGTGGTGCTACAGACAAACTGTTTGAGCAGGTTGAATTCAATCGTGTTGCAACATTCAATGACAACACAAAGTAAGTAATTGTTTTTTAATTGTTTAATATAAAATCTCCGTCAGAATGTTGGCGGAGATTTTTTTGTACATTATAATATCACTAATTATTTATTTGTATTGTAGCGGCAAATGTGAGATTTTATTATTTCCATGTCTTTCCATTCTGTCATTGTCTATCTGAAATAGTAAGTGGTGATGTCCTTAATTTTTTGTGTGTATATCAGGGATACATGACTGATTGTGTGAAAAATATAAATGGGTTATTGATTATGCGAAATTCATACTCCATCCAAATACTGCTTTATTATTTTTATTTTGTTCTTATCGTTTTATTGATAAAAAACGGCCGTTTTAGCTATCGTAAATGGCTTGTTTTTATATCAAAAGTGGCTTATTTTTACCTTGTAAATAGGCCACTTTCATTTTGAAATAAAATAATATATTTTTATTTCTAATAGGATTTTTTGATGAAGCAATGATATTTAATTTTTAAAATGAATGTCCGCAAGTTGCCAATCAATAA
>HF992612.1 GCA_000436695.1 Prevotella sp. CAG:1185 | reverse complement strand
AAGAAGGTGCATCGTGCATTACGACACACCCTCCTTTCTATTTTGCGATAACTAATTATCTTTCTATACCGCGATTGTTGAATGTTACGTTCAGAAGCATCAGATACTTGCGGAACTGTTCACCTGTAAGAACGTTACGCATATACTTCAGATCCTTCTCTACAGCATTGTTAACCATAGACTTACGCTCGTCTGTATTAGCGTTTGCAGCGTTCAACATATCAGCGCAGAATGAAGTGTGGATGTCCTGAACTGCCTCAAGCTGATCTAATGAAAGTCCAAGGAAATCAGCAAGCTTTGTGTAGTTCACTTCCATGTTGTAAGCTTTAACGCTCTCAACATTGTTCAACTTCTCGTCCTCTGCAAATGTCATAGTCATGCTGAGCACAGCTACAACGGTTAAAAACAATCTTTTCATAATCCTTAAATTTTTTATTTTACCTTGAGCATTGGTTCTTTTCTCTCGAATCGCCTCAGCTCGTTATCCTATTTAAATTATCTCTCTTTGTCTTTCGACGATGCAAAGATACATCCATTCCCGAAAATACTAAACAAAAACATTACTCTGTTTGCGTTAACAGCCCACTTTTTTGACTTAAATCAAAACAGCGCAATACTTTTAGTGAGCAATATCATAAAATATGTCAACATTATGAAATATTAATAACGAAAATATGACAAAAAGTCATCTTCTTGATAAAATATGACACAAAAAGACAAATCACTTTCTTTAAAATATTGTATAATACAACACGACATCAGCAAACTGGCATATAAAAACAAATGAAAAAAGAATGCTGCTACATGTAGGTTATGGCAAATAAAAAAAGGCAAAACATACAAAAATGACATCATAACAATACAATAATAAGCAAAAAACAACAAAATTCAACACAATTTATTTTATTCTGAACGCAAATTGCATTATCTTTGCACCTTGAAATAATCAATAACAAAAAATGGAAAGTAACAAGAACAAATACATAGCCGTAGCTTATAAGCTGTATGTTGTAGACAACGGCTCAAGTGAATTGGTTGAGGAAGCAACTGACAACGAACCATTCCAGTTTATAAGCGGATACGGAATAACACTCGATGCATTTGAAAAAGCTACAGCCGGACTGAACAAAGGCGAAGAATTTGACATTACTTTGTCTAAAGATGAAGCATACGGCGACTATGAGGATGAGCACGTGCTCGACCTCGACAAGAGCATATTCTGCATAAACGGACATTTCGATCACGATAATATATATAAAGATGCCATAGTTCCTCTGCAAAATGAAGACGGCAACAGATTCTTGGCTAAGGTTGTTTCGGTTGGCGAAGATAAGGTTAAAATAGATTTGAACCACCCGCTGGCAGGAAAGACACTTAACTTTAAAGGACACATCGTTGAATCACGTGAGGCTACAAACGAAGAAATTCAAGGATTAATAAACCGACTGAGCGGTGAAGGCTGTTGCTGTGGACATCATGGAGAAGAAGGAGGTGACTGCTGTTGCGGACATCACCACGGAGACGGTGAAGGATGCCATCATGGACATGGCGACGGTTGTCATCACGAACACGGCGGAGGCTGCCACCACGGACACGACGGAGGAAACGGCTGCTGCAACTGACAATAGGTATTTATATATATAGACCGGAAATCATATCGTAAATTTTTGATATGACGGTCACAAATAATCTCGGCAGAAGGCCATAACATAACAACATGATGGCCAGTCTGCCGCTTTTTTGTATAATATTACATCATTCTGTAACACATGAGCAACACTTTCGGAAAATTGTTTAGGCTAACTACATTTGGTGAAAGTCACGGAGAGGCCATCGGAGGAGTGATTGACGGCTGTCCGGCAGGCATCAACATCGACCTTGATTTCATTCAAAACGAACTTGACAGACGAAAACCGGGACAAAGCATAATAACGACATCACGTAAGGAAGCCGATAAAGTAGAGATTCTAAGTGGTGTCTTTGACGGAATATCTACAGGATGTCCAATTGGCTTCATTGTAAGAAACGCCAACCAAAAATCATCAGACTACGACAACATGAAAGATATTTTCAGACCTTCGCATGCTGATTTTACATATTATTCAAAATATGGAATAAGAGATCACAGAGGTGGCGGACGCTCATCTGCACGAGTAACAATAAGTCGCTGTGTAGGAGGCGCTTTGGCAAAACTAGTGCTGAAACAACTTGGAATATCCGTCCATGCTTATACGTCTCAGGTTGGAAATATAACGCTTGACAATGATTACCGGAAATACGACCTCAATACAACAGAGCAGAACATCGTAAGATGTCCAGACAAGGATAAGGCAGAAGAAATGATCAGTCTCATTTCTGAAGTAAAAAGCCAGGGCGACACTATAGGCGGAACCATTACATGTGTTATTAAAGGATGTCCTGCCGGACTAGGCGAACCTGAATTTGATAAACTTAATGCTGCTTTAGGCTGTGCTATGCTCAGTATAAATGCAGTTAAAGGCATAGAATTTGGCGCGGGATTTGGCATGAGTTCCAAACGTGGCAGTGAAGTAAACGACATTTTTTATAACAATAATGGCCAAATTGCAACAAGAACCAATAACAGTGGCGGAATACAGGGAGGAATAAGTAATGGTGAAGACATATATTTCAGAATAGCATTCAAGCCAGTAGCCACTCTCCTTAAGGACCAGGAAACGGTAGACAAAGACGGAAATGAAGTCACACTTAAGGCCAAAGGGCGTCATGACCCGTGTGTATTGCCACGTGCTGTACCCATTGTTGAAGCCATGGCCGCAATGACGATACTTGA
Source organism: Prevotella sp. CAG:1185 (assembly GCA_000436695.1). Taxonomy (GTDB): domain Bacteria; phylum Bacteroidota; class Bacteroidia; order Bacteroidales; family Bacteroidaceae; genus Prevotella. Next base: position 24,981 of record HF992612.1, on the reverse strand, counting down.
CCAATATATGTTATCAAAATCAATAAAAGTTTAAAATGTATCATGGACATGAAAAAAAATAGCACAATTATTTGGTGGCTAAAAAATATTATTGTATATTTGCATCGACAATTCAGGGTTTGTGAAAATCTTGATTTCGTCTAATTAAGTCTAGTTTAGTTTTTGTGTTGGTTGAGAGCGGTCAATTGGCCGCTCTCTTTTTATATCATCTCACTCGACAGCATTAATAATAAATATTTAGAAATTAAAGAAGAATGTAGAAAAAAGCATATTCTACATCTTATTTTCTACAATAATAAACTATCTTTGCATAAAAGATTCTTCTTTTTCCCAAACCAAATGTCTAATCATTAAGAAAAGTATCTATGAAAAGAATTTTATTTGCCGCATTTCTGTTGTTTACAACACTGACATTCGTACAGGCACAACTTTTATGGAAGATTTCAGGTAACGGACTTAGTAAGCCGTCATATATCATCGGAACATATCATCTTGCTCCTGTGTCCTTCGTAGACAGTATACCAGGCTTAAATGAAGCCATGAACTCTTCAGAACAAGTTTATGGAGAAATCATTATGGATGAGATGAAAACTCCTGAAAATCTGGCTAAAATACAGAATATAATGCTGCTTCCGGAAGGAAAGACTATAGACAAAATATTTTCCGCAGAAGAAATGACACATATTAACAGTCTTCTGAAGGATATTTTAGGAGTAGACATGACTAATCCAATATTGGCACAACAATTTGGTAAAATGTCCCCTCAAGCCCTTACTACGCAACTGACAATACTGATGTATCTTAAAAAGAATCCTAAATTTAACCCCAATCAAAGCATTGACGAGTATTTTCAGGATAAAGCTAAAGAGCAAGGAAAACCTGTTGGTGCTCTTGAGACAATAGACTTTCAGATGAACGTTCTGTACAAAGGAAAATCAGAAGAAAGAGAGAAAGAGCTGTTGCTGTGCCTTGCGGACAATAAAGACACGTATGAAAAAATGACAGATGATATTACTAAAGCGTATTTCGCTCAAGATCTTAAAGCCGTAAATGATGCTATGGAGGAGAAACTCAACAACAGTTGTGACGCCACTCCGGAAGAAAGGAATGAGCTTGTATATAACCGAAATACAGATTGGGTAAAGAAGATGCCGGAGATAATGAAGAAGAAATCTACATTATTTGCCGTTGGTGCAGGACATCTGCCAGGTGAAAAGGGAGTACTAGAACTGCTCAAAAAGGCCGGCTATAAGGTAGAAAGCGTTAAATAGAACGCTAGCAAAATAACAAAGGACAGAATGTATTTTATGACACTTGCATGAACGACATTGTCCAAAATTTTGTGTAAATGTAAACAGAATTCAATTGTAGGCTATTTTTATTATGCCGCATGAACAGTTTAAAGACACTCATACTTTAATGTATTTTATCGCAAATACGTGAAAAGAACGATAAAAGATTATCGCTGATATAAAACATAAAACTCGCCACAGACTGCATTTTTAACTATGTCTGTGACGAGTTTTATCATATTAATTGTTACATCATAAATAACGCTTATTCTTAAATTCAGCGTATAAAAGCAACGCAAACGGTGTTTTTAGACGAAGAAATTTTCAGAATAGAATAACCAATCCATTACAAATCAGCAATCCTCCAATGTGCCTATAATCTCCTTAACCGACTTGCAACCATGGCTGTCGAGCCATTCATTGATGCCGTCGCGTACCTTTATCGTAACCTGAGGATCAATAAAGTTGGCTGTACCAATCTCTATTGCAGTTGCTCCTGCCATAAAGAACTCTATGGCATCATGGGCATTACAAATACCTCCAAGGCCAACAACCGGTATCTTTACAGCCTTAGCAACCTGCCATACCATACGCAATGCAACGGGCTTTACGGCAGGACCACTCAGTCCACCTGTATTAATGCTCAACAGCGGCTTACGTTTCTCGATATCTATTGCCATACCCATAAGAGTATTGATAAGCGATACGCTGTCGGCTCCTTCAGCCTCAACGGCACGTGCAATCTCTGTAACATCGGTAACATTCGGCGAAAGCTTAACGATAAGAGTCTTGTTGTATCTTGCTCGCACAGCCTTTACAACGCTGGCAGCACCTGCACATGTAACACCGAAAGCCATTCCACCCTGCTTTACGTTAGGACAAGATATGTTAAGTTCTATAGCCGGAATATTCTCAAGCTCACCTATCCTTGCTACACATTCGGCATAATCCTCGGGAGAAGAGCCGCTGACATTGACAATCATATTTGTATCAATGTCTTTTATCTCCGGGTATATATGCTCACAGAAATAGTCAACGCCCTTATTCTGCAGTCCGACACAATTTAGCATTCCTGAAGCCGTCTCAACCATACGAGGATAATCATTGCCTTCACGTGGCTTTAATGTAGTTCCCTTTACTATTATACCGCCAATTTCATTCAACGGCACGAAATCAGCAAATTCAGGGCCGTAGCCAAACGTACCCGAAGCAGTCATTACGGGGTTCTTCAACTGCAATTTATTTATACTTACACTTAAATCTGCCATAACAATTTCTTTATGTTTACAACCGGTCCTTCTTTACATACACACACATTGCCTTCTGTTGTTTTCTCTACGCAACACAGACAGGCACCAAGTCCACAGGCCATCTTATTCTCCAAAGACACCTCACATTCAATATTCTTTGCCTTGGCATATTTTGCCACAGCAGCCATCATAGGTTTCGGACCACAGGTAGCGATTCGGTCAAAAGCAACTTCATTGAGCACAGAATGATTAGTAACAAAACCTTTCTCGCCCATAGAGCCGTCTTCTGTTGTAACACACACGCGTCCGTACTTATTAAATTCGTCCAAAAGCAGCAAATCCTTCTTTGAGCGCGCACCAAGAAGGAAAATAGGAGCAATACCGGCATCACGAAGCTTCTTACCGAAATAGAGCAACGGAGCTACACCTACACCACCGCCAACAAGCAAAATCTTCTGTGAGACGTTTTCAGGCATCGTGAAGCAGTTACCCAAAGGGAACATGCAATTAAGCACGTCACCGGCCTTTAATTGAGCCATACGGCGTGTTCCGTCACCTATTGCAGCAACGAGAAGCCACAATTGGTTGGTGTCATAGTCAACAAAGTTAATCGAAATAGGACGTCTCAAGAAAGTAGATGGTGAGCCGTCGACTCTTACCTCAACAAACTGTCCCGGAAGCATCTCGGGAAGACGGTCGCTTTGAGTAAGTTTTATAAGAACATATTTGTCATTTATATGTTCTACAGAAACGACCTTTAGGTCTGAAACATATTTTTTCATAAGAAACAAATTTATCTTTTTATAAAAAACGCAAGAAAGAATTTATTTCCTCACTTACAGAATACAAAGGTACAAAATATACCTGCGCTTTCCAAATAAAACAGAACTTGTAAGCTATTAAAACATGAATTAACCTGCTTTTACGGCATTATAAACAGCTTTTAGCATCAAAATAATGACCGATATGGCATTACAGAAGACAGCATTTTATATAAAAAGAATAAATTATACAAAACAGACAATAACCAACCAGGAAGAAAAGCCATATTAAAACTATCAGATAAATTGAGATAAGCCGCAAAAACAGAAAATGAACATAGGGCAATACATCATGAAGAAAATACATATAAAGAGACAATCACGCCAATTAACCAATGACCGCCATTTACATCAACAAGACATCGTAATGAATTCAATCAATAAAACTTCCGCAGCATCAATACCGCAAAAATAACTTCAACAAACAGACAAATATGGAAATAGCAATCTTATTTTTTAGGCACGAAACTTTCATAAGTCAGATCGTCAAAATAAACTCTTATTTCTGTAATCTGACGCTGCGGACGTTCAACGTATTTTATTTCAGGACGAATAACATTTTCCGCATGCCTATGCATAGGCTGCTGAGCTGGCTGACCCGAAACATTATTGCCGAACAAGTCGGGCACGCCTCCTCCAAAATCACCAATCTGCTCATTAGGCATATCGGAACTTTCAGACTGAGCCTGGTCTTTAACAGGAGACTCTTCAATAAACATAGAGCCTCTTCCGAACATAAGCCAGTCAGTGCTCAGACTTGGCATTTTGCTCTTAATCGCCTCAACAGTGTTGAGCGTCGGTTTTGTACGGTTGTTAAAGATGCTACTCAGTGATGCAGCAGACATTCCAATGAAGTTTGCGAAGGTCTGTTGACTCATATGTTGTGACTCCATAATCTGTCTGATTCGGTCTTTCATTTCTTCCATTTTCTTACCCTTAAGCTGTTTTTTGCCCTTTTTCTAAGATTTTACAAAGATAAATCAAATTTTTGACATATACAACAAACATAAATAATATTTTGATTTTTAAATATTGAATTTATGAATTTATATTTGTAAATGTAAATATGTAAATTACTATATTCAGATGTAAATAAAACAAATGTAAATTTAAGTATCTAAAATAAGCATAAAGTCTTTATCTAAGGTATTTTACTAATTAATTCATATTGACGATGTTATTTATACGTAAAATAATCGTAAAAATTGATTTATTCATCATTTTGAGGTGTAAATAAAGTAATTTTATAAAATTATCTTTGTAAAATCATTCTATTTATACTGATTTTCAGCTATTTATCTTAAAAAACGAAAAATGTATAAATATTCCTTACAATTTGCATATTTAAATATTTAAATATCAATATGTAAATCTAGACACAATAAATACAGTAATAATATGTAAATTTACAATTTAGATGTGTATATTATATATACAAGTTTATATATTTATATCTCTAAATTTCGGTATTGTAAATACTAATAAATGCAAACGCTAAATTTTAATCACTGTTTTTCGGCAAAAAAACGGAAAATTTAAGTATTTCAAAACGAGGTAAAGAACGCTAAAAAATACGCGATTCTGAGAGCGTCAAAAATCATAAAAGGCTCTGATTCTGACGACTTTAACCCTATTTTTTTTGTTTGGAAAAAAATTCAAAAGAGAAAAAAATGACCCCAAAAAGGCATCATTTTTAGTGCAAAATGAAGAAAACAAGCTCTCTTAAAAGCTCCCCAACAGGGGTATTTGGGTTGTCCAGACCCTTACTTTTGGCGTCTGTTTCTCTAATTTTAGAAATTATCTGCATCACTTTTACACCGGTATAATTTCTCATACCTGTGACATAATCCTTGGCAGCCCACCCTGCCCTGAGGTCCAACCAACGTGCAATACTCTCATCAGTTCTAGGTTGAGGAGCATAAAAAGCAATGAGTAAATTTTGAAAATAAGAGAACAACATCGGTATAAGCATATAGGCATTTCCGGCCTTTGGATTGTCATTAAAATAATACACAATTCTTGTTGCCTTCAACACATCACGATTCACTATTGCACTACGCAACTCGTATGCATTAAAGTCCTTGCTCACCCCTATCCTCTCTTCAACAATCTCAGGAGTAATACGCCTGTCATTTTCAGGCAAAGACAATATCAGCTTATCCAGTTCACTTGTCAGGCGGTTCAAGTCTGCACCAATATGATCGGCTATCATCTGCGATGATTTATGGTCTATTGCAGCCCTGCCATAATTTTTAAGATAACTCTCAATAAAACCAGGCAACTCATAATCACGCTTTTTCTTGCTTTCAAATACCACTCCAACAGCTGCAGCCTTAGCCAATATCTTTTTACGACTGTCTATACTGCCGTTTTTATAGCAAAAGACCAAAACTGTAGACTTTACTGGTTTTTCGACATATTTCTCAATCTTGTCCCAGTTTTTAATATTCTGAGCCTCTTTCACTATCACCACCTGACGTTCTGCCATCATAGGAAAACGCCTGGCCATGTCGATTATCTGATTTGAAGACACGTCAGAGCCAAAGACCACAGACTGATTAAAGTCGCGTTCCTCAGGAGTAAGAGCGTTTTCTGCGATAAAATCGGTTATCTTATCAATATAATAAGACTCCTCACCCATCAATATATAAACGGGTGCATAATTACCGGCACGCAGATCGCGCATAACATTTTCAAAAGTAACAATCTTTTTCTCTGCCATATCTTTATCTTTTATCTGAAAGCCATCGCTGCCAAAAAAGAATGCAAACGTTCACCATTTAAAATAATAATGGCTAACTTTGCAGAAAATACAGAGCCTAATGCACGAAGACTCAAACAATAGTCTGCCGGAATCAGGCCCGCATCTTCTAACTTTTGGCTATTTTATGCCATTCAGAATGCAAATTTAATAAAATGTATCGATTAAACCTACCCAAATACGAAATAAATATAAAACAGCAGAACGGCAAAACTCTGATCTTAGACACACTAAGACGCAAATTTGTCAGTCTTACGCCTGAAGAATGGGTGCGCCAGCATTTTGTTCATTATCTAACAGAACACAAGGGCTATCCAGCATCTCTTATTGCCAACGAGACAGAACTGACATGCGGACAGAAAAAATTACGCTGCGACAGCGTCTTATACGACAATCAGGCAAATCCGCGCATGATTATAGAATATAAAGCACCTACAATAGCCATAACTCAAAAGGTGTTCAACCAGATTTCTGTCTACAACATGCTGCTGAAAGTAGATTATCTCGTTGTGAGCAATGGTCTGCAACATTATTGCTGCCGCATGGACTACGACCGTAACAGTTACTGCTTTCTGAAAGAAATTCCCGATTTCAACGAACTTTAACCCTACAAAAGGCCATTAAGATTAGATTCGACAGGCTTGTCGTTTAATATTTATCTGATTATTATTTGCTTTTTCGCAAAAATATCGAAATGTTTCTATAAAAACACACGGAAAAAAACGGCTGAAAAGATCAATATTTTTGCGGAATTAAATCACACGCAGACTAATAACCAAATTTGTATTAAAATTTAAGTTTAAAATAAGAACCCGATGAATTGGCTAAATTTTTAACATCAAAAGGTATCAACCAATATATTATAATGCGGAACGGGCAAATACACGATTTAAGATCAATGTTATTTGCCCATTCCGCATTATGTATTTTGCAATACCATATCTTTAAAATAATCAGAAAGGTTCTCTGAAATATTCATCAAACATGAACTTTATGCCATAATTTCTACATTCCCCTAGCCTTATATATTTTTTCCTTAGCATCGTTGATTTCCTGAAATTTCTTCTCTGCAGCACGCCTTATATCCTCACCAAGGGCAGCCACACGGTCGGGATGATGCTTCAATGCAAGATTGCGGTAAGCCTTGCGCACTTCATCATCTGTTGCATCCGGAGATATACCCAGCACTGCGTAAGCATCGTCAAGCGTATCTTTCTGAAGATTTAACATAGAGTCAAGATCGGCCATGTCCATACGCATATATTGCACACATTCTCTCAACGCGACAATCTCCTCATCCGGCAGTGAGCCATCTGCCCTGGCTATCATCACAAGAAAGTTGAGAAGCTGCAGCCGCTGCGCATAATCAAGATTCATGGCTATCTGCTCACAACTCTGACGTATCATGTTTCTGAATGCATAAGGATTAGTGGCATTCAGACGTTTCTGCTCGTCAAAAAGGCGCAAAAGTATGCTGTTGCCCTGCTCTACGGCCACTTCACCGAAGTTTGACCTCAAGAAATTTCTTACAAACTCCATCTCGCTGTGCATCACTTTGCCGTCGGCCTTAATAATATATGATGCCAAAACCAACAGAGAAAACAGAAAACTGTTGCGTTGTCCTTCATAATATCGCTGCTCTCGTGACCCACTGCCAAAGCTCTGACGCCCCGAAGAAGTACTGCCATAGCCGTTTTCAGGCTCACCATCCTTATTTACGGCCTTCATACCATAATCAAACAAGGCTCCTAGAGCCACGCCGGCCAGGGCACCGAGCGCACCGCCCGACATAAAGCCCAATATGCCTCCTATCCATTTTCCTGCTGCCATAATCTTATGTTTTAGCTAAATACGCCATGTAATCTGTAAATGAAAAACCTAAGGTCTGACATAAAGTCACAAAAGCGCTATAAAAACTTTATTCTATTGTTTATTTTTCTTCATGCAAATATAATGCAAACTGCGCGCCAAACAAAATAAATTTGTCTAAATAAATTAAGTTTGCAACATATTCACAGAAAGTCAAATCAAAGATACTATCTATCAAATATGGGCTAAGCCATAAGAACAGCACATAAAAGCCTATGGTTTACGACTCAAAAACCACCCACTTTCACACCAAAAAGCGCCCATTTACGCATCGTAAACAAGCCATTAACAGTTAGAAACAAAACTACATAAATTTACTTATAGATAAACAAATTCAATAGAGATAAAAGACATGTTCTTAAGTAATTTGGCCTAAAACATTATAAATTTTCGAGTTTCTATCAATTACGACATTAATCATCAATACTTTTAATCACAATTTATGCTCATGAAAAGCATAATGCTTTTATTAAAAATAAGAGATTACAGACATAATCAAATACTAAAAGGAAAATGGCTGAAACCCTATCTAAAGACCTCAGCCAAATATCTTCTAGTTAGAATAAATATTATCTATTATTTACGAATTATACTTTTTAATGCCATCAAAGCCTGCTCCATTAATAATTTTTCGCCTACAATGTCAGCTAATTATGCGCCAATAACGGGCTGCATCAATCACGACGTCATAAAATGCAGACAATTCAGTAACACAAAATCCTATGGTCTGGCGTCTGTGCCCCATCGTCTGCAACTCTTTTTCTTGAGTCATCATGCACATTTTCATGCCTTCCGACATAACCATGTTCAGACTTATGTCGCCGCTTGCCGACCTGACCACAATGTTATTGTCAAGTTTTTCATTGCGCTCAACGGTCCTTGTTACATAGCCTATTGTATCATAAAACGCCCTGAATTCGCTGCGGTCCATAAATATTTTATGGCGGTCATATTTTCCGTCGGCAGATTTAGTACTTTGGGTAAGTTTGATATAAACATCCCTTCCTGCCTCGTTGAAATCGAAATATATTGTGCTATAGCCCAAATCAAGCCTGCGGCTCCACTGTCCACCGCTATTTATTGCTTGCCCGGCCACGGCTCTGCCGCCTTGACTAAATCCTGACGAAAAGCCCTTATTTGCCGAATAATTACGCCCATTTATCGAACGACCGCCTTGAACATTACCTTCAACATCCTGTGATTTTGCAAAATTATTGCGGCCTGCATACGAGCGTCCGCCTTGTAACGGCGATGAATCCGCCATTTTTATACCTTTATCTTGCTTACCCACAAGATATTTCACGTTGTTATATCCTGCAAGTCCCCGTTCCAGATTGCCGCCTTTAGAACAATATCCAACAACAATTTCATTGGCTAGAAACATCATGAGTGCATTGCGGTCAAAAGCCGATTTTGCACACACCGCATGAACTTCAGGCCCACAATGGGTTATTATCAGCAGTAATCCGCTGCCCAGAGCCGCGTTCACAGGCTCACTCCATTGCTCATGCATGGCTTCTGCCAGCACCAATATTGCCGGAATTTTTCTTTCAAGTAACGATGAAAATACGTGTTTTTCCATTGACGACTGGTCGCCGCACATAACACAAAGTTTGTCTGATTTTAGGCTATCTATCCATCTGTCAACAGCATTTTTGAGTCCGGCAGGCTCCTTTCTCGAACAGAAAAATGCCACTTTCCTCATCTGCATGATGTTTTCGTTGCCCAATTTACTTCTTATTTCCATGTTTTTCGTTTTAGTATTAATTTTAAGATTATAATGCAAATCCAAGCAGCAAGTCTAAAATTAGTCCATTTAATGCCGAGATGCAGGTCATCTTATATAAAGATTTATGCAAATATACAAAAAAACGGCATGCCACGTATAAAAACTGATGCTGATTAATGCATTAAGACAATAAAAACAGCATAACATTCATACGCGGCATGCCATAACATTGATACAACACTATCGCCTACATACGGCTCTTCTGACTCTGTCCTGCTCCGGTACCTTTATATTTACTCTTGCCGACATTAAATTTATAGCGCACAGTAAGGCTGATTTTGCGCTGAGCCGGAGTGCCCCAAAACGTCTCGCGCATTGAGCCATAAAACAAGGTCATACGCCGGCGCGATGTTTTGAACAAGTCCTGTACAAGCAGCTGCACCGTAAGCCTGTCCTGCATAAATGCCTTATATAAAGACAAATCTGCCCTGAACGAGGGTTTCATCATGTAAACATTCTCGTCGCCTCCGCGTGTCGTATAGCGCATATTAAGCGAAACACGGCAGATTTTAGTGTCTAATGTATTGTCAAAGCGGAATGTTCCAACGGGATTGTTGAGCGGATTATGCCCGTGAACCTGCATGGCAAACCACTGTTTCTGCACGCCGAACATGAGCGACGGATGCCACACTCCAAACGACGGACTTATATTTAACGAGGCGTACATCTTGTCGTATGACTCACCGTTTACAGGTCTGAAAAGCACCACCGACGGGTCGTCACCGTATGGTTCACTGTTTTGTAATATGGGATCAACAACGTGCGACCATCCTGCATTGAACATTATCCATTTATATGTAAGCGACAAATTAACGTTGTTAGACCTAGACGGCAGCAAAAACGGATTACCGCCCTCATAAGTGTAGCGGTTGTCATAGGTTATGTTACTGCGAAGCTGACTATATGACGGACGGTAGATGTCTGAAGCATAGCCAAGCTGAACGCCAAAATCGCCGAACGTGCCCGAAAGCGACAGTGACGGAAAAACATTGTTAAACACACGGCTCTGCTCGCCTATATATACTCCGTTGTCATAATAATCAAAATCTACATTCTCATACCTCAATCCGGCCTGCATGCTCAATGGTCCAAAATGGCGGACATATTCAACAAAGGCCGATGCCATACCTTCTTCTATACGGCTCTTGTCGTCTTCAAGAAGATCTGTAGGAAGCACGCTATAAAGAGTATTGCGCACCGAATAAGAATACTCTCCGCCAAAAGACAGAGTGCCGCCAAACAACGAAGAAGTCAACACCAGCTTTGATGCCACAAGATTGTTGCGGCTGTCTGACGATGTAATAACTTGCTGATTTATAGGCTCTTGTCCTGTTTCCTGATAATCTTCAACTGTGGTCATAACATTGCCCATTTTGTTCCAATACCAGTCTGTATTAAAATCTATACCCAGTCTGCCGATTTTTCCGACATAATATAAATTTCCTTGCAGCGTCGTAGTTTGTCCTGAAGCTACGTAAGAGCTTAAGAGTTCTTCTGTAAGCAAATCATCCTTAACAACACTCGATTTCATATATCCTGAAGCGTTGTTCCACGGCAAACGGTACCAGCTGAGGCTTGCTCCCAACGAATGGTTCTCGTTGAACATATAGCTCAGCGCCAGCCGTCCATAGAGATTTCTGTCCTTATACACTTGGTCTATCGAGCTTGGCTGTCGCCATGTCTTGTCAAGATACGTTATTTGCTCCATCTGTTTCGGGTCCGGGGTATTGGTTCTTGATATGTTGAATGTTCCGCCAATGTCGAGGCCTCCGCTGCGCCAGTTCATGTTAATGCGCTCCTGCCCCGAAACGTAGTTCCGGTCATTAAGTTCACCAAACAGCTTGTTATCGAAGCCAAAGCCCTCGCCAACAGCCTTTTTGGTGGTTATGCGTATAACCGACTTGACACTTGCGCCATAGCGGGCACCGGGATTTGTTACTACTTCAACAGACTTTATGTTATCCGAACTCAAGCGCTCAAGCTCCACTTTGTCAAGCATCTTACGTCCGTTTATATAAATTTCGGGTTCTCCGCGTCCGAACACTTCGATTTTATCGCTATTGGCCGACACGTTTGGTATACGGTCGAGCAAGTTTTCCATGCTTCCGGCCGTCTCCAGCACCGTCCCCACAATGTTTGTCACCATGGCATCGCCCTTAAGCCGAGTCTTCGGCATACGGCTTCTGACCACCACTTCACCAAGCATCCTTGTATCTTCCTGCAAAAAGATACGGCCTTCATTTTCTGTTCTGTCAACATAAACGGTCTTATATCCAACACCCGAAACTCGCAGTAGGCGACCTTCCGGCGGAACATCAAAACCAAAACGGCCTACGCTGTCGGTCATAACACCAGTGATATAGGCCGAATCAGGCAACGACAACGCCACCACATTAATATATGGAATGCCCTCACCTCGTGCGTCTACAACTTGTCCGCTGACATTCTGTCCAGCCACCGTAAGTGTCATTAACATTGCCGGGAGCAGTATTATCCGCTTTATATCAATACTTTTCTTTGTCATCTGTTATGCTTTTTACTGAAAATCTTTAACCTCAAACAGCATTTCTTACCATTTTAAGGCAGCCATACTTCTGATTTATTCACTTTTAAGACGGACAAACCATAACAAACGTTGCACGAGTAATCTTATATTTACGTTTTTTAATAAATAGCGTTAAAAACTATATAAAACAAAAAAACGTCTGCCGCGATTTATCGGCAGACGTTCAGAAAGACCATTATTTATAATAAACGGCTGAAGTTTATTCAACTATCACCTTTCCATAGTAACTTTTATTGCCTTTTATGGCTTTTACAATATACAAACCGCTACCCATCGCATTTGTGGCAATTGTTGTTCCTGTATAGCGTCCGGCCAGTGAGCCGTTAGAAGAATAAACCTCAACGCTCTCAGGCTCAACACCTTTAATAACAATCTGCTTGTTGTCTGAGTCGTTATATATTCTTACTGGAGATGTTTCAGCCTTAGAAACGTTTGTTGTACTGCCGTTTTCCTTGATAATCTTGAATGAATCGAACAATGTTGCAGTACCTCCGTCATTTACGGTATATGTGCTTACAAATATTGTATCTGCAGTAACCGTAACGTCGCTGAATGTAGGCTCACCAGTCTGACCGAACTTACCAGAGAAGAGTCCCCAATAATTGTCTACTCCATGGTCTGCATAAGCATCAATCATAGCCTGCTCATCACGTGGCTCATACTTTTTCTTGCCGGCAGAATTGTTAAGGAAGTACAGAGTGCCTTCGTTTACATTGAACACTCCACCCTGCTTTCCGGTCATATTCTCACGCACTCCGCCAGAAACAACTGTCTCAACCTCTTCTACAGCACCGTCAACGAGAGTCTTTGTCAGGTTGTTAACCGGGCCGATAACTTCGTAGATATGGTCGTGACCCTGCAATGCAACGTCTATGTGAAGCTCATTGAATACCGGCAGCATGTGTTCACGTACAAGACGACCGTCACTGTCACTCTGGTGCGACTTACTTCCTGTAAACATGTTCTTATGGAATGTTGCAATACGCCATTTAACGTCTTTGTGCTCCTCAACCTGCTTTCTCATCCAGTCGGCAAGAGCGTCAAAGTAACCTTCTTTCTTGTAATCTTCATAATTTATCACCATGAACAAGGCGTCGCCTTGAACAAACGAGTAAACAGTTCCTTCCATTGTCGTTGGTACGGCTGAAGTAGTGTTAAACGTATTGTCCGTATTAAAATGCCATGAGAAATTGCTGTTAGAGCTTGTATCGTGGTTACCCTGAGCAACAACAAGCGGATAGTTCATCCAAATATCCTGCATTGTGCTGAACCACTGCTCATATTCCCATTCAGAGTTGTTTGATCCTGAAGTTTCAACCAAGTCACCGTTAACCAAAACGAACTTAGCATCAGGAACCATCTTTTGTGCTGCATGAGCTGTTTTCTGAGAAACATCAAACATCTCGTCGTTCTGTGCCTGGGTATCTGTTATATAAATAAATGAGAATCCTTCTTTCTTGTCGTATGATTCAGAGGCAGTTGTGAAGTGTCCAATCTCGCTCCATCCCTGCTCATTACCAACGCGGAATGAATAAGTTGTGCCAGGTTTCAGGTCTGTTGCCAAAGCCTTATGACTTGTGTATGAACGTTTTGTATTAGCTTCAATACCTTCTACGCCGTTTTTGCTTGTAACATAATTAAGGTCTTTTACGTCTGCAGAAACAGCATCTATTGTAATATTCGGATTATTAAAGTCATCTACAGTTGCGTCTGCCTTCATAACAATCTGTACTTTACCTGTCTTTACAGAATTGTTGGTAAACCACGCAAAGGCCATACGTGTGGTAGGATCTCCGTTAAGAGTCATATTGATGCTGTAAGGCTGACTTGCCGACTGCATTTCTGCCATAAGGCGTGTCAGACGTGTCCATGACGGAACTGTGTAGTTGTCCTGATTCAAATTGATTTCCTGAGCTGATGCTGACAACATTCCTGCTGAAAGGAATGCGACAACTACGCCGGACTTGATTGTGTTAGAAATTTTCATAACTAATTTTGTTTTAATGAAACGTGATTAAATTTTTCACCTGCAAAATTATCTGTATGTTATTTCATATTATTTACAACGAAACTACGAGACTAAACCAAAAAAATTACGAATCTAATACACAAAAAATGCCATAATTTAATGTACGCGTAGCGTATTATTATTAAAAACTTATAAAAACAAGGTTAATTTGGAGTTAATTAAATTGCTGCATAATAAAAGTCTGCTTTAAAACAATATTTCATAAGCAGACTTTTATAAACACACATTAAAGATATAATTAAATTATTGCCTGAAACCCTCTACAGCAAAATACTAAATTATATCAGGCGACGTATTTTGCCCAAAATAAAAAATCAAAGTTTACTAAAAGACGTTCTTATGTCAGCCAAACGTACACAAAGTTCGGTTTCATCGAGTTTTGACATATTATTAATACATCCTAACATTGCAGCTCCTCCAAAATTTAGCGATTTCAAATAGCTTATTTTATCTGGAGTAACGCCACCCAATGCCACAACTTTATTGTCTATTATGCCCTGTTCTGATGCCAGTCTTAATACAGAATCAGTAAATGCAGAAGCATAACCTTGCTTTGACACGCTGTCAAAGATAGGACTCAGAAATACATAACTGCAAATATCCTTATATTTTCTTACTTCTTCCAAAGAATGACATGAGCGGCTGACATGACCCTTATAGCCATCGGGCACAGTGTTTCGACGGGCGTTAAGATGTATTCCACGCAGTCCATAAGGCTCTGCCAACTCAAAAAAGTCGTGAATAACAATATGCGAGCGGTCTTCAGCCGACATTTCCTTTAGGAGATGTTCACAGTCGCTCACTAAAGCACCGGGTTTTCGCAAGTGTATTA
This sequence comes from Prevotella sp. CAG:1185, assembly GCA_000436695.1. Classification (GTDB taxonomy): domain Bacteria; phylum Bacteroidota; class Bacteroidia; order Bacteroidales; family Bacteroidaceae; genus Prevotella. The sequence continues at coordinate 9,772 of HF992612.1, read as the reverse complement.
TGTCAACACCATTAGCCAATAAGCGATGAAGAAACATGGCTTCATCTGAAAAAAATGTTGGAGAAGTAACTACAATCCAAAGCATTGTTTAAGTGATAAATAAAAATATACAATAACTAGAAAACAATATATCCAAGATAACACGTCAAGGCGAAATTCTCAAAACGCCGTTACACCTTATTATATATTAAGGAGTTATGAAGATTGGAAATGAAATCCATAACTTCATAACTCCCTTTTTATTACTTAAGTTTATTGATTATCAGCTCGGCAACCTTCTTGCCAGACATAAGCATACCGCCGAAGATAGGTCCCATACGCGGAGTTCCGCTTACGGCAGACGCTGCCATACCACAGACGTACAGTCCGGGATAAATCTCCTTTGTGCCATTAACTACCTCATTCTCACCTGCCACAACATCAAGAGAACGCTCGCCTATGACATCACCTGTATCAGTTGCAAGGCGAATACCATTCTTACGTGCTACAGTCTTGCACATCTCACTGTCATGACCAGTTCCGTCAATGACGCATTTTGCCATAATATTAATCGGGTCGACATGCATTCCCTCGCGTAGAACAGGAGTCCAGTTGACAACAACACCACTCACAATGTTGTCTTTAAATACGACATCCTCAACAGAATAGCAGTTGAATATTGTTGCACCGGCATGAACAGCCTTATACAAAAGCGCAGAAGTGCTCTCAACAGAATCCATAACGAACAAATCGTCGTCATAGCTCTCAAAGTTGATGTCAAAGTCTTTAACAATGTCGATTGCTTCTTTCTGAACCACAATCTGGTTGAACATCATAGCACCGCCCCACATTCCGCCGCCGGGAGACAGTTTGCGGTCAAACTGGGCAACCTTTAGTCCGGCCTTAGCCAGATAATATGCGGCAACAATGCCTGAAGGACCTCCACCAACGATGGCTACATCAAGATCAAGATTACGTTCTAACTTTTGGAAATAGGTACTGATAATACCCTGAGATACTTTTTTTTCTATCATTTTTTATTTTTGTTATTTATATGGTAAATTATTTATTTTCAATGACTTAAAGTTTTAGCTACACATTATGCATTATGCTTGAGGACATAAATAAATATGTCCTTCAAGATATAAACCGGCAATAATGCTGCCTTATAATTAAATAATGCCTAAACGTAAAAGCTACATAAACTCTAAACTTCGCACTCACCTTCTTTTATAGTCTGGCTTATACGCATTGCGCAGAAGTTAGGTCCGCACATCGTACAGTATTTTCCGCCGACATGATTTGCCGTCTTATAATATTCAAGTGCGCGCTCCGGATCAAGGCTCAGGTTAAACTGGTCTTTCCAACGGAACTCATAACGGGCTTTGCTCAATGCATTATCGCGCACCATTGCACCTGGATGATGCTTTGCCAAATCGGCAGCATGGGCAGCAAGCTTATATGTTACCACACCGACACGTACATCGTCGCGATCTGGCAAGGCAAGATGTTCTTTCGGCGTTACATAGCACAACATCGCAGTGCCGAGCCATCCTATCTGAGCCGCACCTATTGCACTTGTTATATGGTCGTAACCGGGCGCAATATCAGTAACCAACGGACCGAGCGTATAGAACGGAGCATTGTGGCATTTCTCTATCTGACGCTGCATATTCTCCGGAATCTTATCCATTGGCACATGGCCAGGACCTTCGATAAATGCCTGAACATTCTTCGCCCACGCACGTTCAACAAGCTCACCCATCGTGTCAAGCTCGGCAAACTGAGCACGGTCGTTGGCATCATATACACTGCCAGGTCGCAAACCGTCGCCAAGCGAAACGGCTACGTCATATTTGGCGAGGATATCGCAGATATCATCAAAATGCTCATAAAGGAAACTCTCTTTCTGATGCATCTGACACCACTTAGAAATGATGCTTCCTCCACGGCTAACCATACCTGTCATGCGGTTGTCTGCAAGATGAATGTTCTGAAGACGTATACCACAATGAATAGTGAAATAGTCAACGCCCTGTTCGCACTGCTCGATAAGTGTGTCGCGGAACAGTTCCCAAGTAAGATCTTCTGCATGACCTTTCACTTTCTCCATTGCCTGATACATAGGCACAGTGCCTACAGGTACAGGACAGTTGCGGACAATCCACTCTCGTGTCTCATGAATATTGGCTCCTGTTGACAGGTCCATCAGTGTGTCACCACCCCATTTACAGCTCCATACAGCCTTCTCCACCTCCTCATCTATGCTCGAAGTGGTGGCAGAATTGCCAATGTTTGTGTTTATCTTCACGAGGAAATTACGGCCTATAATCATAGGCTCAGCCTCAGGATGGTTAATATTAGCCGGAATTACGGCACGTCCTGCGGCTATCTCGCTGCGCACAAACTCAGGAGTGATGTGCGTGTCAATGCCAAGTTCCTTGCAGTTCATGTTCTCACGTATGGCAACATACTCCATTTCAGGAGTTATTATGCCCTGCTTTGCATAGTACAGCTGACTTACCTGGCAGCCGTCCTTTGCTCTAAGAGGCAATGTTATATGCTCAAAACGAAGAGAATCAAGCGAATGGTCATCACGTCTCATGCGTCCGTATTCAGAAGAAATTTCCTTCAGACGCTCCACTCCGCCACGCTTCAATATCCACGGTTCGCGCAATCTTGGCAAACCTTTGCGTACATCTGTCACAATATTCGGGTCGCTGTAAGGACCAGAAGTATCATAAACATACACCGGAGGATTAGGGCGCTCCGTGCGTTTGTCACCTACAACAGTAACAGTGGGTGTCTGTTTTACAACACGCATTCCCACACGAATCTCGGGATAAAGTTCACCTTTCAAATAAACTTTCTCTGAACCCGGATAAGTTATTCTTACATTATTTTCCATAAATATATTATAAGGTTTGTTCCTTTTGCTTTATCAAATCGACAATACGCCGCATCTCACTCACAGGATCGGCTGCCCTCAGTACACTTCCGCTAAGAGCAATGCCCGAGACTCCAGTTCTGAAAAGTGCAGGAATATCATCATATCCTATGCCGCCGATTGCTATCAGCGGAAACTTTATGCCCCTTTCATTCATCTGTTTTAACAGACGGGCATATCCGTCAAGGCCGAGTATGGCTGCAAGATTCTTCTTTGTAGTGGTAAAACGGAACGGACCGCAACCTATATAATCTGCGCCTTGGGCATAAAGACGGCATATATCATCAAATGTATTAGCCGTTCCACCTATTATATAATTAGAGCCGAGAATCTTTCTTGCCTCATCAACAGGCATATCGTTTTTGCCAAGATGAACTCCGTCTGCACCTATATGCTTTGTCATCATGACGTTATCGTCAATTATGAACTTTGCACCATATTCGGCACAAAGACTCTTCACCTGCAATGCAACGTTCTCCAATTCTGACTCAGTTGCATCCTTCATACGCAGCTGTATCCAGCGGCAACCGCCCTCAAGAGCAATACGGGCAGAGTCGACATAAGTATATTTGTCAGTGAAATGTGTGATAAACTGAAGTCTGTTCATATTTTTTTGTCATTATTCTTTATCAATAATAATTGCGGGCTTAGGTTTGAAAAAGTGGTTCAAAGGACCCGTTCCACTACCAACCACGATGTCCGCCCCGGCAACAAGTGCCGATGTGAGATACCTTTTAGCCTCACCAACCGCAGTAATCAAGTCGTTGCCGCAGGCGACAAAAGACGCTATGGCCGATGAAAGTGTACACCCCGTACCGTGGGTATTACGGCTATTAACCGAAGGCGCTGAAAATTCATTAATTGAGATATTGTCTCCAGAACCGCAATAAAGCATATCCGTCTTTGCCTTACCTGAAGCATGACCACCCTTTATCAGTACGGCATCTGTGCCATAAGCAAGAATTGCGCGTGCTGCAGAGTCAACACAGAAATGCTCATCAGACGGTTCTTCTGACAACACTGATGCTTCAGGAATATTCGGAGTGAGCAAATCTGTCATGGGCAGCAGCCGCTCTTTAAGCAAAATAAGGGCATCTGAAGTCATGAGCATCTTTCCGCTGCTTGAAACCATGACAGGATCAACAACAAGAAAACGCGGACGAAACTCTGTCAATGCACTTATTATGGCATCAAGGGTGGAGGCATCATTCACCATACCAATCTTGACAGCATCAGGATGAATGTCTTCCATAACAGCCACAATCTGGTCGTGTACCACCTGCGGAGGCAGTTCATGCACATACTTCACGCCCATAGTGTTCTGCACCGTTACGGCCGTAATGGCAGCAGCGCCATAGACACCAAGCGCCGAAAATGTCTTTAAATCGGCCTGAATGCCTGCACCTCCCGACGGATCAGAACCGGCAATGCTCAATGCTGAAATGTAACTCTTCATTTTTATGCCTTTTTACTTATGACAATATGTACAAATAAAAAGACGGAACGCACGAAATACTCAAATACGTTTGAGGAAACGATGTCACCAAAAAATCCCGACCTCGGCATTACCCGTACCGGTACAATGTGTATCTTCTCAGCCGCAAGCAACTCTATCAATGCCGCAGCACCACCTTTTTAGTACATTGCAAAGATAAGACATTATAATATTACCGCCAAACTTTTGTGCGATTTTATTTTTCACAATATAAAAAATAATAAAAAAGAAAATCCTCTTTCATCTTGGACTTACAACAATACCAAAGATGAAAGAGGACTCAGATATATAATAATATGTATAATATTATTTCACGTCAATACCAATTTTACTGCCGAAGTTACAGAACCATACAATATATGCATAATAAACAAACATAATGCACATTGCAACAACAACACCGGTTGCATCAACAACAGAACCCATAACAGGCATAAGAACTGCAGCACCGATAACACCTGTGTTGATGATACCTGTTGCAGCCTTTGTGTGAGGACCAAGGGCCTGAAGACCGAGGTTGAAGATAAGCGGCCACATTACAGAGTGGAACAGTCCGGCTGCAAGCATACACCAAATGCCTACCATGCTGTCTACAAGTAAAAGCGAAAGGGCTATGCACAAAACGCCAAGACATACACATGCTGTAAGCAGTCGGCGCGGCTGGAATTTAGTGAGGATACCAGCTCCGACAAAACGTCCGACCATCATGCCTCCCCAATAGAATGCAAGATACTGTGTTGCCAAAGCTGCAAGATCAGCAGAATCCATGTCAGGATAAAGCATCTGGAAACGGTAAGGCAGCATTGACGGAACACCGATTTCAACACCCATATACATAAAGATGCCAAGTGCGCCAAGCCATACATGAGGATACTTGAACACGCTGTCCTTATACTCGTGATGCTCTCCGGCAGCCTCAGCCTGAGCGCCTTCGTCAATCTTAGGCAATTTCAGGAATACAAGGATAAGACAAATAATAATTGTGAAAATACCGAGTCCTAGGAACGGGCCTGGAACATACTCAGGTGCCGGAGCCTTGCCGTTGATTATCACATAAGTGATAAACAGAGGAGCCACCGTGGTTGCAACACTGTTAAGTGCCTGGCTAAGAGTCATGCGGAACGCACCTTTCTCAGGCGAACCAAGCACCATGACATAAGGATTGGAAACATTCTGCAGCATTACAACACCCATTGCCACCAGGCACATAGAAGCCAAGAAGATAGCATAGACATTGGCACCTGCGGCAATGGCAGAATTAATACCAATAGAATTGATAACGAAACCGATACCAGATACTGCGAGACCGAGAATAAGGGTGTTTTTATAACCAATCTTACTCATCAGGAATGCGAACGGAATTGACAGCAGATATGCGCCATAAAAGGCCGTATTAACATACTGTCCTTGTTGTGCTGAGAGGTTGAACGCTTCAGAGCAGAATGCAATCATCGAATTATTCATTGTAGTGATAAATCCGATAAGGAAGCACACAATGAATACGACAATTAGCGCAAATGTGTAATTTTGCTTAGGTTTTTGATTCATGGTCGTAAAGTTATTTTGATTATTATTGCTTTCAATCTGTCATTAGAACACGACGACAGACGCCCACTATAAAAATTAAACGGGCGTCAACGTCGTGTAACCATATAAATTATGAATTAAGACTATCTTTCTTCAGGTACAAAATCGTCATCATCCTCTTTCTTAACCGTACGCTTACGTATTACGCGCTTACGTTTCGGTTTCTCCTCAACAGGTTTCTCGGTCTTGACACCAGCCAGTTCAGGATCTATCATGATACGTCCGCAATATTCGCAGACAATGATCTTCTTGTGCATCTTGATATCAAGCTGACGCTGAGGCGGTATCTTATTGAAACATCCTCCACATGCATCACGCTGCACGTAAACAATACCCAGTCCGTTACGGGCATTTTTGCGTATACGCTTAAAGCTTGCAAGAAGGCGCGGCTCTATCTTCAGTTCAAGTTCCTTGGCTCTTTCCTTAAGCTTATCCTCCTCGGCTCTTGTCTCGTCCATAATCTCGTCGAGCTCATTTTTCTTCTCTTCAAGAGCCATGCGGCGGTCTTTTATCAGCTCTTCGTTGTTCTGAAGATCTTTGTTTTTCTCCTCAATCTTAACATTAGCCTCTCTTATTTTCTTGTTGCAGAGTTCTATTTCGAGCGACTGGAACTCGATTTCTTTGCTAAGAGTGTCATACTCACGGTTGTTCTTAACATCATCGAGCTGTTTCTTGTAACGCTCAACGCTGGCCTGAGCCTCGTTAATTTCAGCCTTTTTCTGAACCACGGCGTTTTGGAATTCCGTGATGTCGTTCTTTATTTTCTCTATACGTATTGTAAGACCTTCTATCTCATCTTCGAGGTCCTGCACTTCAAGAGGCAACTCACCTCTGAGCGCTCTCTTTTCATCGATAGCCGACAATGTGGTTTGCAACTGGTAGAGAGTTTTCAGTTTCTCTTCTACAGACAAATCTGTTGGATCCTTTTTAGCCATATTATTATAAATAAATTATAGGATTGGTGTTGGTCTTTGTGAGATAAGCCACAACTCCCGGACACTTCTCCTCGATTATTGATTTAAAAATTTCATTAGTATACTGCTCACTCTGATAATGGCCGATAACGGCTATCTGTATTTCCTGCTCATGCCCGAAATACTCGTGATAATGCATTTCGCCCGTAACAAAGGCGTCAGCACCAAGGGCTATCGCATCTGGCAGAAGGAATGAGCCGGCTCCTCCGCAAAGAGCAACCTTCTTGACAGGACGGCGCAAAAGCTGATTACACTGCACACACTCAACGTCGAACGTACGCTTAAGCATAATGACAAAGTCGTCGGCTGCAAGAGCCTCCGGCAACTCTCCTATCACTCCGCTGCCGCACTGAATGCCGTCAACAGTCTTTTCCGCGAAGAAACGGCAATCCTCAAGCTCCATCTTCTCCGCTATCTTAAAGTTGACACCGCCAAGGGCATTGTCCATGTTAGTGTGCATCGAAACTATTGTAATATCATTCTTTATAGCCTTGGCAACAGCACGCTGCACATCGTCAGCATAAGTGATGCGCTTAAGCGCATGGAAAATCAACGGATGATGGCTCACAATGAGATTGCATCCCAAAGCCACTGCTTCGTCAACCACCTTTTCGGTAACGTCAAGGCACAATAAAGCCCCTGAAACTTCCGCCTCCGTTAATCCAACCTGCAAGCCGGCATTATCAAAGCTCTCTTGCAGAGGCAGAGGCGCGAAACGCTCAAGGGCATCAACCACTTCTCTTATTTTCACGCTTTTCAGCATTTATTATTATATTTGTGCAAAGGTAATTAATTTCTGCCGCACGTACAAATTGCGGCTATTTTTATTTACATTCTTTAACCATAAATGGCATCTCTGTCGCTGCCCGCAGACTATCGCCACATGGCAGAGCGAACAGAAGCCATAACATGGTATTGTTTTTACTGAAAGAACAAGGCTTATCTTATCCTCAGCACAGGCGCAATGTCGTTAAGTTTTTCGGGCAGCATCACTTCGAGTCCGCTGTCGGTAACCTCAAACTTCACTTTGCCGTGGCCAAGCAGTTCCACCTTTTTAATATCACCGCACGGAGCAGTCTTGCCGCCTTTGGCAAGCGACTTAACTACAACCCTGCCGTCAGCAGGCCACGCCAGGGCTATGGCATAAAGCGTATTGCCCTTTGTGGTGAATCTTATCTCGTCAGCTCCGGCATTGCCATAAGAGCCTTCGTTAAATCCCTGCGCGTTAAGCGGTATGTCAGAGTCGGCTATTGGCCCTTCACCAAACACCACCCACGGGCGTGTGTCGTATATGGCCTCTTTGTTTATGGCCATCCAGTCGCCAAACTCATTGAGTATCTTTTCTTCTTTCTCATCAAACGTTCCGTCGGCTCTCAGAGGCACGCTTAACAACAGATTTCCGTTCTTGCTTACGATGTCAACCAGCAATTTCACCACATTGGCTGCCGATTTATATCCGTTATTCTCGTATATACTTGTATTGTAATGCCAACCGCCTATACATGAACACGACTGCCAAGGACGCTCAATGATTTCGTTTGGTGCGCCGCGTTCAACGTCCCACACAAGGGCGCGCTTCTGCTGCTCGTTAAGTATCTTGCCGAACATCACGGCCTCAAGTTTGCCTTTGTGTGTGGCCATGCTGTGATTATAAAAGTGGGCAGCAATCTTCAGTCCGGCATCACAAAACGGATAGAACGGCACTCCCGTTACATCAAAATACAGAAGATCGGGATTATACCGGTTAATCACGTCGAGCGTGCGGTTATAGAAGTTTGTGCAAAATTCCTTGGAAGGCAGATTGGCACCGTTGCCCCATGCCCACTGCCCGTGTATTGAATTGTTGTTCCAGCTGTCTTTGCTCAGCGGATGATTCTGTGCATAAAGGTCCTGCGGGTCGTATCCTTCCCACCATTTTCCCTTGCCGTCGGCCTTTGTCAGTTTTCCGTCATAAGGAATACCTTTTTTAGGTCCGATGGTATCATGGCGCTGCGACGGTTCATACCATATCCACGCATGGTCGGCATGCAGACTGACACCGAAATACAGTCCGTTTTTGCGCGCAGCCTTAGCCCACTCCGCCAGGATATCACGCTTAGGACCCATGTTGACTGAGTTCCACGGCTGATACTTGCTGTCCCAAAGATCCATGTTATCGTGATGATTGCCTAATGCAAAGAAATATTGGGCACCAATCTTCTTGTAAAAAGCCACCAACTTTTCCGGGTCCCATTTTTCGGCTTTCCACAAAGGTATTATATCCTTAAAGCCTACTTCTGACGGGTGTCCGTAGTGCTCTACATGATATTTATATTCGCGCGTACCTTCTATATATAACGAACGTGCCATCCAGTCGCCCGTACCCTCAACACATTGCGGTCCCCAATGTGCCCATATACCGAACTTTACGTTGCGGAACCACTCTGGCACCTGATATTGTTCAAGCGACTGCCATGTAGGTTCAAACTTACCTTTCATCATAGGCTCATCATTTTCTGACACAGTAACCTGATATGTCTGAGCAGACAAAGGCAATACGGCAGACAACAAAGAAGCCAAAAGAATTTTGTATTTCATGATATTTTTATTTATTGTTTGGCTAACACTCAACAAATATACTACTTTTTAGCATTAGCAACAAATACAGACTTTCTATTTTAAATACTTTAACTTTTAGACACTTAATAAATGTAAATAAAGCACAGTACTATTAGTTCTGCCCGAAAACCCACTGAAAAAGGCTGTCTAAAATAGGTTCATCCGACATTTCGCGTGATGCGGCAATCATGC
>HF992611.1 GCA_000436695.1 Prevotella sp. CAG:1185 | reverse complement strand
CTTGAAGAAAGACAATAAGATTTCTCTGATAATCAAAACTGTTTAAACTAAGGTTGGCAATGGCCGAAAGGCCGGAGCCAGCCTTTTTTATTTGGATAAGCCGAAGGCTTACGATGCACAATACTCTACCCCACTTCAGAACATGCTTTAATCTTAATCATGCATATCAGTAAAGACGCACAAAATGAAGACAAAAGAGCAGGAAACGCACAAAAAAGTATTATTCTATAAAAAAATTTTGTATCTGTGCAACTTTTTGCCGCCACGTTACGTCTAAAAGGCATAAGGATTAAAAAACAAAGAATATGAAAACAGTAATATTTGTATTAACACTAATGGCCGTTACATTGCAGTCGTGCAATGTCGTGAACGAGAAAGACAAATCTGACAAAGAAATCAGTACTGAAATAAAAGTTAGCGACTTTACCGACATAAGCCTTGAAGGCAACAACAACGTCTACTTCATACAGGGCAATCAAACATCAGTAAAGGTTTCGGGCACCGAAGATGACATCAACGACATGAATATATATACAAAGGGCAACACCCTGCATATAACGCAAAAGTCTGACAACATTCACCCTTTTCTGATGTTCGGCAAAAAGCATAAGTCCATCGATGTATATGTCACCTCGCCAAATCTTAGAGGCGTCAGCATCTTAGGCTCCGGCAACTTCAATTCTAACAGTAACATCGACACCGACAAGATAAGCTTAAATATAATTGGCAGCGGTGGCATAAACATGAAAGACATTATATGCGACAATTCGGAAATAAATGTCTCAGGAAGCGGAACTATTGAAATAGAAGGCCTCAACACCGCAAAAAGTAACATTGGTATTCCCGGCTCAGGCTCTATAAGCATTGACAACACAAACATAAACAACGTTACATGCGGAGTGACGGGATCAGGCACAATAGAACTCAACAACGCCAAGATTGAATATGCCCATAGCAGCATAATAGGCTCGGGAAACATCGAAATACAGGGCAATGTAAAAGAACATAATGAGGATATTGTAGGTTCGGGCAGCGTAAACATCAAATAACGGCTGCAATCCACGCACCGCACAGCCCTAATTATTTACTAAGTCTGTACCTGTCTTATTGCCATAAATTATTACTCTCTCTCACTATTACATGAACATCCGGCATAAGACGACCTACCGACACAGCCCTACAGATGTGCCTGAATGTAACTGTATGCACAAAAAATCATAACCGCAGTTTTATCGCGGCTAATGCATGACAGTATATTCAGGCACATTTTATATCAGATAAACGATGATTTAAGCCGGCACAAACTTAACCGGCTGACGTTCAACTGCCGCGGTAGGTTGAATATCCGTAAGGCGAAAGCGTTATGGGCACATGATAATGACTTTCGTCTTTTATCTCGAACACCACATCAATGAAAGGATAAAACGTGTCTTGCGACTGTTGCCTGAAGTATGGTTCTATGCAATATGTCAGTTTATACACTCCCCGATTGTCCACATTCTGCTTTTTCTCCAGAAAGTTCTTTACCCTTCCGTTGTCGTCGGTTACACGTTCCTCAACGACATTCCATTTATTTTCGCCAACCAATTTAGACAATACAATCTTGACACCCGGCGCAGGCCTGCCCGTATTTATGTCAAGAATATGACTCGAAAGCTGATAAACTCTGCCTTGCGCAACTGCTGTAAAAGTTGACAACAACAGCAACACAACTGAAAGGATGATACTTTTTCTCATAACTTTAATCATTTTGAGGTTAATAATTTATAGGAAATTCATTCTTTCACACAATGAGCTGAAGCATTAACAAGGCCAGTAAACGGCATTAAAGCAATTTATGCCGACATGCTATCATGACCAATAATCATGCTGTCAGACAAGCTGCGACACCACACAAATGCGGCAGACGGCAAAAATAATGAAATATTTTTAACGACAAAAGCCTGCCCAATATTATTTAACATATGCTTATTCAACTTGATTATACATATTGACGCTATATCTCAATATATGCTTACATTGTGATTTCCGCTAACGTTCCACAGCCGGATTATTTGAAAACATAAACAAACCGGCCGTAAATAGCGCGAAATACGTGTGCAAACGTAAATGTATGACTGGCAATAAATTAGAGCTATTAAACCCGAAGTGTGCAATAAATATATAATAAAATAACATATAAAAGGCCACAAACGGCATTGCAAAAGCACTGACTTTGGATAATAAAAGGGAATGTTTCATACAGCAAAACGCCATGTTTTGGCAACAGAAGCGTAATGTTATGCCTAATTTGTAAATATGTATTATCTAAACAGGCGATTTTACATACTTCACAATTCTATTTCACATGAAAAACCGTACAAGACTAAACTAACACTTTGTAATATATTAAGCCGAATTAAATACATACTGTCTGAATGGCTTTATGATGTATCAAGACTGTATACAATACGCACAAGATGTTAAGATATGAGTGATAATCAATAGACGACATATTAAATTTTATTAATGACAAAAAAGCCCTACTTGTCAACACGAATGCGCCAACACATTAATTATAGGTGTATTTATGGGCATAAAAACGCCTAATACATTGTAATTACAACTTTTATGAAAAACAAAAATACACTAAAAAGTTTTCTACTTTCATCAATAATGGCTAACTTTGCGCACTCATTGAGTAAAAAGATATCTTTATGAAATATGCCATTATTGCCGCCGGCGAAGGTTCACGGCTGGCAAAAGAGGGCGTAAGTGCGCCCAAACCCTTGGTCAAAGTCAACGGCATGTGCCTGATTGACCGCCTTATACGCGTGTTCATGGATAACCACGCAGAACAAATAATCGTGATATGCAACAGCAACATGACTTCAGTGAGCCAACATCTGGCAGAACTGAAGGAGAACGGACTCGACGGAACAAACATTCCGCTCGAATATGTCGTAAAAAGCACGCCAAGTTCGATGCACAGCTTCTACGAGATAAGCAAATATCTTGAGGACGGCCCGTTCTGCCTCACTACGGTTGACACCATATTCAACGAAAATGAATTTGAGCAATATATAAAAGAATTTAATGAATGTGTTGAAAGCGGAGTAGCCGACGGAATGATGGGCGTGACCGACTTTATTGACGACGAGAAGCCACTCTATGTCGGTACCGACGAAAACATGAACATAACAGGATTCTTTGACGAAAGAAACAACTGCAAACTTATTTCCGGCGGTATCTACGGGCTTACTCCCGGCGCAATAACCATACTCCGACAGTGCATAGAGCGCGGAGACAGACGCATGCGCAACTTTCAGCGTGCGCTCGTTGCCGCAGGATGCCGTCTGAAAGCAAGACTGTTCAGCAAGGTGCTCGACATAGACCACGCTGAAGACATAGCAAAGGCAGAAAAGTTTTTGAACGGAGAGTCATGAAAAAGGTGATTGCTATTTACCGTGCCGAAAAGTTTTCACCTAACTCTGTTGAAAAAGACAAGGCCATAATGGATGCCGTATGCTCAAGGCTGTGCGCCAAAGGGCACGACATAACGGCCGTAAAGGAAGAACAGCTGGACGGATTGGGACATGCCGACATGATTCTCACAATGGGAAGACTTGACTCTACGCTCAGAATGCTCGAACAGAAACAGCAACAAGGCACAACCGTCATCAACTCGCCTCATGGTGTAAGGTCATGCGCAAGGGCAAACATCGACCGGGTGATGCGCAGCAACGGCATACCTGTGGCACCGCTGACGGGCAACTGCGGTTACTGGATTAAGCGCGGTGACGAGGCTGCACAGAGTAAAGAAGATGTAGTGTTTGCTGCCGATGAAGCTGAAAAAGACAAAAAAATTGAAGCCTTTGCAGCAAGAGGCATAAAGAATGTAGTGGTAACAGCCCATGTGAAAGGCGACCTCGTGAAGTTCTACGGAGTGAGAGGCACTGAATTTTTCAAGACTTACTACCCGGGCGACGACGGAATGTCGAAATTCGGCGACGAACTTGTCAACGGCAAGCCTGCCCACTATGACTTCGACACCGAAAAACTGAAGGCTGATGCCGAAAAAACAGCAGAACTGATAGACATCGACATCTACGGAGGCGACTGCATAATACGCGAGGACGGTTCATACGCCATTATAGACTTTAACGACTGGCCCAGCTTTTCGAGATGCCGCGAGGAGGCTGCCGATGCCATGGCAGATGTTATCTGCAAAAAGATGTAACGATATTAAAAACAGAAAGAAATTTATGAGCAATTTTAAAGAGATGCTTAACGCATCACTGAAATCACAAGATACAGAAGAGTGGCTCGACGTCCACTTTACACGTCCAATAGGACTGATGTTCGCACTGATGTGGAAAAAACTCGGAGTTCACCCTAACGCAATAACAATATTGTCGATATTCCTTGGCGTAGGAGCAGGATGGATGTTTTCATACACCGACATAATGCACAACATTGCAGGCATAGTGCTGCTCATGTTTGCCAACTTCTGCGACTCTACCGACGGACAACTGGCACGCCTTACAGGACAGAAGACGCTTCTTGGCAGGGTGCTCGACGGATTTTCTGGAGATGTGTGGTTTTTTGCCATATATGCAGCCCTGTCTTACCGCATGATGGGACAATATATCCCCGGACTTGACATCCATTGGGGCCTGTGGATATGGGTGATTGCGTTTATAGCCGGAGTGATGTGCCACTCACCTCAGAGTTCGCTTTCCGACTATTACCGTCAAATTCACCTGTTTTTCCTTAAGGGCAAAGAAGGAAGCGAGCTTGACACTTATGAAAGTCAGATAAAGATATACAATTCGCTGCCTAAGCGCGGAGCCTTGTTTGAGCATCTGTTCTATTACAACTACGCCAACTACTGCAAGAGTCAGGAGAAACGTTCGCCTGCTTTCCAGAAGATGATACAGGTGATGAAAGAGAAATACGGCAGTGCATCCAACATTCCTGCCGACATCAGAGAGGAGTTTCTTGAAGGAAGCCGCCCGCTGATGAAATACACCAACATCCTGACATTCAACACCCGCGCTATATGTATCTACGTGACATGCCTGCTCGGCTGCCCGTGGGTTTACATGCTCATAGAGATAACAGTGATGAACGTTCTATACATCTACATGCACAAGAAGCATGAATGTCTGTGTAAAAAAATTACAAAAAAGATTCAATGACAAAAGGATTTATCTTCGACTACGGCGGCACAATAGATACAGCAGGCCGCCATTGGGGCAAAGTGCTTTGGCACGCCTATTGCCGTCATGAAATTCCCGTAACTGAAGAACAGTTCCGTGAGGCGTATGTCCACGCCGAGCGCACTCTCGGCTCGCAACCTATAATCAAGCCGGACTATACTTTCTACAAGACACTTGAAACAAAGTTGCGCATCGAAATGGAATATCTCATGTCGGAAGGTTACTGGAACGTGTCTGAAGATGAATATGTGAGAAGTCACAAAGACATCCTTGAAGACCTGTATGAGGGCGTTAGACAGGAGACAAGCCACAGCCGCGAGGTGCTGACCAAGATTAATGCCGGACACCCGATGGTGCTGGTCAGCAATTTTTACGGCAACATCGGTGTAGTACTTAAAGAGTTCGGACTCGACAAACTGTTTCTGCAGATTATTGAGTCGGCCGTTGTCGGCATACGCAAGCCAGATCCGCGCATATTCACTCTTGGAGTAGAGGCCCTAAAGTTTAATCCTGCCGACGTAACTGTGGTTGGCGACAGCTTCTATAAGGATATTGTACCTGCAAAGAAAGCAGGATGTAAAACTATATGGTTCAAAGGTGAAGGCTGGACCGACGAGAAATATGACGAAACTATACCCGACAAGGTTATAACCGACCTTAGTCAACTTCTGTAAAACAAGGACATTGCTGCCTTTATACGATAAAAACAACAACGGTTCATAACAACAGAAAAGTCACATAATGAAAAAAATTCTGATATTATTTCTTTTAGTACTGTCACAGGTCGCAGGCGCACAGACAATAACAGGTGTTGTTGTCGAAGAAGCCACAGGAGACACCATCCCCTTTCCTAGCGTACAATATAAGAAAGAAAGAATTGCAACCTCGGGAAATGCCTACGGACATTTCTCAGTAAAGCGTCTTAACGGTGAAAAACTAACGTTCAGCGCCGTCGGATATCAGGAACTTACAATTCTGATAGGTCCAAACACACCTTCAGAAATGAGAATAACACTTAAGACTGACACCAAGCAACTTAAAGGAGTGACGGTGAAGTCGAAGCGAAGCAAGTACAGCCGAAAGAACAACCCGGCTGTTGAACTGATGAAGCGTGTCATTGCGGCAAAGAAACGCACCGACCTCGCCAATCACGACTATTACCAGTTTAACAAATATCAGAAAATAACGCTTGCCATTAACGACATTAAGCCGTCGGAACTGGAAAACGAAAAGCTGAAGAACAAGAAATGGCTGCTGAATCAGATTGAAACATGTCCGTATAACAACAAGCTGATTCTGCCTTTGTCGGTCGATGAGACTGTTACAAGAAATCTATACAGGAAAAACCCTAAGACGGAGAAGTCGATAATAATGGGACAAAACTCTTCGGGCGTAAACGACCTGATAGAGACCGGCGATATACTTAACAATGTTCTAAAAGACGTATTTACCGACGTCGACCTGTATGACGACCAGATACGTCTTCTGCAATATCCTTTCACCAGTCCTATAGGTAAAGACGCCATAGCGTTTTACCGCTATTATATAGTCGACACGGTTTATGTTGACAGAGACAAATGTTTCCACCTGCAGTTTCTGCCCAACAACCAGCAGGACTTCGGATTCAGAGGCGAGCTTTGGATTCTTGCCGACTCAACCCTGCACGTAAAACGATGCAACCTTATGCTTCCGAAAAAGAGCGACGTAAACTTTGTGGACAACCTTCAGATAATTCAGGAATATACACGACTGCCGGAAGGAGAATGGACATTGACAACCGACGACATGTTTGTTGAGATGTCCATAGCAAAATTCTTGTCTAAAGCTATTGTAATACGTACAACAAGAATGAGCGACTATGCCTTTGACGAACTGCCCGACAAGTTGTTCAAAGGCAAGACAAAAGTGCTGCATGAGGCAAATGCCAGGATGCGCGACGAGACGTTCTGGGACAAATACCGAAGCGTAGAACTTACTAAGAGCGAAAGCTCAATGGATGCATTTATCAACAATCTGAGTCAGCAGAAAGCCTTCAAATATATTATATTCGGCGTAAAGGCTTTCATTGAGAACTTTGTTGAAACGGGAAGCCAGAATCATCCGAGCAAGGTGGACATCGGACCTATAAACACATTGATAAGCTCTAACTTCATTGACGGTGTGCGCACGCGTATAAGCGCGCAGACAACGGCCAACCTTAACCCTCACTGGTTCCTCTCGGGATATTACGCCCGCGGATGGGACAGCCGTAAGGACTATTACAAGGGTGAACTGACCTACTCGTTCAACAAGAAAGAGTATCTGCCGCGAGAGTTTCCAAAACGCACGCTCACATTTACGTCTACTTACGACGTTTGCTCACCTTCAGACAAGTTTATGCACACCGACAAGGATAATGTGTTTACGGCACTGAAATGGACTAAAGTAGACAAAATGATGTTCTACAACCGCCAGCAGTTGTCGTTTGAACGCGAAGAAGAATGGGGATTCAGGACAACGATAAGTCTTAAAACCGAAGAAAATGAAGCCTGCGGCAACCTTCTGTTTAAACCTTTGTCTATGGTCGGAAATGAGGACGCAATGAACGGACCGGGCAAATTCAGAACAACAGAGGCACGAATTGAATTCCGCTATGCACCGGGCGAAACGTTTATCAACACCAAGCAGCGCCGTCTGCCTGTAAACCTCGATGCTCCTGTGTTTACATTGTCACATACGACCGGTATCAAAGGTGTTCTCGGAGGCGACTATAACTATAACTTTACAGAGGCAAGCATATACAAACGTCTGTGGCTCAACAGCTGGGGAAAGATTGACATTCTGGCCAAGGGCGGCATACAGTGGAACAAAGTTCCGTATCCTCTTCTGATAATGCCGGCGGCAAACCTGTCGTATATCGTCAATGACGAGACTTTCAACTTGATAAACAACATGGAGTTCCTCAACGACAGATACGCAAGCCTTGACGTTTCATGGGACTTAAACGGAAAACTGTTCAACCGCATACCATTGCTCAAAAAGCTGAAATGGCGCGAATGGCTCGGCATCAAATGTCTGTGGGGAACACTTACTGACAAGAACAACCCTACTCTGGCAGCTAATGCCGGAGACCACACGCTGATGGAATTTCCTGAAGGCTCATATATCATGGACAGCAAACACCCTTATATTGAGCTTATCGCCGGAATACACAACATCTTTAAGATTATCCACATACAATATGTCCACCGACTCAACTACAATCATCTGCCTACAGCCACAAAGAACGGCGTAAGGCTCATGGTGAGACTTACATTCTAAGACATAATGAGAACGTGAACATAAACAAGTTTAAAATAAACCCTCAATAACTATTGCCTATGAGAAAGATTAAGAATCCATGGATGGAAAAAGAAGGATACGACTGCTTCGGCTGCTGTCCTGACAATCCTATAGGAGTGCACATGGAGTTTTACGAAGACGGAGATGACATCATAAGTTTCTGGAATCCCCAAACTCACTATCAGGGATGGATCAACACCATGCACGGAGGTATATTGTGCACACTGATTGACGAGATTGCCGGATGGGTGATTTTCAGAAAACTGCAAACCAGCGGAATGACCACACATCTCGAAATTAAATACAAAAAACCGGTGATGACCACAGAGCCACAGATAACGCTGCGGGCACATATTGACGAACAAAGACGTAACTTGGTTACGGTAAAAGTTACGCTGGAAAATTCAAAAGGCGAGATATGCACAGAAGGCAAAGCCACATACTTCGCTTTCAATAAGGAAAAGGCTAAAGAGATGGGCTTCACTTCATGCGACCTTGAAGGCGAGGAACTTTTACCGATGTAACAGTAAAGAAAAGCATGCCAAGACATTGGCAGACAATATTAAGCGGACAGATACATCCAAACACATCAAGTGCTTCATGTGTATCTGTCCGCTTTCACATTTTTAATCAGAATCTGCAATCAGATTTCTGCCTGATTTCTCGTTTTTATATTAAAAGCATTTTATTTTGCCATTGCGCATGGTATGTCATGCTATTAAAGAATAAGCAGACTACAAAAAGGCAACAGAAAAACACACATACAGCTAAAAGCATCAATATACTTATAGTATTAAATCAAACATCCAATATCCATTTTAATTTAACACAATGACACAAAATAAAATAAC
Organism: Prevotella sp. CAG:1185; assembly: GCA_000436695.1. Lineage (GTDB taxonomy): Bacteria > Bacteroidota > Bacteroidia > Bacteroidales > Bacteroidaceae > Prevotella. The sequence goes on along the minus strand of HF992611.1, from coordinate 36,138 downwards.
AAGACCACAAAGTTACGTAAACGTTTGCGTATTTTATATTTTTTGACTACATTTGCAATAGGCATTTTAATATCACCTCGCATAAAATCAAGTCAAACGATTTAACCAATGGCTACACGTAGAACATCTTTGAAAGAAATGGCTGAACAGTTGGGGGTCAGCATAGCTACAGTGTCTAGGGCACTGAGAAACAGTCATGAAGTGGGTGAAGAAATGAAAACCCGCGTACAGGAACTGGCAAAAAAGCTGAATTACCGTCCTAATCCGTTTGCCCAAAGCCTAAGGCAACAGAAGCCTAAAGTCATCGGTGTCGTGGTGCCTAACCTTGTAACACACTATTACGCAGCCGTGCTCGACGGCATTGAGGACTATGCTACAAAGGCGGGATATGCCGTTGTAGCAGCCAACAGCCATGAAGATCACATCAGGGAGGAAAAAGCCATTGACAACTTTGTAGGAATGTATGTGGAGGGTATAATAGCATGCCTTGCACAAGACACGGTCGACTACTCTCACTTCACTGAAATTAACGAGATGGGCATACCGCTCGTATTCTTCGCAAGAACATGTCTTCCCGAAATTTTTTCATCAGTTGTATCAAATGGTGACGAAGCTGCCTTTCAGGCAACACGCCATCTTATTGAAACTGGAAGCAAGCGCATAGCATTCATAGGAGGCCCTACTCACCTGGACATGGTTAAGCGCCGCAAGCACGGATATCTTGAAGCCCTGCGCGAAAATAACATCAGCATTGACCGCTCTATAGTCATAAACGGAGACATCGACTATGAAAGCGCACGCAATGCAACACTTCAACTGTTACAGCGCGACGACCGTCCTGATGCTATCCTGGCATTCAATGACATCATAACTTACGCAGCATTCGACGCAATTAAGACTCTCCGACTGGAAATACCCAAAGACGTGGCTATAATAGGATTTACAGAAGCTGAGTCATCAGCGTTTGTAACTCCAAAGTTGTCTGTCATCATGGACCAGGCTCATCTTACGGGCGAAAGAGCATGCGAACTGCTGCTTAGAAACATACGCGGAGATAAAAAGATTTATAAGGAAATTGTTCCCATGATTCTAAAAATAAGGGAAAGTTCCAACAAACACTGATAACGCCACAAATATACTCTCCCTCTAAACTGTAGTTCTGCCGACACCATTTACACAAAGGCATAACTACAGTCTAAAATATATAACAGATTATTAAAGGCAGACTGCATCTGCACAAAAAACGGCATTAAGACCTATTTGCATAAGGCAATCAGGGCAAACACCTTAATGAGGTCAATAAAACTTAATGTCAACAATTACGTTTGCACCAACTTCCATATTAAGATTTTTGACAAGCCGATCCCTCATCATTGCAAGATCCGAACGCAACGCAGGATTAAGAATCTTAACAAACATGGTCTGATTTTTTATAAACTTCTCGCCTGTATAACCTGCTATAACCTTACCCACAACTTTGTCCCACGAGTCGATGACACGTTTTTGTTGCAGTGGCGTCTCCAGTCCGTCCTGTCTCAGACACTTCTGCAGAATGTCGGCAAGAGTAAGAACATCACGCTTAAACATCGGCATCCTCCTTTGGAATTATATTGCCGCCTTCAACATAAAAAAGTCTGTAATCAAGCGACGAACTGCTCAAAATTCTGTCAAGATGGTCACGATTGGTGTCTGTAAGAAATATCTGCCCAAACTCGTCTCCGGCAACTATTTTCACAATCTGCTCCACCCTTTGGGCGTCAAGTTTATCAAATATATCATCAAGAAGCAATATCGGAGTTGTTTTCGAGCCTGTACGTTTAAGGAAATAAAACTGAGCCAATTTCAGGGCTATTACAAACGTCTTGTTCTGTCCCTGACTGCCTTCACGCTTTATGGGATAGCCCCCGATAAGCATTTCTAAGTCATCACGATGAACGCCATGAAGCGAATAGCCCACGGCAAGATCCTTCATCCTGTCGCGACGGATTACGTCAAGCAACGGACCGCGCTGACAATGCGACACATAGCCAAGCGATACAGTTTCTTTGTCTTGTGATATCCGGCTGTAAAAAGTCTGGAACAAAGGAGCAAGCTCGGCTATAAACTCATTTCTCTTATTGTAAATTGTCTCTCCGTAGAAAGCCATCTGCTCCTCCAACAGCGCCAAGAGGTCGACATCCATGCCTTCTTCGGTCTTCAGCAGTGTGTTTCGTTGCTGCAAAGCCTTGTTATAGCGGTTCAATGCATCAATATAGGTGTTGTCGTATTGCGAAATAACCACATCCATAAGCCTTCGCCTCTCCTCGCTTCCGCCCTCGATCATAATCGTATCCGACGGCGAAACAAATATCAGAGGTATCATGCCGAGATGCATCGACAACTTCTTGTATTCCTTCTTATTGCGCTTAAAATGCTTTTTCGAGCCGCGCTTCATACCACAGAACACAGAATCCTCATCGCCAGACCCGTTATCATAAACCGCATCAAGCACAAAAAAATCCTCGCCATGACGTATCACGTTAGCATCGCTCATGGTATAAGCACTGCGGCAGAACGAAAGATAGTAGACAGCATCAAGCATATTGGTCTTGCCTTCGCCGTTGTGACCAATAAAACAATTCATCTTCGGCGACAAGTCAAGAGCCGCCTCGCTAATATTTTTATAATTGATTATGGATATCTTCTTTAAAAACATATTTACCGACAATTACTGACTTGAGGGCAACAATTAAAAATTTAGACATCAGCATTATCACATTTACGATTGCCCAATGCTGCTATTGTCATGCAAAGTTACTCGATTTATCAATGAAAAACAAAAAAAGTATGCAATAAATTTCACAATACCAGATAATTTACGTAATTTTGCCACGCTTTATAAACCGCTAATTATAAAAATAAATATAAATGGCAAACCTTAATGAACAGAAGGGCACAATGAACGACGCCCTCAACCAGAAAGAGGCTGTTTTCTTGAGACATAAGAAAACAATCTCAATCGCCATCGTGGCGATTATCCTCGTTGTAGCAGGTATAATCTGCTACGAGACTTACATTTCAGGCCCGAGAGAGCAAGAGGCAAGCACCGCTTTGGCTAAAGGTCAGGAGTATTTCTCTAATCAGCAATACGACAAGGCGCTGAAAGGCGACGGAGCCGGATACACCGGATTTGTCAATATAGCATCTGACTACAGCAGCACAGACGCCGGCAACCTGGCAAACCTCTACGCAGGACTTTGCTATGCCAATCTTGACAAATGGAACGACGCCGTTACATATCTCGACAAGTTCTCTCCATCTGACGACCAGATGATCAGCCCGTCAGCAGTAGCAGCACTCGGCAATGCTTACGCTCACGTAAAACAGCTTGACAAAGCCGTTGAATATCTGAAAAAAGCTGCAAGCATGGCAGACAGCGAAGCTGAAGACAATACTAACAACAGCATTTCGCCAATCTTCCTTATTCAGGCAGGCGAGATTCTCGAAAGCCAGGGCAAAAAGAGCGAAGCTCTGCAGATCTATCAGGATATTAAGAAGAAATATCTTAACTCTGCCGTTTCGCAGGATATTGACAAATATATAGAAAGAGTTTCTGTTAAATAATGGCTACTGCACTGCACAATCTTTCTGACTACGACTACGGAAAAATACCCGACGCAAGCAATATGTGTTTCGGTATTGTCGTGGCTGAATGGAATCCGGAAATAACAGGAGCACTCCTTGAAGGTGCCGTAAGAACACTCGAGAAACACGGAGCTCTGCCCGAGAACATACACGTAAAGACTGTTCCTGGAAGTTTCGAGCTTATATACGGCGCTCACCAGATGACACTCAACGGCGGATATGACGCAATAATCATACTCGGAAGCGTTATCAGAGGCGAAACTCCTCACTTCGACTACATTTGTCAGGGCGTAACCTACGGCATTGCACGCCTCAATGCAAAGAGCGAAATCCCGGTAATCTACGGACTGCTCACCACCAACGACCTGCAGCAGGCTAAAGACCGCAGCGGAGGCAAGTTGGGCAACAAAGGCGACGAATGTGCAATTGATGCCATAAAGATGGCTAAATTCTAAATTTCATAACAAATAGATGTAATCCGAAAGAGGGCAGATTTTATTAAAGTCTGTCCTCTGTTTTTTTAACTCATAAAACCATTCACATATATGAAGCTAATTTCATGGAATGTAAACGGACTGCGGGCCTGCGAGGGAAAAGGCTTCAGCGACATATTCAAACAGCTTGACGCCGACTTCTTCTGCCTTCAGGAAACCAAAATGCAGAAAGGACAGCTCGACCTGAAATTCGACGGCTACGAGTCTTACTGGAACTATGCCGAGAAAAAAGGATATTCAGGCACAGCCATATTCACCAAGCATAAACCATTAAGCGTAAGCTACGGACTGGGCATTGACGAGCACGACCACGAAGGACGACTGATTACCCTCGAAATGGAAAACTTCTACATGATAACTGTATATACGCCAAACTCTCAGGACGGACTGAGAAGGCTCGACTACAGAATGAAATGGGAAGACGACTTCCGCGAATATCTCATGCGCCTCGACAAGGTAAAGCCAGTGATAGTATGCGGCGACATGAATGTGGCTCATAAAGAAATAGACCTTAAGAACCCGAAGACCAACAGAAAGAACGCCGGCTTTACTGACGAAGAGCGCGATAAGTTCAGCAAACTGCTTGCAAGCGGCTTTACAGACACTTTCCGCTATTTCTATCCAGACAAGGAAGGCATTTACTCATGGTGGTCTTACCGCTTCAAGGCCCGCGAGAAGAACGCAGGCTGGCGTATCGACTATTTCTTAGTGTCAAACCGCCTTACAGAAAAGATAAAATCGGCAAGCATCCACACCGAGATATTTGGCTCTGACCACTGCCCGGTTGAACTTGTGCTGTAAAAGATATAAACAAAGACCGAATAACAGGCCAAAATCTGACTTCAGGTTTTGGCCTATTTTATTTCAAATAGTCAATGACCAAAAGCACATCAAAAAACTTATAAATCAACTGCACATAGAAGCAGAAAATTCACATTAATATTATTTATAACCAAAAGGCCACCTTTCGCAATGCAAAAGACGGCTTTTTGCAATGCAAAACACGGCATATTAGAATGTAAAAGGTGGCGTTTTGGAATAAGTTGAGGAGTGTTGTCGGAATAAATGGTAATATTAAATAATGATTATAAAGATTGTTACATGTTTCAAGACTGTTAATAACTTTGCTGTATTAAGCGAAACAAGGAAAGGACACGTGACGGGAAAAATCTAAAAAAAGTTTCTTAAAAACTCATCACTCGTCACATCGGCATGTAAACACCTGGATATCAATAAGATAAGGTGTGACGAGTTAAATTTACAACTCATCACATTATGGTCTGTTTATCCTTAAAATGCCTTTTCTGATGTTGGCTTGAACCGGATTTTTATTGGCTGTGATGAGTTGCAAATTCAACTCATCACACTGCAATCAGCTGATTATCAATACATTAAAGGCAAATGTGACGAGTGATGAGTTTTTAAGAAAATATTTTTCAGTTTACCGCCTTACGCACACTTATCATAAGGCAACCCTACCCTGCCATTATATCCAAAAATATTAGAAAAACTGTTCCTGCCATTCGTCGGCATATATGAATAATGACAAACAGCAGGAACAAGGCCTTGGCTATCACACGAAAAGAGACTATGCACTCTTCTTATAGCTTAATATCGCCCATAACCATGACACGGCGGCATACGCCAGCATGGCAAAGAACTGCATCTGAAGGTCGGCAAAGCAGCTACCTTTAAGATAGAGCGCGCGCATAACTTCGATGAAATAGCGCAACGGATTGACATAAGTGATGAGCTGCGCCCACTCGGGCATTGATGCCACAGGCGTGAGCATGCCACTCATAAGGATGAATATCACGAGGAAAAAGAACATAAGCAGAGCCGCCTGCTGCATGGTGGAAGAATAGTTGGACACAATGAGTCCAAGACTCGACACGATGAGCAGAAACAATGTGGCATAAAGAAACAGCAACAGTATACTGCCTGCGGGAAACATTCCGTAGATGAGCCACGCAAGGAACACCGACCACGCAAGCATGAACAGACCTATGAGCCAATAAGGTATCAGTTTTGAGAAGATAAAACTAAACCGCCCCACCGGCGTTACGTTTATCTGCTCTATAGTGCCGCGCTCCTTTTCGCCCACAATGTTCAGTGCCGGCAGAAAGCCGATGAGCAGAGTGAGCAGCATGGCCATAACAGCTGGAACCATAAACATCTTATAGTCGAGCTGTTCGTTATAAAGAAACCTCGGTCTGACGTCTGCCCCGGCAACGCTCACTCCATCGGCTCCAATTCCGTTCTCCTCGCCAAGCTGCGCTGCATAGTCGGCTATAATCTGAAGCATGTATGACTGAGCCATCATGCCCTTCATGCCGTTTACGGCGTTTGCCTCAACATTAACATCTGCGACGCCCGTCTTGACAAGATTCCGCTCAAAGTCGTGACTAATCTCCAAAGCCACGTCGGCATTGCCACTGTCAATATTGCCCATTGCTGCCGAATGACTGCCGCAATAGTCTGCAAGCGAAAAATATGCCGATGCGTCTATCTTCTGCACAAGCCGTCGCGAAAAAGAGCTGTGGTCGTTGTCTACTACACAAAACTTCAGGTTCTTTATCTCCTGATTGGCGGCAAAAGGAATCACCACAAGCAGTACAAGCGGCAATATGACAAACAGTTTTGGAAGAATGGCGTTGCGCCTGATCTGCAAAAACTCCTTCTCTATCAAATATCTTATCACCATAACGCAGTTATAATCTTACTTTAAACAATTTGAGCGACACGCCAAGAAACACCACTTCCATAACAGCCATGACGGCAGCATCTGCAGCCACATAAACGGCATCGGCACCCTGAATCATCAGCTTGTGCGCCGCGTCAATATACCACCGCGCCGGAACAATGGCCGAAATGTCACGCAGAACGGCCGGCATGCTCTCGAGCGGAAAGACAAGTCCGGAAAGATAAATTGTAGGTATTATCAGCAGCAGCGACAGTATCATTGCCGCTATCTGTGTGCTTACGAGCGTAGAGATGAGCAGTCCGAGCGTGAGCGACACGAGGATGTAGAGCAACGTTACACAGAGAAAACACATCAGGCTGCCGGCCATGGGCACATGGAGCATGAAAAAAGACAGCAACAATATTGCCGCAAGATTTATGCACGATATTACGAAATAAGGAACAAGTTTGGCAAGGATGATACACGCCGGCGGAAGGGGCGACGCAAGGAGCACTTCCATAGTGCCGCTCTCCTTTTCGCGCACAATGGCTATGCTGCTCATCATGGCGCAGATAAGCATCAGAATCATGCCTATAACACCCGGCACAAAGTTGTATTCGCTCTTCTGCTGCGGATTGTACAGCATGCGTGTAACCGGAACTATGGTGAATCCTCGTCCGACGGCATTGCCCATCACATCCTTTTGAGCGGACGCAAGCACCTGCTGAACATACTGCACACGCACGGAGGCCTGGTTAGGTTCGGTGCCGTCTACAAGAATCTGCACGCGGGCATTGCCTCCATGGCGCAGAGTGCCGGCAAAGCCGCTCTCAAAAATAACAGCCACATCTATGTCTCCGCGCCTGAACATAGACTCTACTTCGGCACGGCTGTGCGGCGCAGTAGCCATGACGAGATAACGGCTGGCGGCTATATGACCGCAGACATTTGACGTAACAACGTCGTGAGAAAGGTCGAGCACTGCCACGCGAACATTCTTAACCTCTGTTGTGACGGCATATCCGAACAGCACTATCAGCACCACGGGATAAACCAGCAGGATAAGCATGGTGCGCCAGTCGCGGAAGATATGGCAAAACTCCTTGCGGACAAACGAAAGAAACCGTCTCATATCATAAATTTAACATTGACAATAAATAAAAAGTTCACACCGCCCCGCCCTATGACCTACTGGCTCTGCGGGCAAGACTGAAAAACACATCATACAGACTGCCTGCACTGAAATTCTGTTTCAGTGCCGAGGGCGTGTCGAGCGCCTCGATCTTTCCGTCGACCATTATCGACACACGGTCGCAATATTCAGCCTCGTCCATATAGTGAGTGGTAACAAACACCGTTATGCCACGGTCGGCAGCCTGATAAATCTGCTCCCAGAAACGGCGCCGCGTAACAGGGTCTACGCCGCCCGTAGGCTCATCGAGGAACACTATCTCAGGTTCATGGAATATGGCAAGCGCAAAGGCAAGTTTCTGTTTCCAGCCCAACGGCAACGACTTTACAAGAGCGTTGCGCTCATTGCTGAATTCTAGTTCATTGAGCATATCGTCGGTACGTTCGGCAATCTGTCTGCGCCCCATGCCGTAAATGCCTCCAAAGAGTCGCATATTCTCAGCCACGGTCAAGTCGTCGTAAAGCGAAAACTTCTGACTCATGTAGCCTATGTGGCGCTTCATCTGCTCTGCCTGCGAAGCAACGTCGAAGCCAGCCACCACAGCCCTGCCTTCAGACGGACGACTCAGACCGCAGAGCATGCGCATGGCCGTGGTCTTGCCGGCGCCGTTGGCACCAAGAAATCCAAATATCTCGCCTCGTCTTACGCTGAAGGATATATGGTCGGTGGCAACAAAACTGCCAAAGCGCTTTGTGAGGTTTTCGGCTATTATAACTTTTTCGTCTGTCATTTTTCTGATGTTTTCATTAATGCCATAAAGCAGTCTTCAACCGAAGGACTTATCTCTGTTATGCCGATTTCGGCATAGCCCTTGGCTGTGAGCCACGAGCGCAGGGCGTCGGGAGTTGCGCCGGGCACGAGCGTAACATGATAAGCAGCGCCGAACGAGAATGAAGTGGCCACAAGCGGACAGGCCTTCAGTCCGGCCATAAGTCCGTGCATGTCGGCAGCCACCACGGCAAACAGTCTGTCGGCATAAGCCTCAACAATGCCGTGCGGCGTGTCGGTCTGCATAAAGCGGCCGCCCTGCATCAGCGATATGCGGTCGCACCACGACGCCTCGTCCATGTATGGCGTTGACACAAGCACGGTTAGTCCGTGTTCATCGCGCAGTTTTTTCAGCATGGTCCAAAATTCCCGGCGCGACACAGGGTCGACACCCGTTGTAGGTTCGTCGAGGAACAGCACACGCGGAGCATGGATAAGGGCACAACAGAGCGCAAGTTTCTGCTTCATTCCGCCCGACAGCTTGCCCGCCCTGCGGTCCTTGAAAGGCTCTATCTGACGGTAGATGTCGGCCACAAGGGCATAATTTTCTTCAACGGTAGCATTGAACACAGATGCAAAAAACTTTAGATTTTCCTCTACCGAAAGATCCTGATAGAGCGAGAAGCGCCCCGGCATGTAACCAATGCGGCGACGTATGTCACGATAGTCGGCCACCACATCAAGTCCGTCGACGCATGCCTTGCCCTCATCAGGCAACAGCAACGTGGTGAGAATGCGGAAAAGAGTGGTCTTGCCGGCACCGTCGGGACCGATTATACCATATATCTCGCCCTCGTCAACGCTGAATGAGAGCTGACTGAGAGCCTCGGTCTTGCCATATTTCTTGCAGAGACCGTCGGCCCATACAATGCCACCGGCATCAGAACCTGACGTCGCCATACATTCCTATTTTAATAAGACCATCGGTGTTTCTTACAGAAATCTTCACCGCGTAGACGAGATTAGAGCGTTCGTCGCGCGTCTGTATAGTCTTGGGTGTAAACTCCGCCTTGTCTGATATCCACGTTATCACGCCCGGATATTCACGCCGCTTGTCCTCGCCCTCGTCGGCATAGACTTTAACTTTCTGTCCTATCTTTATCGAGTTGAGCTGAGCTGCCGTGACGTATGCCCTGAGTTTCATGTCGACAACATCGGCAATCTTAAACAGGGGCTTGCCTGTTGTGGCATATTCGCCCTGCTCGGCATAAGTTTCGAGCACAGTGCCGCTTATTGGCGACACTACATGGCACTTGCGCAACTGGTCGATAACCTCGCGGCGCTGTATCTCGGTGGCTGTCATCTGACTGTTAAGACTGCTCGTGCTCTTGCCGAGCGACGACTGCTGAGCGGCAAGACGGCGGCGCTGCACACGCACGTTGCTCACGGCATCGTCGAGCATCTTGCGGTTGGCGGCATTGTCCTTTACGAGAGCCTCATAGCGGCGCTGCTCAGCCTCAGCCTTGGCCAGTTCCTGACGCGTGGCGGCTATCTGTGTCTCTATGTCGGGACGCTGTGTGGCATACACCTCCTTTGTGGCACCGAGCTGCAAGGCGCGCAACTGAAGTTGCACTGTGTCGATAAGCCCTACCTGACTGCCGGCATGAAGTCGGTCGCCCTCATCCACGCTGAACGAGAGCAGGCGGCCGTTCTGCTCGGCTGAAACTATTATCTCTGTAGCCTCAAACATGCCCGTGGCATCATAATCAGAACTGCCTGAAGAACATGCAGCAAGGGCCATGGACAAGAGTATAAACTGTAACTTCTTCATACGGCTAAAAGTTGTTTATGTTTTTAAGTTTATAAATTTCCTGCAAAAGTTGTATCTCGTGAAAAGCCTTTGTGAGCCTTGCCTCGCTCACGGCATTGATGTCACGCAGCATCTCGTTTACGGTCTCAGTGCCGTTCGCCACCTTCACATCAGCCTTAGAACGTATGCGCTCACGCAACGTGATTATCTCATCGTCCTGGCTTATCTGGCGTCGCAGACTCTCTATGTTGCCGCGCTGCAACTCACTCTGCAGCCCGGTGTTGAAAAGAAAAGCCTCGCGCTCTGCCTCTATGCCGAGCCTGTCGGTGTCAATCTTGCGTTTGTCGTTGGCACGGGTATAAAGATTTCCGAAATTCCAAGTAAGTGTGGCACCTACTTTATAATAAGCCTCAAACTTGTTTTTAAGCATGTTAAGTGCCGGATTGCCGTAGCCGCCCTGCAGGAACAGACCTACACGGGGACGCAGATATGTGTCGAGAACATTGCGCTGCTGATCGAGCAGACGGTTCTGTGCGTTATAAAGTGAAAGTTCGGGACGATTGTTGACCACAACACTGACGTCAGTCTCATCAGGACGCACAAGACTGACACTGTCGCCGAGAGGCTTGCCGATAAACGTTGAAAGCATTTTAAGATAAGTTGCGCGCGAGGTAAGAAGACTTGTTTCTGACTGCCGCGCCTTAACCTGCTCAACCTTAACGGCATCGAGGTCGGTCTGACTGGCCACTCCTCCACGCAGCATACCGCTGACAGACTTACTGCTCAGCGACAAGTCGTCCTGAAGCAGCCTTACCTGTCTGATTTGCTCATCGAGGAGCAATATGCCGAAATAAAGCTGGTCCACACGCTCATAGACATCATAGATGGCAACGTTCACCTTCTCGCGCTCTACATCGCTGAGTGCATCGGCCAGACGCTTTGACGAACTGACGCTGCCGCCGTCATAAATCTGCTGACTGACATGCACACTGACATCATACTGGTCTTTAGACATCGGACTGATGTCAACGCCGGGTATGTCAACCGGAATACGAGTAACATCACTCTGATACGACGCGCGGGCACTGAGCGAAACCTGCGGAAGCCATGCCTTGGAGGCGTTGCTGACCGACAACGAGCGGATCTGCTCAACCAGGCTGAAGCGCTTTATGAGCGGATAGTTGGCACGGGCTAACGAACGGCACTCATCAAGAGTGATCTGAGTGAATGCCGGAACGACAGCAAAAACCAACATGACAAAAAACAATATACGTTTCATATTATCATTATTCTTGTGTAATTAATATTCTTGAATACCACTGTCTGTTACAAGGCCAATAAAATTAAAGCCATGCTGCAGCGTTATGACCACAATGCAAAGATAACAAATTATAAGACGAAACAACTTATCTTATGCCACAATATAATGTTCCTTTTGTACTTAAAATATCGTAAAAAAACTATAGATATGAGTAATTTATTGTCTTTATTCTGCATTTTCATTATTTTTGCACCTAAAAAGTTCACTTTATGAAAACTAACAACATGTATCCTGAACGTTTTTCATTCTCCGAGATAAAGTCTATGCTCGAAAATGTCAACGAGCCCCAAAACGCCTTACAGATTATAGGCAGAGACATCGGCATGCTGCACACAGGACACAAGCTGTTCAGCAATCTGCTACAAATTGGTACACCTTACATTATAGAAGACTGCCGACTGGGATTCATTAAGGGAGGAGAGGCAAACATAACAATAAACCTGATAGACTATAAACTAAACAAAAACTCGATTGCCTTTATCGGAACAGGCAGCATTATTCAGATTAATCATTTTTCAGATGACTTTGAAATGTGCGGCATGATGATCAGCAACGAAAAAATGAACATGGTGTTCAACGGAAACATACCGGATGAATACAACCGCAATGCCTATAACTTCGTTGCAACACCTGAACACACCGACATTGATATTGTTGACAAGATGTTTCTGTCGGCATGGGAAATCGCAAAACAAAAAAACTATCCGGATGAAACCATTGACGGCATAATATATTCGCTGATATATTATTATAAATTTCTGAAAAACAAAAACGCAGAAAAATCAGACACAAAAAAAACGCATAACAGAGAGATGTTCGACAAGTTTATAAAACTTGTAAGCACATACAACAAAACAGAACACGCACTGACATTCTATGCCGACAAGATGTGCGTTACTCCACGGTATCTTGGCGTGGTGATAAAAGAGACCAGCGGAATAACTGCCAAAGAATGGATTGACCGCGCACTGATAACCAACGCAAAGATTATGCTGAAATATGGCAACACACCTATTGCGCAGATAGCAGATGAACTAAATTTTCCTAATCCAAGTTTCTTCTGCAAGTTCTTCAAGCGCATAACCGATATAACTCCACACGAGTTCAGACAACGAAAATAAACAGCAATACATATAACCGTATTTATCAAAAATGCAAAAGCATGCCTTTTAGCGCCTAAAAGGTATGCTTTCAGCATATAAAAGGCCACCTTTTACAATCTAAAAGATGGCCTTTTACAACATATTGAATATCAGTATTTTACACAAGTTTATACGCCCTCGTCTTCTTCATCGGGCTGATCGTTGTTAGAGTCTAGGCGGTTGTCCTTCTGTATGCTTACATTTCCGGTGCGCGAAACAGTTATGATGAGCGGCACATAGTCGTCGCTGAGCACATCGGGAGCGCCCACGCTGGCCGCAAACTTAAGGTTGTCGCCCTCGACCTTTTCGAGTACAATACCGAGCAATGCGCTCTTCTTGGCATAATCATCATCAACATACGAAGAAAAATCCGACTTAGTGAACTTACGCTTAAAGAACTCTGTTCCGTCGGGACGGATAACGCTAACCTCTATAACGTTGTCATAATATTTATTGCCACTGTCGTCGACAATCATCGACAAACCGGGATCAGACTTTCGGTTAATCTTAACTTTATATGAACTTCCTATCCAGCTCACTGCATCTTCAAAATCAGAATTCTGCATTTTAACGGGGGCCGAAGGAGCCTTCTTAACGGGTTTATGGGCTATTATGTTGCCTGTCTGCTTTTTATCACTGCAGGATACAGCAGCAACTGAAATAAGCGCCATAAAAATCAATGTGTGCGTTAATTTCATTTCAGTATTTTAAAATTTATGCATGCAAAGATAATGTAAATAGAATGAAGAACAAAATAAAAACAACTAAACGAGCCTTATTTTTGATACAAATGTAACACACATGAGTAAAATACACATACTTATATGGCAAATAAATATAACAAAATAAAAAAATTAAAGGCTCTTGACAGCATAATTATAACTTTTTTATTTAACTTTGTAATCAAGTATGAAAACAATAATATTATATATCGCACTCGCGGCAATGATGCTTTCGGCATGCTCAGGCAGGAAAACGGAAGAGAAACAGGCCGAAAAGATAGACACCATACCGGTTATGGTGATGCAGATAAAGAAATGCGCCAAGCTGTACACGGCAGAATATCAGGTTCACAAGATTGTAACCCACGACGACCAGGTGAAACTGAAAGGCTCGTTCCTGCAGCAGAAATTCGATTTCTCGGTGCCGCTCACAACAAGAAAGATTGCCATACCGATAGACGCAACGCTGAAAGCGTATATCGACTTCGGCAACTTCTCAGAAAAGAACGTTAAGCGCAGCGGCGACAAAATAGAGATAATTCTGCCAGACCCTAAGGTGGAACTTACCAGCAGCCGCATTGACCACAACGAGATAAAGAAGCACGTGTCGCTTATGAGGTCAAACTTCAGCGACGCCGAGATGGCAAACTATGAGAAACAGGGACGCGCCGCAATAATAAGCAGCATACCACGGTTGGGAATACTCGACATGGCCAAGGAGAGTGCCGCGCACGCCCTGATACCCATGATAACCAAGATGGGATACAAGGAGGAAAACATAACCATAACGTTCAGAAAGAAATTCACCGACAGCGACCTGCCGATGATTCTTGACAATAACACTATCGAAAATGGAAGAATTCAACAATAACTACCGCCGCAAGAAGAGCAGATGGACAAGTCTGTGGAAAATGATTGGAAGACTGAAACTCTCGATAATCTTCATAGTCATTCTCGTTGCCATAATAGCGTCGGCATATCTTGTAAGAGCCTGCAAGGACAACAAGACTTCTGTTTATGTAAACGACAAGATAGACATAACACCGACACAGGTGCTGGCGATGAAAGAAATAGGCGAATGGGAGTTTCTGTCGATTGAAGACGAAGAAATGGTCGACACCGTAAGAAAAGGTTTCTTCAAGGACGATGAACTGATACGCATATATTACGGCACACTGCGACTTGGCTTTGACATGCGTGAAACAAGGAACGACTGGATTAAAGCCGACAACGACACGCTAAACATAACGCTGCCGGACATCAAACTGCTAGACGAAAACTTCATTGACGAAGCCCGCACAAAATCGTTCTTCGAGTCGGGATCATGGAGCGACAAAGACAGGGCCGAAATGTATAAACGTGCCTACGTTAAGATGAAAGCGAGATGTCTTACAAAAGAAAACATTGAAAACGCACGGGAAAATGCCCAAAGACAATTTAAACAGATGCTAAAGGCCATGGGCTTTGAATATGTAAACATCAGTTTTGACAATCAGCATAAACACTGACGCACATAAGCAACCGGACAAGAACGCATCAGAAAAACATGCAGAACAAGCCGGCACCGACAAACATTATGCCTACGACAATGCTTACCCAGCGCTGAAGCACATGCATGCGCTCTTTCATAGCAGACAGCCCTGACAGGCCATAAGCAACGCCCCACGCCATGAGTACTGTAGGAATGGCAGTAGCCAGAGAGAATACTACTGGCAGCATGAAACCGCCGTGAGACTCAACAGACAGAGGCATGAGCATGCCAAAATATACCACGGCACTCTCTGGACAGAACGACAGGGCCAGTAGCACACCCAAAGCCATGCTTCCGCCGGCACCATGAAAACGGCAACCACGCGAATGCACGTCGGGACAATGTTCGTGCTTATGAATCAAATGGCCCAATATGAAATACAGTCCGATGACAATAAGCACAGGAGCCAGCAGACGCTCGCCCCACTCGCTGAACCAGTTGCCAAGCGAAAGCATGTCAACGCCATTACGGAGAACTATGATAAGAACTGCGCCAAGCAATGAATAGGCCAACATGCGCCCGAAGGTGTAGAACAGCCCGTTAAGGAAAACGCGGCGCCGATCGGCCATGTCACGCGCTATATATCCGATGGCAGCTATGTTAGTTGCCAACGGACACGGATGAAGAGCCACGATAAGGCCCAATAGAAATGCCGTCAATAAAGGAAATTGCGTATGCTCAATTATGCCGTGTATCCAATCCATATCACCTAAAAAACAATAAAACGAGAATAAAAACTGCGCCTGACTATCATACGGCAACATGCCACACTATGCCGACGCCATCATTTTTTGAGATGCAAAGATAATGCAAGTTATGAGCAGAACAAAACAAATCTGTATGTTTTTTTACAATACGAAAAACATTGCAGCACACTAATTATGCCCTACGGCAATGGCGGACAATACAAAACGCACGAAAAAACACATACGGAGAAACATAACATTACACCTGCGAAAGTCCGATAAACAGCGACATTCGACAACTTAGAAAAACCTAAACGGAATAAAAGTAAAAAAAATTTGGCTTTTAATAATAAATCAATTAATTTTGCAGAAATTATTGATAATGTAAATTACATGAGCACTGATAATTTAACGAAGATTCTTACCACGACAGTCGAACGGCTGTCACAGCCGGAATCGTTAAAAGAATTGTTCCATCAGCATAGGGACGGCGACCCGCTCCCTTCAGGAAAAGCTCTTAAAGAAATTATAGAACTCTCACGTTCTATACTTTTTCCGGGTTATTATGGTAAGTCAACGATAAATGTCAGAACCATCAAATACCATATCGGAGTTAACATCGAGCGACTTCATAAACTGATGTCAGACCAGATTGCCGCCGGATTATGCTTTGTAGATACTCAAAGCTACGATTCGGCAACAGACTTTCTGACGCATTACAAAAATAAAGCCGACGAGTTGGCAACAAAACTTATTGAACGGCTGCCGGAGATAAGAGCAATATTGGCGACAGACGTTGAAGCGGCCTACAATGGCGACCCTGCAGCTGAAAGCCGTGGCGAAATAATATCATGCTATCCCGTGATAAAGGCATTGGTGAACTATAGAATAGCTCATGAACTTGTGAAACTTGGCGTACCCCTAATACCGAGAATAATTACAGAGATGGCACATTCAGAAACCGGCATCGACATTCACCCGGCAGCACAGATAGGACATCACTTCACCATCGACCACGGCACTGGCGTTGTGATAGGAGCCACCTGCATTATCGGAAACAACGTCAAACTGTATCAGGGCGTAACGCTAGGCGCAAAGAGTTTTCCGTTAGACGACAACGGCAACCCTATCAAAGGAATTCCGCGGCATCCTATCCTTGAAGACAATGTCATCGTTTATTCAAACGCCACCATACTCGGACGTGTTACTATAGGCAAAGGATGTATAGTTGGTGCAAACATCTGGATAACAGAAGACATGGAGCCGCAGACAAAGAAATACAAGAAATCAAATTAATCCAATAAAACCACTCGCAAAATAACAAAGAAAAACCTTTATAATGGAACAAGAATTTGAACTCATCGCCAAAACATTCATGGGTCTGGAGCCCGTTTTGGCACAAGAGCTGACAGAGCTTGGAGCTAACAATGTGCAGACAGGACGACGCATGGTGTCGTTCACCGGTGACAAAGAAATGATGTATCGTGCTAACTTTCAGTTGCATACGGCTATAAGAATATTAAAACCCATTGCACACTTCAAGGCTGATACTGCCGACAAAGTGTACGACGAAATAAAGAAAATAGACTGGACACAGTATCTCGACCTGAAAAAGAGCTTTGCTGTTGATTCTGTGGTGTTCTCTGAAGAATTCAGACACTCAAAATTTGTGTCTTACAAGGTTAAGGATGCCATAGTTGACCAGTTCCGTGAAAAATTTGGAAAACGTCCAAACATTTCAGTTGCCAATCCGGACATCCGTCTGAACATGCACATCGCTGAAGACCAGTGCACACTGTCGCTCGATTCGAGTGGCGAAAGTCTTCACAGAAGAGGATACAGACAGGAGTCGGTTGAAGCTCCGTTGAATGAAGTGCTTGCAGCCGGAATGATTCTTATGACAGGCTGGAGAGGCGAAACCGACTTTATCGACCCGATGTGCGGATCAGGAACACTGCCAATAGAGGCTGCCCTGATAGCACAGAACATGGCACCGGGACTGTTCAGAAAAGAATATGCCTTTGAGAAATGGCCCGACTTTGACCGCGACCTGTTTGACAGAATATACAATGACGACTCTAATGAGCGCGAATTCACTCACCACATATATGGCTATGACATCGACCTTGCTGCCGTTACAAAAGCACGTCTAAATGTTAAGGCTGCCGGCATGACAAAATGCATAACTATTGAACAGGCTGACATAAAGAATTTTAAACAGCCCGCAGAAAAGGCTATCATGGTGACAAATCCGCCATACGGCGAAAGGATTTCAACACCTGACCTGCTCGGCACTTACCGCACAATAGGCGATGTTCTGAAACATCAGTTTAAAGAGAACGACGCATGGGTGCTTAGCTATCGTGAGGAGTGTTTCGACCAGATCGGCCTGAAACCATCAATAAAGATTCCTCTTTACAACGGTTCGCTTGAATGTGAATTCCGTAAATATCAGATATTCGACGGCAAACTGAAAGACTTCAGAAGCGAAGGCAATATCCTCAAGACTGAAGAAGAGAAACGTGCCATGGCCGACAAGCACCGTTTCAAGAAGAACCGCGAATTCAAGAAACGTATTACAGAGGAAGAGGACAACGAGGAAGGCGACATCCGTACATTCAAATTCCATAAGATTTCGTTCAAAGACAGCAACGACGGCGGGCGTGAACGCAGAAGACCGGGACGCGAGCGCAGAGACTTTGACGACCATAAGGAGTTTGACTACGACAAACGCAAGGGCCGCAACTTCGACGACAACGGCGACAGAGGCGGACGTAAAGGCGGAAAAGGATTTAAAGACAACAAAGGCAAACGCGACAACCGTAAAACGTTTTGAGTATGAAACACAATAATATTGCGGCTTTAGCCAAATTGGGTTTATTTTCATTACTTATGATGATAACTACAACAGCTGTAAATGCCCAAAAACAGTTTACCCTCGAAGACCTTAACTTCGGCGGTAACAATTACCACAACATGGTGCCCAAGAACAGGTATCTGACATGGTGGGGTGACCAACTCGTGAGAAGAAATACTGACGAATGCAGCTTGGTAAACAAGCAGAACGGCAAGGAGACAGTGATGTTCACGGTTGACGACATCAACAAATGGGCAGGAACCGACGACAGTACAAAGATTCGTCACTTATTCTATGCGTCATTCCCCTATCCCAACAAGTCGCTTGTACTTATCACAGGCAAGAAAGATCGTATGCTCATCGACTTTAAGTCAAAGAAGGTGGTGTGGCGTCAGAACTGTGAAGGAGAAAACTTCGCAGAATGGAACGCAGCGTCTAAGGCCGTGGCTTTTGTAAAAGACGACAACCTGTTTGTCACCAATGGTGAAGGCAAGACAACACAGCTGACAACCGACGGAAGCAGGGAGATAGTTTACGGACAGAGCGTACACCGCGATGAATTCGGTATTTACAAAGGCACATTCTGGAGTCCCGACGGACAAAGTCTGGCTTTCTATCGCATGGATCAGAGCATGGTTGCCGACTATCCGTTAGTAAACATCGACACACGCATTGCTACCGAGACTCCAATAAAATATCCTATGGCAGGCGAAACGAGCCATAAGGTAACGGTGGGCGTATATAACCTTAAGACAGGAAAGACAATATACCTGAAAGCCGGAGACCCGACCGACCGCTATTTCACCAACATAGCATGGAGCCCCGACTGCAAGAAGGTGTATATGATTGAACTTAACCGCGACCAGACCGACATGCAGCTGGTAAGCTATGACGCTACAACCGGCAACAAGCTGGAGACTCTATACAAGGAGCACAACGACAAATATGTTCATCCTATGACACCGATAACATTCCTGCCATGGGACGACAGCAAGTTTATACTGCAGAGCGAGAAAGACGGTTACAACCATCTGTATCTGTTCAACACAAAAGGCGAACAGCTAAAGCAGATTACAAGCGGAAAGTGGATTGTACTCGACCTCGTAGGATTCAACAAGTCGAAGAAAAGCGCGATCATTCTTTCAACAGAATGCAGCCCGATACAAAACAACCTTTACATGGTTAACATCGAGACCGGCAAGCGTACTCTTCTTGACAACGGAAAAGGATTCCATGCAACTACACGCGGCGCAGGAGGCCATTGTGACATAATTCTGTCAGGCACAGGAAAATATATATACGACAACTACAGCGAGCCTGACGTTCCACGTAAGATAAACATCATAAGCACTGAGAACGCCAAGAACGTAAACTATTTTACTGCTGCCGACCCATGGAAGGGATACAACGTGCCTGAATATTCTTGCGGAACAATCAAAGCTGCCGACGGTACAACCGACTTGTATTACAGAATGGTTAAACCGGTGAATTTCGACCCGAACAAAAAATATCCTACTATAGTATATGTATACGGAGGCCCGGGCATACGCAACGTAGAGGCACGCTGGCACTACGCAAGCCGCGGATGGGAAACATACATGGCTCAAAAGGGCTATCTGCTCTTTATCCTCGACAACAGAGGATCATGCGACCGCGGACGTGACTTCGAGCAGGCTACATTCCGTCATCTCGGTGTTGAAGAGATGAAAGACCAGATAAAAGGCGTTGAATATCTGAAGAGCCTTGCATACGTTGACACCACCCGACTCGGCGTTCACGGCTGGAGCTTCGGCGGATTTATGACAACATCGCTCATGACCACCTATCCCGACGTGTTCAAGGTAGGTGTTGCCGGAGGTCCTGTCATCGACTGGAAATGGTATGAGGTGATGTATGGTGAACGCTATATGGACACTCCGCAGGCTAATCCTGAAGGATATGCAGAGACAAGCCTGATAAACAAGGCAAAGAACCTGAAAGGCAAGCTGCAGATAATAATAGGTACAGATGACCCGACCGTTGTTCCGCAACACGCCATTTCATTCCTCAAGGCTTGCATTGAAGCAGGCACACAGCCCGACTTCTTTGTATATCCCGGTGAAGGACACAACATGATGGGACACCAAAGCGTGCACCTGCATGAGCGAATAACACAATATTTTGAGGATTATCTTAAGTAAAACAATATAAATCTTATCATAAAATGAAGATATTATTATTGGGCGGAGGCGGCCGCGAACATGCTCTTGCATGGAAAATAGCCCAAAGCAATAAGGTTGAAAAACTATATATAGCTCCGGGTAATGCCGGAACAGCCAGTGTTGGCGAGAATGTTGACATAAAAGCCGACGACTTCAGCGCACTGAAGGACTTTGCTGTAGAGAAAGGTATCAACATGGTTGTCGTAGGACCTGAAGATCCTCTGGTTAAAGGCATCTACGACGAATTCAAAAATGACGCACGTACAGCAAACATACCGGTGATAGGCCCGTCAAAACAGGGCGCCGTACTCGAAGGCTCAAAAGATTTTGCCAAAGGATTTATGGAGCGTCATAACATACCGACAGCAAAATATAAGACATTCAACGGCACGACAATAGAAGAAGGACTGAAATTTCTCGAAACGCTTCAGCCTCCTTACGTACTCAAAGCCGACGGTCTGTGCGCAGGAAAGGGCGTTCTTATTGTTCCTACTCTTGAAGAGGCAAAGAAAGAATTTAAGGAAATGCTCGACGGAATGTTCGGCAACGCTTCGGCAAATGTAGTCATCGAAGAGTTCCTGAGCGGTATAGAGTGCTCTGTATTCATCCTTACAGACGGCAAGAACTATAAGATTCTGCCTGAGGCAAAGGATTACAAGCGTATCGGCGAGCACGACACTGGTCTTAACACAGGCGGAATGGGCAGCGTGTCTCCGGTGCCTTTCGCAACAAAAGAATGGATGCAGAAGGTTGAAGACCGCATAATACGTCCTACAGTAAACGGACTTGCAGAAGAGGGTATCGACTACAAAGGCTTTATTTTCTTCGGTCTTATCAACGTAAACGGCGACCCGATGGTAATTGAATACAACTGCCGCATGGGCGATCCTGAGACTGAAAGCGTAATGCTCCGCCTGAAGAGCGACATTGTTGACCTGTTTGAAGGCGTTGCCAACGGCGACCTCGACAAGCGCAAGATAGAGTTTGACGAGCGCGCAGCTGTATGTGTAATGCTCGTAAGCGGCGGTTATCCGGAGAAATACGTAAAGGGCTATCCCATCAGCGGCATCAACGATGTTGAGGGAAGCATTGTGTTCCACTCAGGAACTGCCCTGAAAGACGGCAAGATAGTTACTGCCGGCGGACGCGTCATTGCAGTAAGCTCTTATGGAAAAGACAAGGAAGAAGCCTTGAAAAAATCGTTCAAGGAAGCACAGAAGATACAATTTACCGACAAATACTTCCGCAGCGACATAGGCCAAGACCTCTAAAACTGAAAATTAAGCAGTAAGCATAAACATTCAACGTTCCCGCTCCGGCGGGAACGTTTATAAAAAAGATGTGTTGCAGTTAAACACATACTATATATTTTATTTCCTTATTATATATAATAAGATTTTCAGACGTGGTAAAAAGATTACAGAACAAAATAGCAGAAAGCCGTTTCTCGCTGCCGATAACTGCCATATATTCAGTTGCTGTATGGCTTGCAGGAGGATTAATTGCAAATCAGCTTTACTTGCATTTCTTGCTTTTCGGCCTTTCTGCTTATCTTATGGTGGAGCTTAACAACAGCAACTCGCTCATAAGGATTTACAGCCGCATGGTGTCGTGTTCATTCATGGCACTAACGCTCATGACAGCATTCTTGTTCGATTCAACCGACGTGTGGGTTGTGCAGTTTTGCGTAATCACCGCCTATCTTATTTTGTTCAAGTGCTACCAGAACAAGCGGGCGCAAGGTCTGGTGTTCTATGCCTTTTTCTTTATCGGTATAGCCAGCGTATTCTTCATTCAGATTTTATTTTTTATTCCATTCCTTTGGATTATGATGCGTGCTAATCTGATGACGTTCAACATACGTCTGTTGTTGGCGTCGCTCATAGGCCTTACAGCGCCATACTGGTTTTTAGCCGGCTGGTTCATATTCAACGGAACTGCCGACCTGCTGCTTGCACACATCAAGTCGATTGCCGAATTCACGCCATTGTTCCAATATGACTTCAGCAATATCCACAACATTGTTACATTTGCCTACATAACGATAATCGCCATTATCGGAATGTTCCACTTTATGCGCAACAGCTACAAGGACAAGATAAGGATAAGGATGATTTATGAGATATTCATCACAATGAACGCGCTCACATTCGTCTTCATCATATTGCAGCCACAGCATATCAAGCCGTTGCTAAGCATAATGATAATCAACTCAAGCGCGCTGGTGGCGCACTACATCGCCCTGACTAACACCAAGACAACCAACATCACATTCTGTTGTCTTGCGGTATGCACATTAGGATTAACAGTTTATAATTTATGGATTCCCTGATAGACATTCTCACCAACTACGGATACGCAGGTATGCTTATCTCGGCATTTCTTGCAGGCAGTATATTTCCGCTTAGCAGCGAAGTTGTCATGCTTGCGCTTCTCGCAGCCGGTCTTGACCCATGGTCGCTCGTAATCTACGGCACCATAGGCAACGTTCTCGGAAGCATGCTCAACTACGGCATCGGCATGCTCGGACGCATTGACTGGATTGAGAAATATCTGCATGTAAAGAAGAAAGAACTCGACCGCGCCCAACGGTTCATGGCAGGGCGCGGAGCCTGG
Organism: Prevotella sp. CAG:1185; assembly: GCA_000436695.1. GTDB lineage: Bacteria > Bacteroidota > Bacteroidia > Bacteroidales > Bacteroidaceae > Prevotella. The sequence continues at coordinate 12,551 of HF992611.1, read as the reverse complement.
ATGGGCTTTTTCTCTTTTCTTCCGGTAATAGGCGAAGGCATAACGATTGTGCTCGGACTTATGCGCTCAAACGTTATAATAACCATCATAAGCATCATCATCGGAAAATTCCTGCGCTACGCGCTTATCATCTACGGCGTGGAGATATTCGTATAGGTTCAGCTCATACCATTAACGCATAATACACTGAATATCAAAAAGTTACATATATACGAGTAAAACAGATAAGCCATATTGCATGTAAAAAGCAGTGTAACAGAGCCTGAAAAATCACCCAACATGTTATGTCTTAGGCAGTTACACAAATTCAAGATAATATTAAAACAAATTAATTTATTTTGCATTGTCTATTAATTGCATTATCTTTGCACGTATTTTATTGAAATTTGAAACTCAAAAAACAATAGCATTCAATGAAACAATTTAAATTAGTGGACAATATCTTTGGCTGGGTAGCGTTTCTCATTGCAGCCTTCGTATATTGTAGCACCATTGAGCCGACAGCCAGTTTTTGGGACTGCCCGGAGTTTATCACAACGGGGTATAAGTTAGAAATCGGTCACCCGCCCGGCGCACCGTTCTTTATGCTCACAGCCAATCTGTTCTCTCAGTTTGCCAGCGATCCGTCACAGGTGGCACGCATGGTTAATACAATGAGCGCTCTTCTCAGCGCAACATGTATCATGTTCCTGTTTTGGACAATCACGCACCTTACACGCAAGCTGATTCTGAAAGACTGGAGCCAGTTGACAACGTCAAAGCTCATCGCCATCGAGGCCAGCGGCCTTGTGGGAGCACTTATATATACATTCAGCGACACATTCTGGTTCAGCGCCGTTGAGGGCGAGGTTTATGCCTACTCATCAGCGTTCACCGCCATTGTGTTCTGGCTTATTCTTAAATGGGAAGACCATGCTGACGAGCCTCACAGCGACCGTTGGCTTGTGCTTATCACCTACATGACCGGACTGAGTATCGGTGTCCACCTGCTCAACCTTCTTTGTGTTCCGGCCATTGTCCTGGTGTTCTATTACCGCAAGTTCCCCAACGCCAACCTCAAGGGTTCTCTCATAGCCCTCGTAATATCGTTTGTGCTCGTTGCAGCCATTCTTTACGGCGTTGTTCCGGGCATCATCAAGGTTGGAGGATGGTTTGAGCTGTTCTTCGTCAATGTGCTGGGCTGCCCGTTCAACACAGGCGAGATAATCTACATCATACTGCTCGTAGCCATTGTCATTTGGGCCATCTACGAAAGCTACACCAACAAAGACCTGAAACGCGAGAACATTTCGTTCCTGCTTTCAGTTGCAATGCTCGGTGTGCCGTTCTATGGTTTCGGCATCTCTGCATTCATCATAGGTGTTATTGTTTTGGCCATTCTTTGGTTCGTACTCAAATGGAAACGCGGCAAGAATCTGCTCGTAAGCTCACGCATCAAGAACACAGCTCTGCTGTGCATGCTTATGCTTATGATCGGATATTCAAGCTATGCCCTCATCGTTATCAGATCATCGGCCAACCCGCCTATGGATCAGAACTCTCCTGAGGACATTTTCACCCTGGGAAGCTACCTCAGCCGTGATCAGTACGGCGACAACCCGCTGCTCTACGGACAGGCTTACACATCACAGGTGCAGTTTGACCGCGACGGTGAATACTGCAAACCTCGCATGAAACAGGGCGCACCTATATATCAGCGTAAGGAAAAAGCTTCGAAGGACGAGAAAGACTCTTACTTCATAGTAGGCTATAAGAACGACTATGTTTATGCACAGAACATGGTATTCCCGCGTATGTGGGATGCTGATCATGCCAGCGCATACGAAAGTTGGATGGGAGGTGTAGATGGCACACAGGTGCCTTACGACCGCTGTGGCGAACCTGTTACAGTGAAGATGCCTACACAGTTTGAGAACATACGTTTCTTCCTGTCTTATCAGTGCAACTTCATGTACTGGCGTTACTTCATGTGGAACTTTGCAGGCCGTCAGAACGACATCCAGGGCAACGGCGAACTTGAGCACGGTAATTGGATTTCAGGTATTCCGTTCTTCGACAACTGGCGTCTGGGCGACCAGAGCAAACTGCCTGATGACCTGAAGATGAACAAGGGACACAACGTATTCTACTGTCTGCCGCTGCTGCTCGGCCTCATCGGTCTCTTCTGGCAGGCTTACCGCGGACAGCGAGGCATACGCCAGTTCTGGGTAGTGTTCTTCCTGTTCTTCATGACAGGTCTGGCCATCGTCATATATCTTAACCAGACACCTATGCAGCCGCGTGAGCGCGACTATGCTTATGCCGGTTCGTTCTATGCCTATGCAATATGGTGTGGTATTGGTGTTGCTGCAATAATCGACCTGCTGAAGAGACTAAAACTCAACGGTACAGCCGTATCTGCAGTGGTTTCAATCCTCTGCCTGCTCGTTCCTATACAGATGGCAAGCCAGACATGGGACGACCACGACCGCAGCGGACGCTACACATGCCGCGACTTCGGACAGAACTATCTGATGTCAATGCAGGATAAGGGTAACCCGATAATATTCACCAACGGAGATAACGACACATTCCCACTTTGGTACAATCAGGAGGTTGAAGGTACAAGGACAGACGCACGCGTCTGCAACCTGAGCTATCTGCAGACCGACTGGTATATCGACCAGATGTGCCGTCAGGCTTACAACTCTCCGTCAGTGCCTATCACATGGCCGCGACTCGACTATTGTTCAGGCACCAACGAGTATATAGAAGTTGTCCCTGAACTCAAGCAGCAGATTCTTGACTTCTATAAGACTAACCCGAAAGAGGCAAAGGCCACATTGGGCGACAATCCGTTTGAGGTTAAGAACATTCTTAAGCACTGGGTACGCGACGGAAAGGACGACATGCACGTAATTCCTACCGACACTCTGTATCTGACTATAGACAAAGAGGCCGTAAGAAAGAGCGGCATGATGATGGCGAGCGACTCAATACCTGACAAGATGGTCATTTCGCTCAAAGGCAAGAACGCTCTCTATAAGAAAGACCTGATGATGCTCGAGATGATTTCACAGTGCAACTGGACCCGTCCGGTATATGTTGCAATAACCGTTGGCGACGAAAACTATATGAACCTTGGCGACAACTTCATTCAGGAAGGTCTTGCCAACCGCATCACTCCTTTCACTACAAATGCTCCGGGCATGAAGAACTTTGACACTGAGCGTGTTTACAACAACTTGATGACACGCTTCAAGTTTGGAGGTCTTGACAAGAAGGGACTGTATCTTGACGAAACTGTAATGCGCATGTGCTACACACACAGACGCCTATTTGCACAGCTCGCGCTCAACCTGATACAGGAAGGCAAGAAAGACAAGGCTGCCAAGACCCTGGCTTATGCCGAGAAGGTTCTGCCTCAATACAATGTGCCGATGAACTATCTCAGCGGCGGTGTAGACATTGCAAAGGCTTACGCTCTGCTGGGCAACAAAGCTAAGGCTAAACAGGTTATCAACTCTGTGTTCAAGAATGCTCATCAGTACATGGTGTGGTACAACTCGCTCAGCGGAAGCCGTTTCATGCAGTCGCAGCAGGATTGCATGATGCACCTGTACGTCATGAACTCTTGTATAGACATAGCTCACATGGTTGACAACAAGTGGGCAGCAAGCCTCATGAAACAGTTCAACGCAGACGCCGCCACTTACCAAAGCAAGGGCGGACGCCTGATGGGCGAAGAATGATTTATGATTGAGAATTGAGAGTTGAGAATTGAAAATTATGATTACTCTCATGGTCTGACACCGCTGATAAGCTAAAACGTTGGATATGAGAGGAGGGCCTAACGGGGCTAAACATAATTGGCTGACGCTGAAATTTATTTCTCCTGTCTCAACTTTCAATTCTCAATTAGATTCATTTCTCAATTTAAGTAACGCTTAACATCAGAAAGAAAAAGAAGAAAGATGATTATAGAACAGCCGGCCAAATGGCTACGTTGGCTTTACCCGAGGGCAACATGGAGAATGGATAAGAACGAGAAGGCAGTTTATCTGACTTTCGATGACGGTCCAATACCCGAATCTACGCCATTTATCCTCAAGACTCTTGCCGAATATGGAGCCCATGCCACATTCTTCATGGTTGGCGACAACGTTAGAAAATATCCCGAGCTGTTCAAACAAATTGTTGAAGCCGGCCATCAGGTGGGCAACCATACATACAACCACTGGGGCGGTTTTAAACATTCAACCAAAGCCTACAGCGCAAACACCGAGAAGGCTAACCGCCTTATCAACGCGCATCTGTTCAGACCGCCGCACGGCTGGATGCTGTGGGAACAGTATTTTTGGCTGGGGCGCAAATACCGCATCGTAATGTGGGACCTCGTTACACGCGACTACAGCAAATGGCTTACTGCCGAAGACGTGCTGAAAAACGTGAAGCGATACACGCGCAACGGCTCTATCATCACGTTTCACGACTCGCTGAAGAGCATCGACAAACTGAGATACGCTCTGCCGGAGGCACTGAAATGGCTAAAAGAACAGGGATATGAATTTAAGACTTTCGAGTGAAAAGATAAAAGCCGAGGCACACAACCTCGGCTTTTTTGCTTGTGGCATTGCTAAGGCTGAGCCTGTTGACGCTGAGGAGGCGGCAAGGTTTACGGCATGGCTCGGCCGTAAAGGTCATGCCGGCATGGACTATATGGCTGCAAACACAGACAAGAGGCTCAACCCTCAGCTGCTCATGCCGGGCGTAAAGAGCATTGTTTGCGTTGCGCTCAGCTATGCTCCTACGAGTAGAATACCCGCCGACGAGCCACAATTAGCCGCCTACGCCTTAGGCCAAGACTATCACTACATAATGAAAGACAAGCTGCGCAAGCTGGCCTCAACACTCGGACTGACTGAACGCACAGACAACAACGCCGCACAGACGGCAACACTCCCCAAATCAGATAAGCCATGCAGCGCAAATGCCGCCTCACAATCCTCACTCGGCAGCGGCCCAAATAACCTACCCGTCCACAACCAAAAGAGTAATCAAAATTTTCAATTTTCAATTCTCAATTCTCCTCTCCCCACCTTCCGCGCCTTCTGCGACACGGCTCCCGTGCTTGAACGTTATTGGGCGATGAAGGCCGGACTGGGCTGGATTGGTCGCAACCATCAGCTCATAATCCCCCATGCCGGCAGCATGTTCTTCCTCGGAGAGCTGTTTGTCAACGCAGAACTTGAATATGACACTCCCCTGCCCTCACGTTGCGGCAACTGTCATGCCTGCACAGACGCCTGTCCTACCGGCGCCCTGCATCTGACAGACGACAGCCGGTGCACAGAGTTCTGTTCAGACCGCTGCCTCTCTTACCTGACCATAGAAAACCGGGGCGACATCCCGCAGGAATACGCCTGCAAGATGGGCAACTGCATCTATGGCTGCGACCGCTGCCAAGACGCCTGTCCGTGGAACAGGTTTGCGCAGGGCACAACTGAAGAACAGCTCCGCCCTCGCGAAGAACTGCTCAACATGACACGTGAAAAATGGACATCACTGACCGTGGACGACTATCGGCGACTGTTCAAAGGCAGTGCCGTAAAGCGTGCGAAATACGACGGACTGATGCGCAACATAAAGGCTGCGCTGCAAGATAACGACAATAATAATAAGAATAAGACATGAAAGAAATAAGCAAAGACATCGTGCTGGCTGCCGTAGTAAGAAGTTTCTTCAAATACTTCGTAACAGGAATACTCGAGGAACAGACCGGCACCGACATCCAAAACCGTTTTGAACCTATAAACATAAAGAAGACCATGCTCAACCATTATGAGAACATATCACGCTATTTCAACCGTGAGGCCTTCTTTGCACTGATGCGCCTCAACTTCACGACAGAGGAGATGGAGCAGCAGTTGCGCGAGTTCATGAAGCCCGGAACAACCGACATGGAGCTGGTCCGCTTTGCATGCCGCACCGACAACTTCTATCAGGCTATGGTGAGCGAATATAAGCGCAACTTCGAACTGCTGTTATGTGGCCGTCTGGAGTCGCAGGATGAGCACGAAACCAACTACACCCGACTGCCCGAAGCCGGCACTATAGCCGTAGACATGGCCGATAAAATAATAGGCGAAATTGCCGCACAGGCTTACTCTCACGGCAAAAACATCGGCAAAACCCATTGATATAATGCTTTTTATAACATAAGCAAAACTTAACAGGCAAAGCCTTTCAGCACACAAATCACAATGAAAGCAAACATCAAAATTTGCTTTCATTGTGATTTTTCGTATGTGCACATATCCACATTTTTTCCGAAAACCATAAATTATACGCAAAAATCAACTATTTTTGTGTGCAGTCGTAACAACCATTATATCAACACAATAGAAAGTTATCCACAATTATGTGCAAAAATCTTATAATGTTAAAAAACATTACTCGGCCATTTACGGGTAGTAAACCATAGAGTTACGATTAAAAAACCGGTCATTATTGACAAGCAACTCGCCCATCTACATCACAAAAAACGGCATAATAACACACAACATCACGCTTTCTGCACCAAAAAACCCGTCATTTTAGCACGCAAAACACCATAAAATGCATAACATATCCAATAAATAAGCAACAGAATTACTCTATTTTCCAACTTTCACATGACGATAGGTAAATGACGTTTTGCTATAAATTAGATAAATTTAATTACACTATAGATAAATATCATATCAGAAAATCTGACCTAATGAAGTATCTTTAATAACAAAGTATTACAAACAATAAAAGAATATAATTCAACAAAAATAGAAATATACAAGTTAAATAGTTAATTTTAAACCTATTGTAAATTAAAATTTAATTTTTATAAAATTATTCTTTATTTTATTTGGAAAAAACTTTAAAAAATAATATATTTGCAATGTAACAATTACTAACGGAAAATACCCATGTAAAAAATCATTAAGGACGTTTGCGGACGTTGTCTTCGACAGTCAAATCTTGCAAAGCTAAATTCTCTTCGAAGATATAACGACGGAAACGTCCGCCTTGGATAATAACGATTATAAATACTCTATACAGCGACACAGATTTATATAAAACAATTCACGCAATTGTTAATTATTAAAAATAATTAAAACGTTATTTTTTCACATATTTTATTTGGCAAATAATAAAAATAATGTAATTTTGCAATAGCTCATATAACTATATAAAGTTAAGCGTGAGTTATTTACTGGTAAAGGACGTTTACAAACGTTATCTTCGACAGTCGAATCTCGCAAATTTGAACTCTCTTCGAAGATAAAGCGACGAAAAGCGTCTACGTGAGGTGTATTATAGAAGGAGGAATAGTATTCTTCCTTATGATTATAATATGTCGTGACGTGGGCTGACTGCGTTGTTTATCCTAAGAGAGAGGCAATGCGAGAGCCTGACTGTGGGATAAGCGACAAGTAGAAACTCCCACGTCTTTTTTAGTATCTAATCTGAGAAATTATTAACCGCCTATTTTAAGGAGTTTGCAAGGCACAAAATTCCTTTTAACATGCATTTTAAATCTTTACTCATATTATTCCTTTTCTTAACTTTTAATATTTCAGCACAACAGAAAACCAATAAGACTTTAAGCCCTGAGGCAAAAAGATATTGGAACAATGCGATGATATACAAAGAAGAAGCAAAGACATTTTCCGAAAACGAACTTGTAATAAATGAACTTGAAAAGCTTGTTGCCATTCAAGATTATCCTGAAGCCTACTTTGAATTAGGAAAACTTTATGGCAAAGGGTATATATCAAGTTGGATAGACCGTTCGCAAGAATGTTTCAAAAAATATGTTGAATTGTGTCCAGACAAAAAGGATATTGCCGAAGAAGAAAGTAATAAATGTGAAACATTTAGAAATATAAGAAAAATAAGATTTAATAAAAATTTAGTAGGTAAATGGGTTACAGCCCCTGAAATTAAATTCGGCGGTAACACTTACTGCTTTGAAGTTAATAGTAATGGTACTGTTACAGTTCCTTATGAGTATTCTGCCTACTTAGAGAGAGTAACAGATTGGCAAACTATAAATTTCGGGTATTGGCCCGATTATGGAAAATACATACTAAATACAGGTAATTCAATTCATGCAGAATCTTTCAGAGTTAAATTTATCGGTTCAGAGAATATAAGCAATTTATATATTCATATTTGTTTCTTTTATCAAGAGAATGATGAAAATTTGTCAGAAAACAAACTAGTAGGTTATATAAATCATGCATGGAACAATTCATCATGGATATGGAATGAAAATCACAAAGTTATTTTTTACAAAATACAATGAAAAAGAATATGCTATAATAGAGTTCAAAAGAATATTAACCAATAATTATATTTATTATGAAAAAACTTATCACCTTTATTATCATTATTTTATCTGTAATACCTATTTATGGCAAAAAGATAAATTATAAATCCTCCTGTGTATATTATTACCTTCCTTTAGATGAATGCCTAGATAGCAGAGGTTTTCTAAATTTTGAGTATGCAACTTTAAAAGGTCCAAATTTTTGGGCATTGATATTTTTAGATAATGGAGATGTTCTTTTTGAAAACAATACATGGGGAAGTTTAAATTATGGTATGGTGTCTAATTACCAAACTGTTAATTATACTAGACAACAGGCCATAAACTACCTTAACAGATGGCTCAACTTTTATAACGACATTGCAAAAGACGACCGTAAGTACAGATACGATGGTTATAGCACTTCATATTACTACTATGGCGTAGAGACAGAATTTGAAGCATGTTCTGATCTTAATATTGATCCCGATATATTAAAGAATGGTGACAAAGTGGATTTGTATTACACTTTTGGTTATTCAACAGACAACATAAAGAAAAACATCTTTATCACAAAAGACCGTAAAACTATATTGTTATGTCCTTCTGATCAAAAGCCGTGTCTCGATGAAGTAGAAGGCAAAGCAAACTATACCATATTTATCAGATTCGACATAAACTACTATTTACCGAAGTAATTTTATATTAATAGAAGTATTCACTATATTGCTATTTCATGACATGATTCTGTATTAAATTAACATTTACTAAAAATAACCATTAAATTTATTAATCATGAAATTGACAGATAAAATTTTAGCTATACTTGCATGCATTATTGCATTTAACTTTGTTATATTTGAATCTAAGGCGCAAAAGTTTAAAATAATAAAGAATTCGCTGAAAGCCGCCACAAAAAATAGCTTTAAGGTAGTAACAAACGCAAAAATTATAGAATCAGCAATTGAGACTCAAAAGTACCCAATGCCTCAAAAGGCGTTACCGAATATGGGAGTATTATCAACAACAAAATATATAAATAGCCCTAATAATAATAACAATAATAATAAAGGAATAATACCAAATCCCAAAAATTTACATAATGGGAAAATTGCACCTAATTTTATAAATTCATTTAATGGCAAAAATCATAAAATATCCATACATAAAACCACAGCCATAAATAGGATGATGAAATATATAAAAAGAACAGAAAACCGTTTTCTAAACTATGCTAAAATAAGCAGCCAAAGCATAGATACTGCTGACATGAATGTTTTTCCTATATCTCCTGGGCAAATAAAGATAGCTGAATATTTGGAAAACGAATTATGCGGAATATGCAAAGGCAGTGATGCAACAATAATACGCAGTAACGACCAATATGTGTATGTAAAGATACCTTCAAACATTAAGAACAAAGACGTTCCTTCACTTATGTTTATGGCTCATCTTGATGTTACGCCTGAGACTCCGGCACAGAATATTAAGCCTATTGTTCATTACAATTATGACGGAGGAGACATTAAACTTCCTGCAGGAATAGTTCTAAGCCCCAATAGTCCACAAGGTACGCACTTAAAAAATTGTAAAGGAAAAACTATAATAACATCTGACGGAAGCACATTGCTAGGCGCTGACGACAAAGCAGGTGTAACGGTACTTGTAGGAGCAATAGAAATAATTGTTAAAAACAAAAAGATTAAACATGGTGATTTGTATTTCGTATTTTCACAAAATGAAGATATAGGACGCGCAGCAGACCGTTTCGAAGGAAAATATGTTGACGGAAATCCTGACATTATAATAGATGTTGACGGAAATATGCCCGATAAATTTTCTGTTGAAAACTTTACTGCCTCCATGCTCAATTATCATTTCATCGGACACGATACACATCCTGGTGACGGATTCGTAAATAAATATGGTGATGCATTAACGGCAGCTTCATATTTCATAGGACAGATAGATCCAAAGAAACATCCTTCTGCAAGTAAAGACAAACAAGGATATATACATTGCTACTCAATGACACATCCGACAGACAGCATGGGAAAAGAACTAGCGGAAGACTATCTTGTAAAAGTACGACTGAGATATTTTGATAAAAATGAAGGTGACACATTACGTCAAATGCTGAAAAATGCTGAAATACTTACAGCTAAAGCGTATCCTTTTGTAAGAATTGAAGCTGGACACGAAACAATGCAATACGAAAACATTGCTTATACGATGTATCCAGGAACAGCTGAAATAATAACTAAAAGCGCTGATAAGTACGGTTTAAAAATGAGTCCCTGCAGTGAACGTGGCGGTACAACATCCGCAATGATGGCGGCCAAGGGGCTCCGTGGAGGACCTTGCATATACAGCGGTCAACAAGCTGCACACAGCGTTTATGAATGGGTTTGTGTAGAAGATATGGTGAGAATGACCTATGTAACAATAAGTATAACAAAAAATGTTGCCGATATGAAAAAGATAAATGAGAACTAAAACTTGTCACAATAATTTTTGTATTGATAAAATATAATGACCAAAAAGTTTCTTAATAGGTCCATATAGTTATCATAACGAAAACATCATATCGTCAATATCATAAACATGTAATAAATTAATTAACCAAAGGCAATATAAACTTTAACTAAAAAATAATATAGCTATGAAAAAAAAATCTTTTTAATTTTTATGATGGCCATACCAACAATAATTTGTGCCAATCAGAATTTCAAAATTAGTCATAATAATGCGACTAAACATGAATGTGTTAATAATAACATCTATAAAGATCAAGTCTGCCCTAAGTGCGGGAAAGGAATACTAACGCAGTGCAGTAAAGTTGTAAACAGACATGACCAATCCAGAAAATGCACTGTATGTAATGGTACAGGAAGACAGGGGCGGATAATAAACGGGAAAATTAGGTATGATGGTCCAGACTGTAAAGCGTGCAACGGGACAGGACATCCATATAAACAAGTTATTGTATACTATTTAAAATGCTTTACTTGTGGCGCAGAATATAATTAGGTAATATGATCATTCAAAACAAGCAATAAGATGAAAAAATATATATTGTTATAGAATTTACGATACTTGACTTATTGTATGCTACAAAATATTTGTTTAATCAAAAAAAAAGATGAAATTATGAAAAATAATATTAATCGACAGTTTATCTATGTAATGATATTTCTGACGTTTTTTCCATTCGTAATGTTTGGACAACAGAATTCAAACGATTATAACGAGTATTTAGGTGTATGGAGGAAAAGTGGCAAGGCAGATAGATTGGGTTATGGTGATATGAAAATATATGAAAGTGATGGTGTAATTTATGTGCAAATGAAAACGTTAGATAACGGTATAAAAAAAGCTAAGGCACAGATTAGCAACAAAACTCTGCAATGGAGTTTTGTTCAAGGTAGAGAATATGGAAAATGGAAAATAGGTGCTTGGTGGGGAGGTGAATATAGGGATAAATTAATTGTAGTTTGTAATGCTGACGGCTCTTATGGTAGTAATGGAGATTGCAGTGGTATATACCCCAGCTATGACAGTAATAAGATTGCCAATGAAGAAATAAGTTTTTTAAGCTTTAAAGCTGTTATTAAAGATGGGGATATGGAATTATATTATACTATGAGCTTAGATTATTATAGTGGAGATACCCCTATCTTTTACCAATCAGCGAATTGGGTTCTTTATGACAATTATACAAATTGGTAACATCTATTATTATGCAAATAATGAAAATTGAAAATATTTTATATTTGTTTTTAACGTAAGTTGGACGAATTGTAAGTTCTTGTAAATTTGGTGACTAGCGAAATTTGTTGAATCTTTATAGTATTGAAAGTCAAAGAAATACAAACAATATTCGCTACGATCACCAAAAGCAAACTTATAGAATTCATCGTGCCACAACCAGGTTAAATGCATAAAATTATGCTTATTATGATACTTTCCCATAATTAAGACTATCGTTGTCTGAAGCATTTCTATCTTGAAAATATTACTTTATATCGTTCCGTGAACAGTGACCATAGATTCAAGACATATGGTCTTTGATAAATTTAGTACAATAGCTGAATATTTCTGCTTTAAAAAGAAGCTATATATCAATGTTACGAGAACGATTGATATTCAACCGACTTTGTTCTGAACTCAATTCGTCGGGATCACATTAATTAGTCGCCCCTTAAAAAGATTATTATCTACTGTT
>HF992610.1 GCA_000436695.1 Prevotella sp. CAG:1185 | reverse complement strand
GCACGGCTGTTGCCGACAGAACGCAGCAACGATGCACCGAAGTTGTAGACAAACGAGAGCGCTATTCCTCCGTATATTATCATAAGGTAGCTGCGCATCAGCGGATAAACATCAGCCGGAACGCTCAGCAGGCGCAGCGTGCCGTCGATCCATGTATACGCCGCAACGTTTAGTATAACGGTTATTCCGCCCGTAAGCAGCAGGCTCGCCGCCACGCTTCGCCTAAGTGCCGCCATGTCGCCTTCGCCGAATTTTAGCGAGAACACAGTGCCGCTGCCCATCGACAGACCGAGCATTACAGACGTTATAAAAACCATTAGAGTGTATGCCGAGCCGACGGCTGCCAGCGCCTCAGCACCGATAAAACGCCCCACAATGAGTGTGTCGGCAATGTTGTAGCACTGCTGCATCATTGCCCCTGCTATCATCGGCATTGTAAACCGCAGCAGTGTTGGTGTTATTTTGCCCCGTGTAAGGTCTTCACCATTGTTCATATTCAATAGTTGATTTAAAATAATCATACAAAGGTAATCAATTAAATTAAAAGTATGACATGATAAAATGAATATAATTTTCACGCCTGTTACAATTCATTGCCTGATAAAATATCAGGACAAAAGTTTTTTCTGAAATAGAAAGCCGATGTGTAACGGATGTTAAATTATCCGTTCTTTAGTCATGACTTTATTAACTTCTGTTTGCATTTAATCATCTTTTTGGTCTGAAATTGTATAGTTTTACCTCCTAAATCAAGGCTTTTTGTGTTACAAAGAGGCTGCTTTTGCATCGTAAATGCACCACTTACGACCCGTAAATGGCCGAGTAATGTTTTTTAACTTTTGTCTTTTTGCTGCGAAAGTCTTGTAAATGCTTATCATTCAATGACTTAATTAAAATACTCGAAAATACGCAATTTTTCGGTCTGAAGACCAATCCTTGTCCGGCACCGCTGTTCTGAGAGCGTTAAGTGAACGGAAATGTGGTGATAAGATTATGCTGAGAGAAAGAAATGTAATATAAACTATATGTTGACGAACAAGGTCTGGCAAGGTCATTCAAGGCCAGTTTATTTAAATTTATCTGGGACGTTTATTTCAAATAATAATTATTTTATACTGGAGGATATTTAATAAAATTACATCGTGAGTATGATGGTGCGTTTTTTCTTTGTTTGTAATTTTAAAATGTTATATTATAAGATTTATTGATTTATAAATCAATAAAATATAAAAATATTGCAAAATATTTTGCTGTGCGTGTAAAATGTATTATAATTGTAATATAATATTTTGTTTAACTTTAAAAATTTGGTATTATGAAAAGAATATGATAAAGAAGTATTTGGAGAGCTTTTGTTGCTTAATTTCTGTTTTATTTTTGATTTCTTGTAATCATCAATATAATATGGATGATTTAGAAGAAAAATATATGAAAGTTTCAGATCTTGCTTTTATAGGGAATCTCCATAATACAGTTATGACGAAAGTAAATGATGGTATTCCTTCAGAGAAGATTGTTTCTGAATCTTCTACAAAAGAAGAGGCTGTTGACGCTGTGGCGATGTTCATAGATGTGGAAATGAATAAATGTAATATAAAGGATTATTCTAAAGATTTAATTTTGAAATATAAAAACTTCCTTAAGACAGAGGAGTTTGGAAGTGTTCTGTTTTCTGATGCCACAAGGGGTGGAGAAGATATAGCTGACATTTTAAAAAAGATTGAGGATATGTGTGACGCAGATGTTATAGAATTGGAAGACATACCAAGTCTTGAAAGTATGGTTCATGCGTTGTCGTCAAAAGGATTATTGTCGGAAAAATCAATTTATTTTTTTGAGAATATCATAAGTCTGATGCGTCGTAGTTATCAAGGTTTACTTTCTGATGCTGAGTTCGAAAGACAGATCATGAATCTTGTTAATGAGTTTGATGTCTCGGGGTACAAGATCGATTCTGCCGACGGTGCTTGTGTTGCAGCAGTATTGTCTGTGGCACAAAGCTCTTATTCGTGGTGGAAGGATAATCCTGATGCGGTTCCTGTTGAAGGAAAGGTCGCTCAATGGGTCGTTGTGGATGCTGGAGGTGCGGTTCTTTCAGGCTTTATATATTGTTTTAAGAATTGGAACAATCGTGTAGTTTGGAGTGATTTGGGTTCGAGTTGTGCTACAGGTGGTGTAACCGGTTATCTAGGTCTTAGTGCTAAAATTGGTAAAGCTATATTTTCTCTTTTCAAATGATTAAAAAGGTATTAGCTTTTACGACATTCGTCATTGTTGTTTTCACTCTTTCGGCAGCTGTTAGCTTCTTGTTGTATAAGATAAAATGGATTTCCGAAGACCAAGTTACAGATTTTATATGTATTATAGCTGTAAGTTATATGTTTGGAGAATTTGTCGGTTGGAGACTTAAAAAGAAAAAGAGTAAAGATAAAGGTGGAGAATGTTGAACGTTTGGAGATATAAGAATATGATTATGTCGGAAGACAGTGTAGTAAACCTATTTACAGCAAGGAGGATTCGCCTGTTGGCCGCCTTGCTGTTCATGTCTTTTCTAATATATTCATGTGATAATGAATGCAGAGAAGAAACTATTACTGTCAAAGATAAAACCGTATTGTTTTATGTAGTAGCAGACAACAATTTATATCGTTATGCGGAAGTTTTAATTGATGAGTTGTTGAATTATGGGGGGACATGCGAACTTCGAAAGAAGTAATATAATTGTTTTTTTTGACAATAAGGATGGTGCAGGCTTGTATTGTGTGGATGGTGAAGATCTGAGACTGGTTAAAAGATATGGTGAAGTGAATTCTGTGTCTGGTAACGTGATGAGTAATGTTCTTGATGATGTTTGCAAGATGTTTCCTGCCCGTGAGAATGGGATTGTGTTTTGATCTCATGGATCAGGCTGGTTGCCGACAGGTGCTACACGTAGCTTCGGTTATGACGGAGGTGAAGCTATGGATATAAGTGTGTTGGCTACAGTTTTTTGCCTAAAATATGATTATATTATTTTTGATGCGTGCTATATGGGCTGTATTGAGGTGTTAGCTGAAGTTTATCCTTATTGTAAATATTTTATGGCCTCGCCAGGTGTTGTACCTTCATCAGGTATTATTACTCCTTTATCTTTATGTGTGATATTAGGTGAGGGAAGTGTGGAGGAACGTCTTTCAGAGGTGTGCAACATTTACTCATCAGTGTATCCGGATGTTGCAGAAAATACAGCTCCCATATCGTTTTTCTGTGGTTCTTTGACTGATGATGTAATTTTTGCTTGTAAGAACATGTTATTTGATATTGGCAGTGTCAAACAGGATGAAATATATAAGTATGGGTTTAGAGCAAATGATATCTTTTATGATTTTGGCTCTTTTATATCTTCTGCAAGTATGTGTGGTTATTTGCCTGATGGTTTTATGGTTTTTTCCAGTCATGCTGAACAAATAAAAGGATGTATGGGTATATCTGTTTTTATTCCAACAGAATCAAATAAAGATTATCAAGAAGTTTATAGTGTTACAAAGTGGAACGTTCTTACGGGATGGTTTGATAAATTTTAATACGTGGTTATATTTTTATTGGTAATAGCATTTTTGTTTTTGAGCAATTGAATTATGTATGCTGTGATGTAATGCTTAAAAGCGTTTTTTTATGTATGTCCATCACAGGCCTCTTGCTGCGTATGCAGTCTTGTCGGCAGATTAGATTATGGTTACTTCATGTCTTTTTATGTGTCGTAAAAGTGGAAGAAGGGTAGATATGGTATTTTTGAAAATGTACGAAACGCCCTAAAATGTTAAATACTGATAAAAAGACATACATACTATACCCATTTCGGTGCTTGGGTTGTATTAGAAGTAAAGACAAAGAATTATGGCTATTTATAAAACTATTGTAAACATAAGACTCCCGTTGATGCTGTGCCTCATGGCTTTTGGCTTAAACATAAGCTATGCCGGAGAAAATAACAAGAGGCTCATTACGCTGAAGTTTGTCGGCGAACCACTGCCGTCAGCATTAAAGCGGCTCGAGAAAGCAGGTCGAAAGAGTATTTTGTTTACATATAAGGAGACGGAGCGTTTCAGGGTTACGGCCACTGTGGAAAACAAGACACAAGCGGAGGCCCTGCGTATCCTGCTCAGCGGCAAGCCCTTTGCGTTTGTTGAGCGCAATGCTTACTTCGTTGTGCAGTACAGCGAGTCGCGCCAGCGCAGCGTCAGTGTGCGCGGCCGTGTGACCGACCAAAACGGTAAGCCCATGGCTTATGCCAATGTTGTTATGCTGGCTGCCGGCGACAAGTCGTATATCTCTGGATGCGTCACGGAAGCCGACGGCACTTTTGCCATGCCTTCAATGCCGCAGAAAGACTGTCTGCTCCGCGTGTCTTTTGTAGGTTACACCACTGTCATCGTGCCATGCCGTCAGGAAAACAGCATAACTCTTAAGGAAAACGCCATGATGCTTAAAGGTGTAGAGGTAAAGGCGTCGCGCCCGATGGTGGAGCGCAGGGGCAGCACCATTGTGGCCAATGTTGCGGGCACGCCGCTTTCCATGATGGGTTCGGCAGCTGACATGATTGGCAGTCTGCCTTTCGTTACAGGCGACGGCGACAATTTCAGCGTGATAGGCCGTGGCGGGGCAGAGATTTACATCAACGGGCGCAAGGTGCGCGACACGAACGAACTCGGACAGCTGCGCGCCACTGAGATTCAGCAGGCCGAAATAATAATGAATCCAGGTGCTCGCTATTCGTCGGATGTAGGAGCGGTGATACGGTTAAAGACAATACGCCTGCGCGGACAGGGACTTAGCGGACTGGCTTATG
This sequence comes from Prevotella sp. CAG:1185, assembly GCA_000436695.1. Lineage (GTDB taxonomy): Bacteria > Bacteroidota > Bacteroidia > Bacteroidales > Bacteroidaceae > Prevotella. Next base: position 2,469 of record HF992610.1, on the reverse strand, counting down.
CCGAATGGTCGCAGGGGCATGAAGGTGAAGGGCGCGAAGGTCTTTCGCTAAACTACCGCACCGGCGGGCTTGACGTCTTTGTGAAAGGAAACTTTAAGGAAAACAGTTTTTATATACAGAAACAGACTCTAAGCCTGATGAATACGTCGTCAGTATGGACGATGATGTCTGACAATATTGAGACCGGCAACGATTCTAACTTTAATGGTGAGGTGGGCTTCAACTATGAACCCGACAGCCGCCAGTCGTTTGGCGTGCGCTATGTGGCTGACAAATCTCTTGCCAACAGCAGCTCACATATAACGGGCAACACCATATTGTTGCGAGACGGGGACGAGTATGACAATATTGAGACAGAGTCGGAGACGGCTGAGAACAACGGCTGGAACCATTCGGTCAACGGATACTATACGGGCACGTTCGGTAAGTGGAGCATAGACTTCAACGCCGACTATCTGGGCGGATGCTCGCGCAGCTGGCAGGTGGCAGCCAACAACGACGAAGTGGACGCTGCATCATATAATGACGTGCGTAATTCTCTCTATGCCGCTAAGCTGGTGGTAACAGCCCCGTTGCTTGGCGGAGAGGTGGCGTTTGGCACGGAAGAGACATTCACCGACCGCAAGGACCGTTTCACTCAGAGCGGCTTCTCGGCAGATGCCGACGACCATCTGCAACAGCAGTTTTATTCGGCATTTGTCGACTATACTCTCGGTCTGGGGCGTTTTACGGCACGTGCCGGATTGCGCTACGAGCATCAGCGGACCAAGTATTATGAGGCTGGCGTGCTGAAGGCAGAGCAAAGCCCTACGTACAACGACCTGATTCCGTCGGCATCGGTCGATTACAGCCATGGCGACTGGAATTTTTCGCTGGCTTACCGTCTGTTGAAACTTAGTCCTCTTTACCGCATGCTGTCGAGCGCGACAAGCTATATCAGCAAATATATGTACCGTAACGGCAATCCGCTCCTCGTGCCACAGAAACATAACTACTTTACAATCGACGGCGGATGGAGATGGATTAATTTCTCGATATGGTACGACTATGCAATTAATATGTACACTTCGTTCTTCAAGCCATATGATGAAGACGGCCATCCGGGCGTAATGCTGGAGACAATGGCCAGCATACCTTATACTAATATGTACGGAATGTCTGTTGAACTGACACCGAAAATCGGAATATGGCAGCCCCGCCTGTCGGCTTCGATAGACTGGTATGACTCTGACGCGCGCTCTCTTGGCATACCTTACTTGTGGAACCGTCCCGTCTTTGACTTCGTTTTCTACAACAGTCTGACCTTTAGCCACGGCTGGCTTCTGAACCTGAAAGCACGCCTGGGCCTGAGGGGCAAACAGAGCTACACCATAAAACAGCAGTATGGAACGGTGAGTCTGCGTGTGGTAAAGACATTCTTCAAGGACAAATCGCTGCGCGTGGCCATTTCTGCCGACGACATATTCAATACGGGGCGCGACCGTTTCACTGGTTATGGTGACCGTACATACTACGACAGTCGTACATGGTCAGACACGCAGCGCATAGGCATAAGCGTAAACTATACGTTCAACGCCACCAAGACTAAATATAAAGGCAAGGGAGCCGGAGAGAGCGAGAAACAACGACTGTAGCGGCTGCCTGTTGAAAATAATGCTTACCTTTGCGGCCGTTAAATGTCTCCGTGCTTCCTGGCACAATGGTGCAAGGCGATGAACGGCGGCCAACTGATTTTAAAAATGTTGTTGAAAGATAAGAAGAAAGACGACTTCAGACGTATGTTCTGCGAATATTATCCTAAGTTGGTCAGGTTTGCCGTCCAGCTTACGGGCGATGCCGACGAGGGGCGCGATGTGGTGGCCGATGTCATGGAGAAGGCTTGGGAGCGCTTCGACTTGCTGCGTCCTGCCGACCGCGGCTCATGGCTCTATATGTGCGTGCGCAACGCCTGTATTAACAGACTGAAGCATATAAAGACCGAGAATTGTGCGGCGGCAGAGCTGGCTGAGGCCACGAAGGCAGATGCCAAAAGCGAATATCGCGATCACGAGCGGCTGCTTTCGCGTGTTGAGGCTGTGGCTGAAGGGTTAGGCGAGCCAGCACGCTCGATAGTGCGCCTATGTTATTATGAGCATCTTACACGCCGTCAGGCTGCCGAACGTCTTGGAATAAGTTATGATACCGTGAAAAAACATATTGCAAAGGCCTTGAAACTTTTGCGTGAGGCTGTAGGGAAAGGAGACGAATTATGAAAGATAATGATGTCAGAAACATGGATTTGACAAGCCGCAAGGCAGGCGAGGGCAGTGGTGAAGATGAGCGTTTGCTGATGATGCTCGGCGAGGCTTTGGGAGATATGCCAGGCGATGAGGAGACGCAGAAGGCATGGCGGCAGTTTGAAGCGCGTCATGGCGATGCCGGCGGCTCACGTTTGAGACTGCGTCGCATATTCATTTCAGCAGCGGCAGC
>HF992609.1 GCA_000436695.1 Prevotella sp. CAG:1185 | reverse complement strand
AGGCTGATAACGCTGGCGAGCAGCCGCTCGAGGGCATCGCTGCTTGGCTTTGTTGCCGACATGAATCTCGGCGGATACATCACTTACGTGCTCGGCGCTGGCGACGTGCCCAACGCAAAGCCTGCCCCCGACATGGTTGTGCGCACCATGACCGACCACGGACTGCGCCCTGAAGAGTGCGTTGTGGTGGGCGACACGACGTTCGACATAGAGATGGGCCACGGCGCCGGAGTGTGCGGCGTGGGCGTAACCTATGGCAACGGCAGCCGAAGTGAGCTTGAGGCGTGCGGCACAGAGTTTATAATAGACGACTTCGCGCAGCTGTGCGATATACTGAAAATAAACGGCTGATAAATAAAACAGACAGCGCAGTAGCTTAAAAATACAAAAAGGTGAAAGAAGCGTCGGCACCATGCCCTGCGCAGGCCGGTGCCGCTTCTTTTGCCTTTATTCAGAGAAAGCGGCCTTTTCAGCTGCCGCTATTATTTCTTCTTTAGACATTTGTCGCGGTGTAGCAGTGATGTCAGACAGGTCAAATTCATAGTCTGTGCTGCTTGCCGCATTCTTTTTTTCTTCTTTATTACGTTTCTTGTTGCTGTCGGCGACGTTCTCCTGCACATTGTCGTCAGCTTTTTCGCTGTGGCTGAGGATTATGAAATCGTCTTTTTGCTCAATGTCCGGAACGTTCACCACAGGTTCTTCCTCCATCTTTGTGCGGTCGGCTTTGGCTGCAAACACGGCGTCGATAAACTGCGGTTTGCGTCTCAGGCTCTGCAGAGTGAGCTTACATGCCATCTGCTGGCTCTCCTTCTTGGAGTAGCCCTTGCCCGAACCGCCTTCCAGTCCTTCAACAAGAGTCTGATATACGAATATCGGATTGTTGTTTTCGTCGCGCTTCTGTTCAATCAGCTTGAAGTCGAGCTTCACCCTGTTTTTCTGGCACCATTCAATGAGTTTGCTCTTGAAGTTAACCTCCTTGTAAGCCACCTTGTCGAGATTGATAAGCTGTGAGAGGATACGTTTCTGCATGAAGCGCATGCAGGCCTCGTATCCGCGGTCGAGATAGATGGCTCCCACGAGGGCCTCGAAGGCGTTGCCGTCCATGTAGCTGTTGTGTGACGAGGAATGTCCGTTTGACTTTATGAGTTGGCTTATGCCAATCTCCTGAGCCAGTTTGTTGAGAGTTTCTCGCTGCACAATCTTGCTGCGTGTGTTGGTAAGAAATCCTTCGCGCTTGCCTTCAAAGTGTCTGAACACGATGTCGCCCACAATGGCGTCGAGAATGGCGTCGCCCAGAAATTCAAGACGCTCGTTGTTTACGGGTCGTCCCTTTTCGTTGCGCTTGGCTATGCTCTTGTGGAGCAGTGCCAGTTTGTACAGGCTGATGTCGTGAGGATAAAAACCGATGACGTTGAATAAAGAAGAATAAAGCTCCTTTTCCTTGCGGAAAGGGAGCTTCATTTTATCAATAAAGTTGTTAATCATCATATTTCTTGAAGATAACACAGGCATTGTGTCCGCCGAATCCGAACGTGTTGCTCATGGCGGCGCGCACGGTGCGCTTCTGTGCCTTGTTGAATGTGAAATTGAGATTATAGTCTATCTCTTCGTCCTTGTCATCTTCTTCGTGGTTGATTGTAGGCGGAACAATGTCGTTCTGTATTGACAATACGCTTACCATTGCCTCAACGGCTCCGGCAGCTCCCAGCAGGTGGCCTGTCATTGACTTTGTAGAGCTGATGTTGAGCTTGTAAGCTGCATCTCCGAACACTTCCTTGATGGCCTTGGCCTCTGAAATGTCGCCCACATGAGTTGATGTTCCGTGAACGTTGATATAGTCTATGTCCTCAGGTTTCATGCCGGCGTCGTCGAGAGCAGCCTGCATAACGAGCTTAGCTCCGAGTCCTTCGGGGTGAGATGCTGTTATGTGGTATGCGTCTGCGCTTTCGCCTTCGCCCACCATTTCTGCGTAGATCTTTGCTCCGCGTGCCTTTGCGTGCTCAAGCTCCTCGAGGATGAGGCAGCCTGCGCCTTCGGCCATTACGAATCCGTCACGGCTTGCGCTGAACGGGCGTGATGCCTTCTGAGGATCGTCGTTGCGTGTAGAAAGGGCGTGCATGGCGTTGAAACCGCCAACTCCGCATCCGCAGATAGCTGCTTCGGCACCTCCGCTGACAATGATGTCGGCCTTGCCCAGACGAATCAGGTTGAATGCGTCGGCAATGGCGTTTGTCGAAGATGCGCAGGCAGATGTAGTGGCATAGTTGGGACCGTGGAATCCGTAGTGGATTGATATCTGGCCGGCAGCGATGTCGCTGATCATCTTAGGAATGAAGAACGGGTTGTATTTAGGGCCGTTCTCCTTGTGCAGGGCGTTGTAAGACACTTCGTCCTCGAAGGTCTTGATACCGCCGATGCCTACGCCGAAGATTACTCCGATGCGGTTTTTGTTTACTGTCTCCAGGTCCATGTCGCTGTCTTTAACGGCCTGCATTGCGCTTATCAGGGCCAGCTGTGTGTAGCGGTCGAGCTTGCGCGCTTCCTTGCGGTCGATCCAGTCGTTTACATTAAGGCCTTTGACCTCGCACGCAAACTGAGTCTTGTACATGGAGCTGTCAAACAGTGTAATAGGAGCTGCGCCGCTGACTCCTGCCAGCAGGTTCTTCCATGTCTCCTCGACTGAAAGTCCAAGGGGTGTTACAGCGCCCAGTCCTGTTACTACTACTCTTTTTAATTCCATTTAAATAATTATCGGAAATTATTATTTGGTGTTAGCCTCGATGTAGTTGATAGCGTCACCTACAGTGGCGATTGTTTCTGCCTTGTCGTCAGGAATAGAGATGTTGAATTCTTTCTCGAATTCCATGATGAGCTCTACTGTATCCAGTGAGTCAGCACCAAGGTCGTTTGTGAAGCTTGCTTCAGGCTTTACTTCTGCCTCATCAACACCAAGTTTGTCAACGATAATAGCTTTTACTTTTGATTCAATTTCTGACATGATTGTAATGTTTAAATAAGTTTATAAATTAATTTCATTTCCAAAAATCGGTGCAAAGGAACGAATTTTTATTCAAGTGTGCAAATATTTTCGCAAAAAATACAACGCAAATTGCACACATACCGCAATAGTGTGCAGGTTTTGTTGTCTTTTTACACCGTTTTTTCATGTTTTTTTACTTGTTTTGTCGATTTTGTGCGCACACAGCAGTCACATTGTGTAGCGCAGGTTGACAGGCTGTCTTGTGCGGGACTTCATAAATGCCTGTCTTACAATGTGTTGCAAAAGGCCACCTTTTAGCCTGCGAAAGGTGGCCTTTTAGAAGCTAAAAGGTGGCCTTTTGGAGCGTAAAAGGTGGCTTTTTGTAAAGTGGACTTGATAAGTGTGCCTTTAGAGTGGTCAGACACGGTATTTTGGCCTTCAGCGTGAAGTCTGCCGGAGTGTGCAGTGCCGTGTCATTGAAGGCATTTTCATGCCCTGTTCCGCGGTGCCGTCTCGCGTCTGAGCGGATAGTTGCCGCGCAGCTCTTCAAACTTTTCGGGCGAGGCTTTCAGTCGTGCGCTGTCGTCGAGCGGATTGTAGAGCTGAAGGCACAGGTCGTCGGCATCGTCGGCAGCAACGAATCCGGCCGGCAGCTCCGGCGGCTCCACCTTGCACGGCACTTTAATGCCGAAGTGGCGGCACAGTCCGCTTATCACCATATTGTCGGCGCAGGCCTTTCCGTCGGCGCTGTATCCGGCAATGTGCGGCGTGGCTATCCATGCCCTGTCCATGAGCTGAAGATTTATGTGCGGCTCGTTCTCCCACGTGTCTATCACGGCGTCGCTCACCTTATTATATATTAGGGCGTCGAGCAGCGCGGCATTGTCTGCCACGGCTCCGCGGCTTGTGTTCACTATGACAGGTTTGCGCACGAGCCGGCTGAAGAATGCGGCGTCGGCCATGTGCATCGTGGGGTGGGGGCCGTCCTTGGTCAGCGGCACGTGAAAGGTTATCACGTCGCACTGCTCCTCAATGTCCTTCATCGTTACAAATGTGCCCGCGTCGCCCCGCTCCTGCCGCGGAGGGTCGCACACAAGCACGCGCATGCCCATGCCGGTGGCCATCTTTGCCACCTTGCTGCCCACGTGTCCGCATCCCACGATGCCTATCGTGGAGCTTTCGGGGCGCATGCCTTTCTGTCTTTTCAGCAGTATCAGCACCGAGTGCAGATACTGTTCCACCGACGAGGCGTTGCACCCCGGGCAGCTCATCCACTCAATTCCGGCGCGGCTCATATAGTCGGCGTCGATGTGGTCGAAGCCTATTGTGGCCGTGGCCACGAACTTTACGCTGCTGCCCTTGAGCAGGGCCTCGTCGCAGCGTGTGCGTGTTCTGACAATCAGGGCGTCGGCATCGCGCACGTCGGCCGGCCCTATTTCGCTTCCCTTCAGATACACGGCGTCTGGCGTTATGCGGCTTATGGCGTCGCGTATGAACGGAATCTTGTCGTCAATCACAATTCTCATATACACAATAATTTATGCGCCTCCACGTGTGGCGGCGGGCTGACTTTCAGCCGTTAAAATTCAAATACAAGTTCAAAGTTACGAAAAATATTCTGTTTTGTTGGCTGATTAAAAATAATTTATTAGCTTTGCATTTAATATGGTGGCGTCACTGCAATCCGGCCTTACGTGCCGTTGATGTGCAGGCGCAAGAGCAGTAGAGTATTAACTAAAACAAAAGCACATGGCATTTACCGAACTTTGTAACGAGATTTTCAGCCGGGCGATAAACGATTATCACCGGGCCGACGATGTTGACACCAAGGTGAGCAACCCTTACGATGAGGGCACGATAGAGAACAGCCTTTACATGAAGTGCTGGATTGACACCGTGCAGTGGCATCTTGAAGATATCATACGCGACCCACAGATTGACCCAGCCGAGGCTCTGCTGCTGAAACGCCGCATAGACCGCAGCAATCAGGACCGCACCGACCTCGTGGAGCAGATTGACAGCTGGCTGAGAGACAAGTACAAGGACGTGAAGGTGATGCCCGACGCACGCATCAACACCGAAAGTCCGGCATGGGCCATCGACCGCCTGTCGATACTCGCGCTGAAGATTTACCACATGAAGGAGCAGACCGAGCGCACCGACGCCGAGCCGCAGCACCTCGATAAGTGCAAGGCTAAGCTCGACGTGCTGTTGCAGCAGCAGGTAGACCTGTCTACGGCCATCGACCAGCTGTTGGACGACATTGCTGCCGGACGCAAATACATGAAGGTGTACAGACAGATGAAAATGTATAACGACCCGGCTACCAATCCGGTGTTATACTCCAAAAACAATAAATGAAGACTGAGCACATACTCATAATAAGATTCTCGGCCATGGGCGACGTAGCAATGACGGTGCCCGTGGTGTATTCGCTCGCAAAGCAATATCCCGACGTGAGGATTACCATGCTGAGCAAGCCTTTTGCGCGCCCGTTCTTCGAGCACATGCCGCCAAACGTTGGATTTATGGAGGCCGACATCAAGGAAGAATACGACGGAGTGAAGGGGCTCAATGCTCTCTACCGCCGGCTTACGGCAAAGAACTTCACCGCCATAGCCGACTTTCACAGCGTGCTGCGCTCCGACTATCTTCGCATGCGCTTCAACATTGACCGCTACAAGGTGGCTCACATCGACAAGCACCGCAACGGGCGCAGGCAGCTGGTGGCCATGTCGGACAAGAAACTGGTGCAGCAGCCGTCGCCGTTCAGCAACTATTGCGATGTGCTGGCGCGCCTTGGATATCCCGTAAAGCTCGACTTCAAGTCGATATTCCCCGAGGGCGGAGGCGACATCAGTCTGTTGCCCGAGAGCATGAGACGCACTGGCGAGTTCACGGAGAAGTGGATAGGCATAGCCCCGTTTGCCGCTCATGTGGGCAAGATATATCCGCCCAGGCTCATGGAGAAGGTTATTTGCCAGCTCATTGAGCGTCATCCCGACTGCCGCATATTCCTCTTCGGCAAGGGACAGCGCGAGAGTGAATATTTCAATGAATGGTGCTCAAAGTACAGACAGTGTGAAATCGTGTCCGACAAGCTCGACGGCATAAGTCTTGAACTTGTCCTTATGAGCCATCTCGACCTCATGATATCAATGGACAGCGCCAACATGCACATGGCGTCGCTCACGGCAACGCCCGTGGTGAGCGTGTGGGGCGCAACTCATCCCTTTGCCGGATTCATGGGCTGGGGACAGAGCATAGAGAACGCCGTGCAGATAGACCTGCCGTGCCGTCCTTGCAGTATATTCGGAAACAAGCCCTGCATAAGGGGCGACTATTCGTGCCTGAAGAACATATCTCCCGAGCAGATCGTGGCAAGGGCAGAGATTGTTATGTGTGGCAGAAAATAAATCATCAGTTAATATAATTTATTAATTTAAAAAGTTAGAATTATGAAAAAGTATGTTTGTGGCACTTGCGGTTATGTATATGACCCTGAAGTAGGCGATCCTGACAACGGCATACAGCCCGGAACAGCATTTGAGGACCTTCCAGAAGATTGGGTTTGCCCTCTCTGCGGAGTAGGTAAGGACGATTTCTCTCCTGAAGAAGACGATTAATATAGGATCAGATATAAAAAGCGCGGAAAGCTGTTAATAAAGCTCTCCGCGCTTTTTGTTTTTTATTGTTATAAGTATCCTACTTATGTCTTAGGTCGTCAGGTGTTCAATTTGCTACATATAGTTGAAGAAATAGCTTATAATGCATGCTGCTATTATAAGTACAGCAATAATGCACAATGCCACAAAAAGAATCTTAGACATTCTTTTGCGGTTTCTTGATGCCATCAGACTTTTGTATTTGAAAACTTCCGATTCGTCTGTATGGTCATAGTCTCGTTTCTTGTATCTTTCCATTTCTTTTATTAATAACGATGTTTATCTTTATTATTTACACTGTATCTATAAGAAATCGTCACCATGTTTAAGTTGTTCTTTTCTACTTGGTAAAGATTCTTTCTGCTTGTATTATGCCACTTTAATCTTTTCTGCTTAACATTCTTGATCGCTTATTGTTTTTTGGTTACGGTGAGTATTATAGCAAATAGTATCTTTTATGTTAGCACTTGATACTCTAATCAAGTAAGATTATGTCCGGCGTGCAAATTTATTATTTTTATTTTGAAATGATGAACAAGAACATTATTTTTAAGTATCTTTGCGGTGAAATAATCTTAAAAATGAACTTTTATGGATAAAATACTGCTTTCAGTACTGTTATTTGTGCTTGTTTGGTCTCCGGTTAAGGCTCAGAACGCCCGCGAGGAGATAAAAAACAATGCGTGTCTTTCGGCCAGCAACTATCTGGCTTATCCGGGTCCTGTTCAGAAAAAACTGACGCCTGCCCCCAAGGGCTACAGTCCGTTCTATATAAGTCATTACGGCCGTCACGGCTCGCGCTATCTGATAGGCAATGAAGACTATGACGTGCCAGTGCGCGTATTGGCCCGAGCCGACAGTCTTGGCAAGCTCACGCCGCTCGGAAAGGACGTGTTAAGGCGCGTGGTGATGCTCCGTGACGAGGCGGCAGGCCGCCTGGGAGAGCTTACCGAGCTGGGAGCCGAGCAGCACAGGCAGATAGCCCGCCGCATGTATGAGCGCTTTCCAGAGGTGTTCAAGGGCAATGTCGTGGTAGACGCAAAGAGCACTATCGTTATACGTTGCATCCTTTCAATGGAGAACGAACTGCAGCAGTTGTTGCTGATGAACCCCAAACTGACGATAAAACACGACGCGAGCATGCACGACATGTACTACATGAACCAGAGCGACCCTGCCCTCTACGCGCAGAAGATGCCGCGCCGCGCCGACGTTATGTGGAAAGAATACTGCAACCGACGTGTAAATCCTGAGCGACTGATGAAAAGTCTGTTCAACGACAGCGACTATGTGAAGTATGAAGTAGACGCTTCCGACCTCAACTATAAGCTCTTTTCGCTGGCGTCAAACATTCAGAGTTCGGAGCTTCGCCATAAAATTACGCTTTACGACATATTCACCAACGACGAGCTTTACGCCAACTGGCAGCTGGAGAACACGTGGTGGTATATCAACTACGGCGCTTGTCCGCTCAACGGAGCCACGCAGCCATTCTCGCAGCGCAACCTGCTTCGCAACATAATACATCAGGCAGACAGCTGCATAGCCCTCGACAAACCGGGCGCAACGCTGCGCTTCGGTCACGAAACAATGGTGCTGCCGCTGACATGTCTGTTGGGAATCAACGGATACGACCGTCAGATATCAAGTCTCGACAGTCTTGAGAGCAAGGGATGGATCAACTATAAAGTGTTCCCGATGGGCGCAAACATACAGCTGGTGTTCTATCGCCGCAACCGCAACGACAATGATGTGCTCGTAAAGGTGCTGCTCAACGAGAACGAGGCCACGCTGCCCGTGAAGACCGACTGCGCGCCTTATTACCACTGGAGCGACTTTAAGAAATACTATCTCAACAAACTCGAAGGCTACAAGGAGTAGCCGTCTCTTTAACATCAGGCGTGAGAAATAAATATGTATTTGTTTCTTCACGTCTGCAAAAAATATTAATTTTGCAGCGTTATGGCACAAAATCTCATACAGACACAGGCGCAGAAACAAGTTCAGACACAGCGCCTCACTCAGCAGCAGATGCTCGTGGTGCATCTGCTTGAAATGCCGTTGACAGAACTGGAGCACAGCGTGGCGGCCGAGATTGACGACAATCCCGCCCTCGAAGTTGCCGGCCTCGATGACGTACAGCCTTCAGACGACATGCACGACGACGTTTCAGGCGCAGACGAGGACGACGACTTTGATGCCGTCAGCGAGCGCGAGGAACGCGAGTCGGCGCTCGACCAGGCCCTGTCGGGAATCGGAATGGACGACGAGATGCCTGAAGCCACGCAGTATGTGGCGAGCAACAACCAGAACGCTGACTACGAGGAGATAACCTACGGCGACCAGGTGTCGTTCTATGACAGGCTCAAGGAGCAGATGGTGGACGTTGACCTTACGCCCCGCGAGCAGGAGATAATGGAATATCTGATAGGCTCGCTCGACGGCGACGGACTTCTTCGCAAGGACATTGCCACGCTGAGCGACGAGCTGGCCATATACCATAACATTGACGCAAGCGAGAAGGACATAGAGCATGTGCTGCATATCCTTCAGACATTCGACCCCGCCGGCATAGGCGCACGCAACCTCCGCGAGTGCCTCCTGCTGCAGATAAGGCGCAAGGACAAGTCGGAGATGCGCTCACTGATGGAGCGTGTGATAACAGAATGCTTCGACGAGTTCATGAACAAGCGTTGGGACAAGATAGCATCGCAGCTCGGCATCGACACCGACACAGTGAAGACGGTTCACAACGAACTGCTGAAGCTCAACCCGAAGCCCGGCTCTTCGCTCGGCGAGACTGAGGGAAGAAACATACAGCAGATAACTCCCGACTTTATTGTCGACACTGCCGACGACGGCACTGTGTCGTTCTATATAAACAACGGCAACGTGCCCGACCTCTATGTCTCTGACTCTTTCACCGACATGGTTAAGAGTTACCAGAAGAACAAGAGCAAGATGAGCCGCAGCGAGAAGGAGGCTCTGCTCTACGCCAAGGAGAAGGTGGAGCGCGCCCAGGGCTTTATCGACGCCATAAAGCAGCGCCGCCACACGCTGTATGTTACCATGAAGGCCATAATAGACATACAGAAGGCGTACTTTCAGGACGGCGACGAGAGCGACCTTAAGCCCATGATACTGAAGGACGTGGCCGACAAGACAGGCCTTGACATATCAACCATATCGCGCGTAAGCAACATGAAGTATGCCCAGACACGCTGGGGCACGTTCAAGCTGCGCCACTTTTTCAGTGACAGTGTAAAGACAGAGAGCGGCGAGGAGATGTCGACGCGCAAGATAAAGGCCGCTCTTAAAGACATTATTGACAACGAAGACAAGCGCCGCCCGCTGAGCGACGACGCCATAAAGGATAAGATGAACGAGAGCGGATACCCCGTGGCACGCCGCACGATAGCAAAATATCGCGAGCAGCTGGGCATCCCCGTCGCACGACTAAGAAAGAAATGAAACAGAAAGAGATTATTTTCACGGCCAAGGTGCTGAGCGTCATGTTCACGCCTTTCTATCTTCCGATACTGGGCCTTATGATTCTTTTCATCTTCAGTTACCTCAGTTTGTTGCCCCTGACCTACAAGCTGTTTCTGCTGTTGATGTTCTATCTGTTCACAATTCTCCTGCCTACGGCCCTAATACGTTTCTACAGGCGATATCAGGGGTGGACTCTCATCGAGCTTGGCAGCCGCGAGCGCCGCGTTATTCCTTATATAATATCCATCTTTTCTTATCTTGTGTGCTATTATATAATGACCATAACGCACGTGCCCCACTTCATGGGAAGCATCCTCATAGCGGCCCTTGTGATACAGATAGCCTGCGCGATGATAAATCTTTTTGTCAAGATATCAACCCATACGGCAGCCATCGGCGGCGTTACCGGTTCGCTGCTGGCCTTTTCGGTTATCTTTTCGTTCAATCCGGTGTGGTGGCTCTGCATCACGCTGCTGCTTGCCGGAATGGTTGGCACGAGCCGAATGATTCTGCGTCAGCACTCGCTCCATCAGGTAGTGCTGGGCTATCTTGCCGGCGTGTTGTGCTCTTTTGTGTCGGTGCTGCTGTTCTGAGCGCGCCGCCGTCGTGCCTGTTGCCCCGCGTTATGAGGCCTGCCGGCATTTAAGTGAAGACCAATTTGTGTAAAACAATAATAAAATAAACAGAATATGAAACCATTAGTAAGTATCATCATGGGCAGCACAAGCGACCTGCCCGTTATGGAGAAGGCTTGTAAGTTCCTCGACGACATGCACATACCGTTTGAGGTAAACGCCCTGTCGGCTCACCGCACGCCCGACGCCGTTGAGGCTTTTGCCAAAGGAGCCAAGGAGCGCGGCATCAAGGTTATCATAGCCGGAGCCGGAATGGCTGCCGCCCTGCCGGGCGTGATAGCAGCGTCGACCACTCTGCCGGTTATCGGTGTGCCCATCAAGGGTATGCTCGACGGTCTCGACGCAATGCTGAGCATCATACAGATGCCGCCGGGAATACCTGTTGCAACTGTAGGCGTAAACGGCGCAATGAACGCAGCCATACTGGCCGTAGAGATGATTGCGCTGGCCGACGAAGAGGTTGCCGCACGCCTTGCTGACTATAAGGCAGGCCTGGGTGCCAAAATCGAAAAGGCCAACAAAGACCTCGCCGAGGTGAAATATGAGTATAAGACGAACTGATTTTGTTTTATGGAGTTAAGGAGTTAGGGGAGTCAAGGAGTTAAGACAATGGCCCTGTTGCGATGACCGGCATACGGCCTGTATCTGTGAACGCAACGCAGGATTGCAGCAGCAAGACTATCGTCTTAACTCCTTGACTCCCCTAACTTCTTAACTCCTTTATAATTTATTAGCCATGGACATCTTTAATTACACCCGAAGGGAGAGTTCGGTTGTCAACGTGGGCGCAACTCCGCTGGGAGGAGACAATCCCGTTAGGATACAGTCGATGACAACCACGTCGACCGACGACACCGAGGGGAGCGTGGAACAGGCCATACGAATAATTGAGGCCGGAGGAGAGTATGTAAGACTCACCACGCAGGGAGTGCGCGAGGCTGAAAGCCTGAAGAACATCAACGCTGGACTGAGGAGCAGGGGATATAACACTCCGCTCGTGGCCGACGTCCACTTTAATCCTCACGTGGCCGACGTGGCCGCGCTGTATGCCGAGAAGGTGAGGATAAATCCGGGCAACTATGTCGACCCGGCGCGCACATTTAAGAAACTTGAATATACCGACGAGGAATATGCCGCAGAACTGCAGAAGATAGAAAAGCAGTTTGTGCCCTTCCTCAACATCTGCCGCGAGAACCACACTGCCATACGCATAGGCGTAAACCACGGCTCGCTATCCGACCGCATAATGAGCCGCTACGGTGACACTCCTGCCGGAATAGTTGAGAGCTGCATGGAGTTTCTGCGTATATGCAAGCGCGAAAACTTCAACGACGTGGTGATATCCATCAAGGCCAGCAACACGGTTGTGATGGTAAAGTCGGTGCGCCTGCTCGTTGAGGCTATGGACAAGGAAGGCATGAAATATCCCTTGCACCTCGGAGTGACCGAGGCAGGCGAGGGCGAAGACGGCCGCATAAAGAGTGCGGTGGGCATAGGAGCGCTGCTTGCCGACGGCATTGGCGACACCATACGCGTGTCGCTGAGCGAGGAGCCTGAGGCAGAGATACCCGTGGCGCGCCATCTTGTTGACTATATAGGCAAGAAACAGGGCCACATGCTCATACCGGGCAAGGCCTTTGAAGGCTTCTGCTGGACATCGCCCGAGCGCCGCAAGACACGCGCCGTGATGAACATCGGAGGCGACAACGTGCCCGTTGTAATATCGTCGCGCCTCGGCAACGATGCCGCTCCGG
>HF992608.1 GCA_000436695.1 Prevotella sp. CAG:1185 | reverse complement strand
GATGGCGAGTCCGTCGCCGTCGCCGCTGATCTGCCATACAGCCAGGTCAGGGTTGGCCACCTTGGCTCCCGTGGCGATAGACGCTGCACGTCCGTGAACGGTCTGCATGGCATAGGTGTTTACATAATAAGGCAGACGGCTTGAGCATCCGATACCTGAAATGACGGCTGTCTGATAAGGCGGAACGCCGAGTTCTGCCATAGCCTTGTGCAGCGATGCGAGGAAGAAATGGTCGCCGCAACCGGGACACCACCGCGGCTGTCCCTTTTTATAATCTTGCGCAGTATACATTTTCAATTAAGAATTAAAATTTAAGAATTAAGAAAATTACTTCTTCTGAATTAAGAGTCAAGAGCTAAGAATATAGAAAGCTGCCTTTATCAGTTATCATTGCAAATCATACTTCAATGTATTTTCTTTAGTATTCTTCACAATTGAAGCAAGTATTGATGTTATCTCATTTGCTTCTCTACAAACTGAATCGTAAGCCGCTGTGGCGATATAGCCACTGTCATGTAACAGATTTATCCAGTACAACGATTCGTTTGCCTCTTTCAAGGCTACCGACACCTTGTTTACAAAGTCGGCCCTGCTCTGAGCGAATTTCGCTTCACAGAGCAATGCTCCAACCGAAGTACTACATCTGAGCAACTGTCTGGACATCACCCTTTCATTCTTTTCCGAATTAAGGAACTTGTACGCATTGACTATACGCAAGGCAAAGGCGTAACAACGTTTATAGATGTCCTTATCGCCAAACAGCATACTTTCTTAATTCTTACTTCTTAATTCTTAATTATCTTGGTGAACGCCTTTACGAGTTCGCCTACCACGAAGGGCTGGCCCTTAACCTGGTTAAACTGGTAAGGCATAAAGTTGTCTATTCGCATGCGCAGATAACCGGCAAACTGACCGAGGTTCTGCTCTGCTACCACCACCTTCTTATATTTGCCCAATACTTCGGCTGTGTTCTTAGGCAGCGGGTTGATATAGTTGAAGTGAGCAAGAGCCACCTTGTAGCCCTCATGTCTCATCTCCTCCATTGCAGAATACAGATGACCGAATGTTCCGCCGAAACCTACTATCAGCAGGTCGGCATCGTCGGCGTCGCCCTGCACCTCGAGGTCGGGAACAGGAATCTTGAACACCTTAGCTGCGCGCAGGCGGCACATCTTGTCGTGGTTCTCAGGATCGGTTGAAATGGCACCCGTGTTGCCGTCTTTCTCCAGTCCGCCCAATATGTGCTCGTAGCCTTCCTGGCCCGGTATTGCCCAGTAGCGCACGCCTGTTTCGGGGTCTCTCTTATACGGAGTGTAAACGCCTTTCTGCTCAGGTGTGGCATAGTGAGGATGTATCTCGGGCAGCTCGTTGATGTCGGGCAGCTTCCATGCGGCAGAGCCGTTGGCAACAAAGGCGTCGGTGAGCAGCACAACAGGAGTAAGATGCTCGAGGGCAATCTTGGCTGCGGCATACACAGAATCGAAGCAGTTAGTAGGACTTGTTGCTGCGATTACCGGCATTGGCGACTCGCCGTTGCGTCCGAACAGAGCCTGCAGCAGGTCGGTCTGCTCGCTCTTTGTAGGCAGACCCGTTGACGGACCGCCGCGCTGAACGTCGATGACAACGAGGGGCAGCTCGTCGATTACGGCAAGGTTCATAGCCTCAGACTTCAGACAGATGCCGGGGCCTGACGTAGATGTTGCAGCCAGTGCGCCTGCGAACGATGCGCCTATGGCACTTGCACATCCTGATATTTCGTCCTCGCACTGCACCGTCATAACTCCGCACGACTTGTGCTTTGCCAGTTCGTGCAGGATGTCAGTGGCAGGAGTGATGGGGTAAGAGCCGAGATAGAGCTTAAGGCCGGCCTTCTCGGCAGCGGCAATAAGTCCGTAGGCAGTAGCCTTGTTTCCCGTTATGTCCATGTAGCGTCCCTTAACCTTGTTCTTAGAGTCGATGCGGTAAGTGGCGGGCACGCTGGCATGAGTGTTGTGACCGTAGTCGTAGCCGGCATGCACAACCTTGATGTTGCACTCTGCCACGGCAGGCTTCTTGGCAAATTTCTCGCGCAGGAACGACGTAACGAACTCAAGGTTGCGGTTGAACAGCCAGCACACGATGCCGAGCGCAAACATGTTGCGGCACTTCAGCACCGTCTTGTTGTCGAGTCCGCTGTCCTCAAGGCAGTCTTTCACCATCTGCGTTATCGGGCAAGCCACCACGCGGTCGGGATCGATGCCCATCTCGCCCAGATAGTCGTCAGTTTTAAACTCGGCCTTCTTCAGGTCGGCCGGACCGAAGCTGTCGGTGTCGATGATGATTGTGGCCTGCGGCTTGGCAAACCTGTACTGAGTTTTCAGAGCGGCTGCGTTCATTGCCACCAGCACGTCGCACTTGTCGCCAGGCGTATAGGCACGTCCGCTGGCTATGTGAACCTGAAAGCCCGAAACGCCCGTAAGCGAGCCTTGCGGGGCGCGGATGTCTGCCGGATAATCCGGAAACGTCGAGATTCCATTACCTATCGTAGCCGAAACCGTCGAGAAGATGTTTCCCGCCAGCTGCATGCCGTCGCCGGAGTCACCCGAAAAACGCACTACGACATCATCTAACTGTTTTACTTCCAATTCTTCTGCCATAAAAAGTCGTTTTAAACTTTATAACTTATTATTATGTTTTTCTATCGTCTTATGCCGCCCTGGGCTGAACCAAGACTCGAGATTTATATTACGCTTTAAGATTATGTATAGTATTTGCAAAGGTCGTAAAGATTATCGAAACCGCAAAATCTTTTTGGATAAATATTTAGCATCCTACAACATTTTGTCAAAAAAAGTTCTTTTATTCGACAATAATTAAGTGTTTAAGTAACAATTATAGTGCATTTAGCTACATGGCTGACGAGATTTGTAAATATATGGCAGCACGCATAATGTGCTTTTCTGACTGACCGACGGCCGGAAGACGGCACGACTGAAAAGAGGATAAAGCCACATAACGGCTGCCGGAATCTGCCAAGAAACAGCAACGGCAAACCCTAAATCTGCAACCTGACACGGACAATAAACAGAGCAGCCGACTGACCGGCCAACCGAATTCACTGACAAGCATACAATGCCGAATGACATATTATATATAATAATGTGTAAAAAGTTTTTCCGTAGCGACTGACGCACAACTTACTCCTATAATAAAATAGCCGATTTTGGTTTAACCCAACAGTTTACTGATGTCTATATTTCATGGCGCATACTTGTCAATGTGTCAGCTGAGTTTTGTCCGGATTTTCTTGCGAAATAGAATTTCAGAGGCCTCAGTCAAGGGTCCGAGGGTAAACTATATTTACATTATCATGCAAAAGGCATGCTTTCATAAAACAACTCGGCCACTTTTTACATGAAAAAGGCCCGTTTACATACCACAAACCACCCTGTTTTTTTATTGAAATAATGGCGTTTTTGTCCTAATTAGGACAAAAAAGTTTGCACATCTCATTATATTTCTTCATAACGTCTTATCATACAGATACTTGCGTCTGCACACGGAAACGGCCCGTTTTCACGGCCGGACTGTTTTTATTTTCAAATATCGCAGTATGAGAGCGTCAACAGAAATCAATGTGTAAGAGTTTACGTGATATGCCTCACAATGTGATTTTGTGATCAGACGGACAAAACAATGAGCCGGAAGACAGACACAAGCCTGTGTCATGACTTCCGGCTCTAAGATTAAGCTATAAAAAGCAATATCGTTTATGCACACATACCGGCCAAAATCTGTAACCGCATTGGCTGATATAAGACGGTAACGGGATGCGGCATCAAGCGTCAATACTTGAACGAACTGCCGCCAAGGAACTCGCGGAGCAGCGACGTCGGCGGCAACTGGCGATTGGGAACGGGAGCTATGTATTTGAGAAACTTCAGCAGACGGTATGCCTCGGCATGTTCCTCCATATTCTCCGACACAAGTTCGAGCAGCGGCTCCGCCTGGCTCTTGATGACGGCAAGCTCAAAGAGCAGCGCCGTATTGAACATCACGTCGGCATTCTCCTGATACGGGAATATCCACTTGTTCTCGCCCGCACGCACGCTCGGCCAGCGGTGGATGGTCTCGGCGGCGCTCACTCCTCGGTATTTGTAGTCGCGTATTATGCGGCGCAGAAGACGGTTGTCGGTCGTCGGTATATAGTTGTGAGTGTCGAGCAGTATGGTTGTCAGCGCCGAAGCGTATACGCGGAACTTCTGTTCCTCTGGTATCTTGGCCGTCAGTTCGGGGTTGAGCGCATGTATGCCCTCCACCACGAGCACGTTCTCTGGCAGAAGTCTCAGCCTGCGCCCGCTCTTCTCGCTGCGCCCCGACTGGAAGTTGTAGCGCGGAAGCTCCACCTCCTCGCCTGCAAACAGGTCTTTAAGCTGCTTGTTGAGCAACGGGATGTTGAGCGCATAAAGGCTCTCATAGTCAAACTCGCCGTGCTCGTCCTTAGGCGTAAGCTCGCGGTTGACGAAATAGTCGTCCAAAGAAATCTGCACCGGCTTGATGCCGCACGTGAGCAGCTGGATAGACAGACGCTTGCAGAACGTGGTCTTGCCGCTCGACGACGGACCCGATATCAGCACCACCCTTACGCCCTTGCGCGCCGCTATCATGTCGGCAATCTGCGATATTTTCTTCTCCTGCAGCGCCTCCGACACGTTTATAAGGTCGGTAGAGTGACCATTCTTAACGGCCTCGTTAAAGTCGCCCACGGTACTCATCTCCAGAATCTTCTGCCAGCGGTGGTGCTCCTTGAATATCTCGAACATCTTGTCCTGCCTTACAAGGTCGCCAAGTCTTGACGGGTCTTCGCGCAGAGGAATGCGCAGCAGCATGCCGTCGTAATATTTTTCAAGACCGAAGAGATACAGCTGGCGCGTGTTGGTGAGCAGCGTGCCGTAATAGTAGTCCTTGTAGCCGTCAATCTCGTAGTATGTGGTGTAGAGCGAGCCTACGCTCTTGAGCAGTTTCACCTTTGAGTCCATGCCCATCTCAGAGAACATGCCTATGGCCTCTTCCGTGGTGCACTCATGCCGGCGTATGGGCATAGCGGCGTCGATAATCTGCTGCATTCGCGTGCGCAGCGCGCCGGCATCAGCCTCGGTGAGCGGTCTTCCTATGTTGATGTTGCAGTAGTATCCGTTTGAAACAGGAATGTCTATAACCACCTCTGCACCAGGCCACACGTCGTGGGCGGCCTTGCACAGGACGAAGAACAGAGTGCGGGTGTAGGCACGCGAGCCCGACGCCGACCTCATGTCAAGAAATTCAACATCCTTGTTGTGGTACACTCTGTAGTTAAGCCCCTCAACCTTGTTGTTAACCTTAACGCTGATAGGACCGTAATCCATTTGCAGATTAAATTCACGAAAAACATCAGAAAGTGTACTTCCGATTGCAAAATTTTTAATTTTTTTATTATTTTTGCAACGTATTTGAATTGTTTGTTTCATATCCATGCGGTTAAACGATTTACGCTCGTAAAGTTACTCGTTTTTCGCATCACAACACAACATGACATGATAAATTAATTTAAAATATGTCGATTTGGATTTTTTTTAAGATTATTGGAGCTTTAGCCCTTCTTATCTACGGAATGAAAGGCATGAGCGAAGCCCTGCAGAAGATGGCCGGCTCACAGTTGCGCCACATCCTCGGCACGATGACCAAAAACAGGTTTACCGGAATGCTCACCGGTATGTTCGTAACTTGCTCCGTGCAGTCATCGTCGGCCACGACGGTAATGACGGTATCGTTTGTCAACGCCGGACTCTTGACACTGGCACAGGCCATATCGATCATCATGGGAGCCAACATCGGAACCACGCTCACCGCCTGGATTATGAGCCTCGGTTTCTCGTTCAACTTCACCGACGTGGTGTTCCCGGCATTCATCATCGGTATTCTGCTCATCTACACCAGGCGCCACCGCTACATAGGCGATTTCCTCTTCGGCATAGCCTTCATGTTCTTCTCGCTTGCCATTCTAAGCGAAACGGGCAACGAAATGGATCTCGGACACAACAAGGCGCTGTTAGAATTTTTCAGTTCGTTCGACACTAACAGCTACATCACAATAATCGTATTCCTGCTCATCGGTACCGTGCTGACCTGCATTCTGCAGTCGTCGGCGGCGCTCATGGCCATCACCATGGTGCTGTGCTCAAGCGGAGTGCTGCCCATATACCTGGGCATTGCGCTCGTAATGGGCGAGAACATCGGAACCACGGCCACTGCCAACCTTGCGGCGCTGGGAGCCAACACGCAGGCACGAAGGGCAGCCCTGGCGCATCTTGTGTTCAACGTGTTCGGTGTATTGTGGGTGCTGTGCGTGTTCTATCCGTTTGTCGACCTTGTGTGCAGCTTTGTCAACTACGACCCGCAGTCGCCGAGCCTCAACCCCGTAATTCTGTCGGTTGTGCTGGCTGCGTTCCACACATCGTTCAACGTATGCAACACCTTTATTCTTATATGGTTCATCCCACAGATGGAGAAACTCGTTTGCTGGCTCATCAAGCCTAAGGCCAATGACGAGGAAGAAGAGTTCCGCCTGCGCTACATCGGCGGCAACAGTATTCTTGAAACTCCTGAGTTGTCGGTTCTCGAGGCTCAGAAGGAGATTATACTCTTCGCGGAGAGAATACAGCGCATGTTCGGATTTGTGCGCGAACTGCTCAACACAACCAACGACACGGCGTTCACCAAACTGTATACGCGCATCGAGAAATATGAGAGCATAAGCGACAACATGGAGATAGAGATAGCCAAATATCTCGACAACGTGAGCGACGCACACCTCAGCGACGAGACTAAGGCAAAGATAAGGGCCATGCTGAGAGAGATTTCGGAGATTGAGAGTATCGGCGACAGCTGCTATAACATTGCCCGCAACATCAACCGCAAGATAAAGGGCAAGGAAGACTTCACCGAAAGCCAGTATGAGCACCTGCACCAGATGTTCGAACTTACCGACGACAGCCTCACACAGATGAACATCATGCTGTCGGGACGCAAGGACAAGCTCGACGTCAACCGCTCGTTCAACATCGAGAACGAAATAAACAACTACCGCAACCAGCTGAAGAGCCAGAACATCAACGATGTGAACAGTCACGAATATACCTACGCCATAGGTACGATGTATATGGACATCATCTGCGAATGCGAGAAACTGGGCGACTACGTAATCAACGTAGTAGAGGCCCGAATGGGTACAAAGCAGAGAGAGGCCTGACACAACACAGGCATTCTCACTGCAAAGATGGAACAACGAACACGCTCGTCATGTATAATTTTAATATATTAAACACTTTAATTTAAAGTCTTGAAATTTTATATACCAGACAGGGCAATCGACTAAATATATTGCAAAAGGCAGAATCTTTTTCAGAAAAAAGACCATACTGCCTTTTGCATTTTGTTATAATTAAGAAAGAAAAGCACACGCATCACGGCAACAGTATCAGCCACAAACGTTACTTAAAAAATATATACCCCCTACGCCGTTAAGGCAAGGCGCTACGCATCAGCAGCCACAGGCTTTTGACAAGGCAGAATGGTTAAAATGCGTTTATTTTCTGAATAATTATACTTATTCAGGAAAATCAGAACACTAAAAGCGAATTTAATAAAGCCTTTGACAACAAGGTTTTTCATATATTTGCCACCGTTATGAAGTACGTTAATCATTTTATCGTGTCTGCGGTCATCTGTATGATGGCACTGCAATCGTCAGCCGCAGAGAAGGTTGTCCCCATTCTCTATGGCAACATGGACCACTGGACCATACGCAAGATACACGAATCTGCAATCATCGGGGGACAGACTAAGACTCTTTATGAAATCGGACCTAACCGCACCATAAACGGCAACACGCCATACACAAACGGCGGAGGCTCGCCTTGGGGCACGTCTAACGTCATGGCGAAGGTTATGGGAGTGGTAAAGACCAACAACTCGGTTTACCGCGACAAGCACGGCAACGGATATTGTGCCAAGCTCACCACCCACATCGAGAGCGTGAAGGTGATGGGACTGATGAATATCAAGGTGCTGGCTGCCGGCTCGATATTTCTCGGAGACATGAAGGAGCCTATCACGGGCACCAAGGACGGACCGAAGGCTATGAACAGCGGAATAGCGTTCAACGGCAGGCCCAAAGCCCTGAGATTCGACTACATGATGAAGGCTGCAGGCAATGCCAACCGAATAAAGCAAAACGGATTCAGCAAAGCCTCAACCGTGGCAGGAAAAGACTATGCCATAGCGGTGTTCATACTGCAGAAACGTCATGAGGACAAGAATGGCAACATAACCGCCAAGAGAGTAGGCACTATGGTTGTGAAATACGGAACAAGCACCAACGGATGGGTGAACAACGCCACATATCAGATACTCTACGGCGATATAAGGAACAACCCGCACTATGACGCAAAGACTATGGGGCTGCGCTCTGTCGACTATGCACGCAACAGCAAGGGCAAGAGTGTGCCCGTGGTTGAAACGGGATGGGCCGACAAAAACGAGACACCCACTCACATGATGCTGCAGTTCTCGTCGAGCTACGGCGGAGCCTACATCGGTTCGCCGGGCAACACGCTATGGATAGACAATGTTGAGCTGGTTTACTGATTGATATAATATGAGTTTGAAGACACAGTCTATCGTTTAACTATGGTCATCGGCAAACTCTGATTACCGCCTACTGATATTGAAATAAAAGCCTATGAAAATTCTGCTGCTGACAACAATGCTCGCACTGGGCGCTGCCGGAGCCGGGGCACAACAATACACCTGCAATGACACAACAGTTATTGCAGGTGAACATATTGCCGCAATGCAGCAAGACAATGACAACGCTGAAGTAAAGAAGAAGGGACTAATAAACAGGATTATCGACTATTTTGCCGACTCCAACAAGGAGAAGCCCTACAAGAAATTCGACTTCAGCATCATCGGCGGCCCACACTACAGCACCGACACCAAACTGGGACTCGGAATAGTGGCCACAGGACTCTACCGCACAGACAAGGCCGACTCGCTGCTGCCCCACTCCAACGTGGCTATCTATGGCGACATCACAACGGCAAACTATTATAAAATAGGCGTAAGGGGCAACCATATCTTTCCGCACGACCGGGGCAGGATAGTCTACGACGTGGCGCTCGACTCTTTCAAGAGCGACTTCTGGGGCATAGGCTTCGACAATGGCGACAACGACGCCAACAAGTCGAGGATGGACCGCTGCCAGGTAAATGCCGAAATAAACATGCTCTGGCGCTGTGCGCCAAATCTTTACATCGGTCCGGCACTGGTCTACGACTTTGCCTACGCCGACAACGTGGAGCGCCCCGAACTGCTCAACGGCATGGACAGGCGGACATGGAACATTGGAGCGGGAATATCACTGGTCTACGACTCGCGCGACGTGATAACCAATCCTCACAAAGGCATATACGTAAATCTGTCACAATATTTTCGCCCGGCGTTCATAGGCAACGAATATGCCTTCAGCACCACCGACCTGCACACCAGCGCCTACGCAAGAGTGTGGAAAGGCGGCATCATAGCCGGCGACCTAAGGGGCACGCTCAACTTCGGCAACCCGTCGTGGGGCATGATGGCGCTGCTCGGAAGCTCCTACTCCATGCGCGGATACTACGAAGGACGCTACCGCGACAAGCACAAGATTGAGACTCAGGTGGAGCTGCGGCAGCATCTGTGGGGACGCAACAGCATGGTTATATGGGCAGGAGCAGGCACCGTGTTCAACAAGTTCAGCGCAATACATGCCGACCGCCTGCTGCCCAACTTCGGCATAGGCTACCGCTGGGAGTTCAAGAAAGACGTGAACATACGCCTCGACTACGGCATAGGCAAGAGCGGACAGTCGGGCTTTATCTTCAATATCAACGAGGCTTTCTGATTTATAAATCCAATATACAGTTAAATCAACAACACCCCGGCATGGTTACAACATCAGGCCGGAAATAGCTTTTACACATAAACAAAATAAAAGGAAATGAACAAAGCAACCGATATAATTAGGCGATGCGCCTCGCCGCGCGTAATCTTCTGGCTTACAATAGCCGTGCTCGCCATACCAAACGTGGCTCTGTGCTTCACAGAGCGCATGGGCATCATGGCAGGCGTAACCAATGTTATACTGCCCGGAGCCGTGATATGGCTGCTGATGACAATGGGCAGACGCCCCGGCAAAACAGCACTGATTATGCTGCCGCTGATGATTCTGGCAGCATTTCAGATAGTGTTGCTCTATCTCTTCGGCCATTCGATAATAGCCGTCGACATGTTTCTCAATCTTGTAACCACCAACGTGGGCGAGGCGATGGAACTGCTCGACAACCTTATGCCGGCAATAGTCATAGTGCTGGTGATATATCTGCCCGTCATCGCCTTGGCGATAATGTCAATAAGGACACGCGCAACGCTCACCGCAGGCTTCATGCGCCGACAAAGGCGGTGCGCTATTGTTGCCGTAGTGGCGGGGGCAGCGTGCATGGCG
>HF992607.1 GCA_000436695.1 Prevotella sp. CAG:1185 | reverse complement strand
AAGAGGCCATAACGGCAGTGAGCGACGCCGTTCGCCGTAGCCGTGCCGGACTGCAAGACCCGAAGCGCCCAATAGCTTCGTTCATCTTCCTCGGTACTACCGGTGTAGGTAAGACAGAACTTGCAAAGGCCTTGGCCGAATATCTGTTCAACGACGAGACCATGATGACGCGAATAGATATGAGTGAGTATCAGGAAAAGTTCAGCGTCAGCCGTCTTATCGGAGCGCCTCCTGGATACGTTGGCTACGACGAGGGCGGACAGCTCACCGAGGCAGTAAGGCGTAAACCTTATTCGGTTGTGCTCTTCGATGAGATAGAGAAGGCTCACCCGGATGTGTTCAACATCCTGCTTCAGGTGCTCGACGACGGTCGTCTGACCGATAACAAGGGACGTACCGTAAACTTCAAGAACACTATCATCATCATGACTTCTAACCTGGGAAGCCAGTTGATACGTGAAGACTTGGAGAAACACGGCGGAAAACTCGACAGCAACGAGCAGTCGCTGCTCAACAACCAGCTTATGACGATGCTGAAGAAGACCATACGTCCTGAGTTCCTCAACCGTATCGACGACATAATAATGTTCCTGCCGCTGACTAAAGAGCAGATTGCAGGAGTGGTTAAGTTGCAGATGAACGCAGTCAAGAAGATGCTTGAGCCGCAGGGCTTCACACTCGAATACACCGACGCAGCCATCAACTGGCTTGCCGACGCAGGTTACGATCCTGAGTTTGGTGCGCGTCCTGTTAAGAGAGCAATACAAGACTATGTGCTCAACGACCTCTCTAAGAAGCTTCTTGCTGAGGAGGTTAGCCGTGAGAAGCCGATTATCATCGACGCTAACGGCGCAGGACTTGTGTTCCGTAACTAATGCATGACTGGTAGTCATAACCTAATATAAAAAGGATGTTTTCACAGAACATCTCCCACATCAAAAGGGGACGGGTAAGTATTTTTGCCCGCCCCTTCTTTTTTGTTTATTATCAATAATAACTATCAAGAACGTAGGGACGTACCCCAGGTGCGTCCACCATCCAATTATATATAAACAACAATGCCTTTATGTGGACGCACCTTGGGTACGTCCACACATTTTTATCAATGTTACACAAGATTAAAGGCATATATTTTTTACCGAAAGAGCCAAAAAGAAACATCAGTTTCACGCAATGCAACACATTGAAACATAATAAAGACATTAACGGCTATAATGTAAAATTTAATTTGTAACTTTGCAGTAACATAACATCAGCATCTGCTCTATATGGCATTTCAGCCATGCTGACGCTAAAGAAAAGGAAACAATATACCTGACAAGACATAATATTACAAACCGGAAAAAGATAAATGCCATGAAAAAACTATTTATAACACTGACCATAATTCTTGCAGCCACCATGGCCTATGCGCAAGAGACGTTCAAGAATCCTGTTGTGTGGGCAGATATGCCCGACCCTGACGTGATACGCACGGGCGACGACTTCTGGCTCGTAACAACCACAATGCATCTCATGCCGGGCGCACCGATAATGCACTCTAAGAATCTTGTAAATTGGGAGACGGTGAGCTATCTCTTCGACAGGCTCGACGAAACGCCAAAATATAATATGCAAGGCGGAACTGTTTACGGACGCGGACAATGGGCCACGTCGATAAGATACCACAACGGTACATTCTATGCCCTGTTCTCGCCCAACGACGAGCCGTTCCGCTCATTTGTCTACACAACGAAAGACCCGCGCAAGGGATGGACGCTGCACTCTCGCCTGCCCCACTTTCACGACGCATCGCTGTTCTTCGACGATGACGGGCGTGTGTATGTGTTCAGCGGAACAGGCAAACTGACCGAACTCAACGCCGACCTTACGGCCAAGAAGGAGGGCGGCGTGGACATCACGCTCAACGTGCGCGACGAAGAGGAGAACAATCTGCTCGAAGGCAGTCGCGTGATAAAGCACGACGGACGCTATTATCTGCTCATGATTTCATGGCCGAAGGACAAGCCGCGCCGACAGCTGTGCTACCGTGCCGACAAGATAACCGGACCTTATGAGAAGAAGGTGATACTTGAAGACAACTTTTCCGGCTTCCCCTATGCCGGACAGGGCACCATCGTTGACGACGGACACGGCAACTGGTATGGCTTCATATTCCAGGACCGCGGAGCCGTAGGCCGTGTGCCGCTGCTCATGCCGTGCCGCTGGACCGACGGATGGCCCATGCTGGGCGACATAAACGGCAAGGTGCCTCTGACGATGAACAAGCCTGTGCAGGGCTATAAGGATATTGACATTGTGGTGAGCGACGACTTCAACGGCGACACGCTCGACCTCAAGCACTGGCAATGGAACCATAATCCGGCTAACGACTTCTGGAAAGTGGCCGACGGACATCTGCGTTTGAAAACCTGCCGTGTGGTTGACAACCTGTATATGGCACCCAACACGCTGTCGCAGCGCATGGAGGGACCAAAATGCAGCGCGTATATAGAGATTGAATTCAGCAACATGAGAGACGGCGACCGCGCCGGATTTGCAGCATTCAACGGCCATTCGGGCATAATGACAATAGAGAAGGAAAACGGCAATACATGGCTGACTGTAACGCAAACGCAGGTGAACCTTACGCAGAAGGAACATCTCGTGAGCAGTGTTGACACGCAGGAGAAGGCACGCATAAGCATAACAGGCAACAGGATTTTCCTTCGCATCGACGGCGACTTCAATCTGGGACGCGACATAGCCACATTCTACTACAGCGCCGACGGAAAGAAATGGACCCCGATAGGCGGAGAATTTAAAATGAAATTCGACTACCGCCGCCTGTTCATGGGCACAAGATATGCCCTGTTTAACTACGCCACCAAACAGCCCGGAGGATATGTTGACATAGAAAAATTTGTTTATAAGAAAGAAGAAAAATAAGACATAAGCCCATCATGACAACAAGGATTGCCATAATAGGCGGCGGTGCAGCAGGATGCTTTGCCGCGATATGCCTGAAAGAGCGCATGCCCGAAGCATGCGTAACTGTATATGAGAGCGGAAACAAGCTGCCGGCAAAGGTAGCATAACGTGAGCTGACAGACAACATGTCGAGTATAATTGTAATGTCATTTGTCTGTCAGCTTTTTACGACTTTACCGGATATCTAACTTATCCTTCATCTTTTCTATGTCTTCCAAATCATTTCAGAAACATAATAATAAATATTTTACTCACGAAAGAGGACTTATTTCTGATATTCACCCTAATACTGATTACACTATTATTTTCATCTTGTTCACAAGATTATAACCAATCTCAGAAACACAAAAAGCGAAGTTAAAAATAGCAAATGCTACAATTTGGGCAACACCATACTATTCAATTATTTCAATAATTTTCTCTCACCATTATCACCACTTTCCAATATGTTCATCTGGTGAATGGCTATTTGGTTAAGTTTTATAAGCCTTTCATTTTGAGGAATACCTTGCTCTATAAACACTGCATTCAGGTTTTCCATATTTGACAGGCAGATAAGTTCATTTACGGTGGCATAGTCACGAATATTACCATTCAATTCAGGATTAGCATCTCTCCATTGCTTTGCTGTTATTCCAAACATTGCCACATTTAACACATCAGCCTCATTGGCATAAATAACATTAGCCTGCTTAGGCGTAACTTCGTTTGGAATAAGATTATGCTTTATGGCGTCAGTATGTATACGATAATTTATTTTGGACAACTCACGTTTAGCCGACCATCCGAGTTGACTAAATTCGTTTGCCTTCAATCGCTGAAACTCTTCAATCAAATAAAGTTTGAAAGTAACACTAATAGCAGAACCAAATTCAAAAGCGACATCTTTATGTGCATACGTTCCACCATAACGTCCTTTTTTAACAACAATACCGATGGCATTGGTACGTTCTATCCATTCAGAAGCACTAAGTACAAAAGACGGTAAACCTGCGTTTCTTCTAAAGTGGTCAAATTCGACCACTTTAAAATTTGGATTATGAATAATTTCCCATGTTCCAAGAAATTCTATTGTATAACGATTTCTTATCCAATTTTTAATTATATCAGCCGACCTGCTGTCACCATCTTTGGCTGAAGCCATATCTGTAAGTGATATATAATCTTGTTCTTCCCAATGAAAAACATTTATTTGTGTATTTTGAACCGTTATCTTCACCATGTAATCAAAGTATTAAATTTTATCACAAAGATAACTATAAATTACTTAACTCAAGTAAATTGAACAAACTTTCAACATCATTTTTTGATAACCTATTCTGCACTACTTAAATGTGTCTTTATATTACAATTGACAAGATCCGCCCCACAACACCCCTACTTTGGTTAAACAAAAATGTCTGTCCCGGTATTATCGAGACAGACACATTAAAACAGCACGATGGCAGATTCATTATTTTTACTTTGTTATAACCATTCCTCCAAGCGGCTGCATGGTTACTTTCAGCATGCCTTTAGAGTCAACTTTTACTGTTTTAAGTGCAGACGATGCTATGTCTTCGCCCTTTTTCTTCTTGTTGTCAGTATAAAGCTTGACCTTCTGTCCGGCAAACATCGGCAGACTAATGTTTATTGTCATAGGCTTGTCGGTGCCGTTGAGTCCGCCTACATACCAATCGTTGCCGTGACGGCGCGCCATTACTACATATTTTGTCGGGTATCCGTCGACAAAATGCGTCTCGTTCCACGCAGTGGGCACAGCCTTAAGAAAGTCTTTCTCAAACTGCGGCAGTTCGGCTATGTTGTCGGGTTGAACGGCTATACACTGCACACTTGCCTGATTGGTGATGGCCGTTGCCATCTCAAACACGTCTGTCGTGCGGCGATAGTTGCCCGCGTCGGTGCCACGGCCAAGGCGGTGCTTCATTATCACTCCGCCCCAGTCCATACTTCCTATGGCGTTGCGCGAGAAGGGGTGCATGGTGAGTTCAAAGCCTTCAAGGTCGCAATGTCTCTGTGTGAAATAAAGATTCTCCGAAGCCAAAACAGCCTCACTGCCGACATAATTAGGATACATGCGCTCCCATCCGCGCGGAATGGTGCATCCGTGGAATATCACTTGCAGTCCGTAGCGGTTGGCATCGCTCAGTATGTCTTCATAAAGGCGCATCGTTTCCTGCTTGTCGCCTCCGAAGAAATCAACCTTTATGCCCTTTGCGCCGATGCTCTTCAGCCATTTCATCTCCCTGTCGCGTGCCACGGCAGTGTTCATGCAGTTGCGCGGAGTCTGCGGAGCGTCGTTGGCGGCTCCGTTAGAGTTATACCAGAACAGCAGACTTACGCCCTTTGACTGTGCATAACGGCTAAGTTCTGCCACACGGTCGCGGCCTATATTAACATCCCATCCGGCATCCACGAGCACATACTCATAGCCCATATTGGCGGCAAGATCAATGAATGCCACCTGGTCGTCATAGTTGATAGAGTTGTCCTGCCACAGCAGCCAGCTCCATGTATAGCGGCCCGGCTTATAGTCGGTTGATGCCTCATACTTCGGTTCAACCACATCGAAGGGCACAGTTGTCTCAACAATAGGCTTCAGCGTCTTGCCAAGCGTAATGGTGCGCCACGGCGTAGAGCCGGGAACGGTGACGGCAGCACAGGCACTTCCAAATCCGTTGTTCTCGCCTTTGTCGGGAAAAGCCACCGTGTAGCCCTTGCCCTCGGCATAGTCGCTTAGGTGAGAACCGCAATAGCCTGCGTCGACACCGGTCTCGCTCACCAGCGCCCATCCGTCGTTACCAATGCGGAAAAGGCACGGAAAAGTGTAGCCATGACCGAAAGCCGACTTGACATTCATCGGCGCGTCGGCTGTATAGTCTTCCTCATAGCTCGGTTTTGTGCGCATCCAGCCCGTCATAGGGCCAATCTGAGGACAGATAAAAGTGGTGGTCTTACCCGGAAAATTAAAGCTGCTCGCCTCGCTGTAGACAACAGCACAGCGGTAGTCGCTGCCCTCAATGGGCAACAACGTGTAGCGATATGCCACATCGTTGTCAGACACGCAGAACGTAACTTTCATTTTTTTTCCGTCGTCTTTCTTGAAAACTACGTCGAGCTGATTGGCTGTATAATGAACGGCAGATGTCTTTGTCCTCGTTATTTCATACTTTTTGTCAATCTTACTCTCGTCCGACTTGTCGATTATAAGGCCCGACGTAAAGTCGGCTATGTCGGTCTTCAGTCCTAATGCCGACCTTTCTAACATTACAGTGCCGTCGTAACTGACCTTATATCCGGGCATTCCGCCGTCGTCAGACACACTCACAACAAGTTTGCCGTCGGGCGACTTAACGTCCACATCGGCCGCGTCGGCACCCATAGCAGCAAACAATGCTACAGATAATAAAAACAAGTGTTTCATTTTTCTTGATATTTTTTTGTTTCAGGTTAATCACATTAAGTCTCAGCCATCAGCATGCCGCAACGCATGGGCACATTCTCATAAAAGATTACATAACATACATGCTGCATGGCTACTCACAGCGCTGGTGACTTGCCACACCGCTAAGACGCTACAAAATTAAAAAATATTCGTAAACGGCGCAAAGCAAGCCTGCCATATTTCTTATAAAAAGAATATTAAGAACGATTTACTGCCAAACAAAACCTACAAAAATCGTGGCCATGACAAAACCCGAACGCTTGCAAAACACGGCAAAACGCAATGCAAAAGCATACCTTTTGCAGTATGAAAGGGCACATATTGCAATGCAAAAGGCATGCTTTTACACAACGGATGCTATCCAAATATATCACCCCGACAACATTAACCTATATCATCAACGGATAATATAAAAAAGTTTTGTTAAAAACTCATCACTCATCACAACGGCACTTAACCTTCTGGCATACAGGCGATTAAAGTGTGACGAGTTGAATTTCAGACTCATCACACATATCGCTCTGCCCCCGTTTCAGGCCGTGAACAGGCAGCCTACGGCAACAGATATAAGCAAATAAGACCCAAAAAGTGAACAAAAAATTAACCTTCAAGCGTTTTTTTCAGATATTTAAGGTATGATGTGATGAGTCTGAAATTCAACTCGTCACGCCGTATACATCTGTAAATCAATTGGTTACGTTATAATGTGACGAGTGATGAGTTTTAAACAAAATTTTTTTTCATTCTACAACCGCAAAATAACTCCCGCTGAATATCGGCAAAGACAATAAATAACGGAATAAAAACGGCGAAGACGCTAAAGCCAACTGGAGTATATAAACAAAAAAAAGCCCCGATACCACATCGGAGCAATTTCTTTCTGTTTTTGAATGTCTTAGTCTTTAGTATTAATGTAGCATGTAATTCTGAAAATCTTTATTATCGAGAGCAAAGGTAGCCAAAAAATTGATACAAGTCAAAAATACATAGTGTTTAATGAAAAAAAACTACGTAAACGTTTACGGAATATAATAATATTTTATAACTTTTTGGACGAAAATAAAAACAATTTGTCAGACGTCTGTTTCGCTTAACGTTAAGCAAGAGTTAAGAATAAATTTTTATTTTGTTTTTCAACATAAAAAACGTAACTTTGTACTTATTATATATTAACGATTAAAATCAACGAATGAAAGAATTTGTCATCTCTGAAGTAAAAGCCGAAACAGCCATTCTGGTAGGACTAATCACGCAGGAACAGAACGAGGCCAAGACAAAAGAATATCTTGACGAGCTCGAATTTCTTGCCGACACGGCAGGGGCCGTAACAGTGAAGCGATTCACGCAGAAAGTGGGCGGACCTAACCAGACTACCTATGTAGGCAAGGGAAAGCTGGAAGAAATAAAGCAATATATCAAAGATGAAGAAGACGCAGAACGCGAAATCGGAATGGTTATCTTCGACGATGAGCTGTCTGCCAAACAAATACGCAACATCGAAAACGAGCTTAAAGTAAAAATACTCGACCGCACATCGCTCATTCTCGACATATTCGCAATGCGCGCACAGACAGCCAACGCCAAGACTCAGGTGGAGCTGGCACAATACAGATACATGCTGCCGCGACTGCAGCGACTGTGGACTCACCTTGAACGTCAGGGAGGAGGAAGCGGCTCAGGCGGCGGAAAAGGCTCTGTGGGACTGCGCGGACCGGGTGAGACTCAGCTCGAGATGGACCGCCGTATAATCCTTCAGCGCATGTCGCTGCTGAAACAGAGGCTCGCCGAAATTGACAAGCAGAAAATAACACAGCGCAAGAACAGGGGACGACTGATACGTGTTGCGCTCGTGGGATATACCAACGTGGGCAAGTCGACCATAATGAACCTGCTCGCAAAGAGCGACGTCTTTGCCGAGAACAAGCTGTTTGCAACGCTCGACACCACGGTGCGCAAGGTGGTTATTGAGAACCTGCCGTTCCTGCTCGCCGACACAGTAGGATTCATACGCAAGCTGCCCACCGACCTTGTTGACTCGTTCAAGAGCACACTCGACGAGGTGCGCGAGGCCGACCTGCTGCTGCACGTGGTAGACATATCTCATCCTGACTTTGAGGAACAGATAAAAGTTGTTGACAACACGCTGAAGGATCTCGGATGCGCCGACAAGCCGTCGATGATTATCTTCAACAAAATCGACTCATACACTTGGGTTGACAAAGAGCCTGACGACCTGACGCCGGCAACAAAGGAGAACATTACGCTCGACGAACTGAAAAAGACGTGGATGGCCAAGCTGAACGACAACTGCCTGTTTATCTCGGCAAAAAACAAGACTAACATTGAAGAGCTGAGAGACACCCTGTATAAGACAGTGCGCGAACTGCATGTACAGAAGTATCCCTACAACGATTTTCTGTATCCAATAGAATAATAGACTTTACGCCATGGACGGATACTGACTCCTGACCAACAAAGAGATTGACATTCTCGAGGAGAAAGGATGTACGGCTGAAGTTCAGCAAACAGAAAATCAAAAAGTCATATTATTATATGACATGAAATAAAAGAAGGACTTTTATAATAAATGTTAATTGCAGTTTATAATATCCACATCAATACGTTATAACAGTAAACAAAGCAAAATATGGAGCAGACAGAGTTCGAACAAATAGCAAAATCAACAAGAGCAAAAGCCGTGGCAACAGCCCGTGCTCTCTCCATGAGCATGGACGAAGCTGAAGACATTGCTCAGGATGTTATGCTAAAGCTTTGGACTCTGCACGAAGATATTTGCAGTAAGGCAGATGCTGAAAAGCTGGCTGTACGCATTGCCCACAACAAGGCTATAGACATACACCGTCGCCACCCTGCACAGTCTATTGACGGACACAACAATATCATCGACAACAAAGTTCCAACTCCTGATATCTTTGTTGAAACAGAAGAGAACCGCAAATGGCTTCTCGACCGTATAGCCGGGCTGCCTTCAAAAGAATACCAGATATTAAAACTGAGACAGGTTGAGCAAAAGACTAACGAAGAAATAGCCAAACTGCTCGGCATTGAAAAGACATCAGTGGCAACACTACTCTCAAGAGCAAGAATTAAAATACTGAAAGAATTTCAAAAAAGAAAATGACATAACACAATGGACAAAAATATAGAACAACTCATAAAGCGTTTCATGGACGGCCAGACTACGGTTGAAGAAGAAAGCCGCATTGCCGAATATTTCCGCACGCATGACGTAGAAGACGAATGGAAAGCATACAAGGATATGTTTGCCTGGTTTGATGACGGAATGCCGATACAACAGGAAACCGGGAAACATAAAACAAGGAATAGCCAGAAGGCAAAGATTATTGCCTTTGCAATGGCTGCCGCAGCCGCCATTGCAGCACTCATAATAATTGCCACACCAGGCAACAACGACATTATGCCCGTGCAAAAGACAGCCAATGTTATTAAGCCCTCAACAGCAGACGCCATAGAGACCGCGCAAAAAGATACACTGGCCATCGACTCTGTAAACAAAGAAACAAGCAGACCTGCACGCAATAAGGCTAAAATAATAAGAAGAAGAGTATACAACGTAATGCCGCCGAAGATATATCTGGCAGATGCGAAACAAGACTCTATCGATGAAATAGCCAACCAGATGGCTGAAGAAAAGCTGCAACAGATATACAACGAACAAAACAGCAAACTTCAAGAGATTTACGAACAATGCAACAAACAGGATCTGAATATAGACCTGATAATGGCAACCCTTGAAGAAGGTATTGACTACGAGATTGAAGAAGAAAACGAATATTATTAAAAAACATAACATTATGAAAACATTTAAATATCTTGCCACAACAGCAACATGCATATTAATGTCGCTTGGCATACATGCACAAAAGAACATAAACAATGCCATTGATGACTTTGTAAACAATAAGAATTATGAAGAATACATAAAGAAAGAAGTTACAATGGAACAGAACAGCCCAACAGACAAATCTTTCTGTTATACATATACCTTTGAGCTTCCGGCAAACAAATCAAAAGCCTTAAACAGAATATACGAAGCATTCGACAAAGATGCGTCAAATGCTTATAATTTGGCAAAAAGATCAAGCGGAATAAGCAATGAAGAACTATTAAGAATAGGCTATGGCCGAGATCTTGACAAGACCATTGCGTTAGGAACACACATTGACCGTAACTATGAGATTATGTTGTTTCGTGACAGCAATGACAGTCTTTACAGATATGTCTATGCCATAGTATGGAAAGAAAAAGTTAAAGAAGACAAAGTATGGGGAATAATATATAAAGTATACGGAAAAGACCCAAAGAAAGTGAATTCGACCTTCACGAGAACAATTATGAAAAGCAACGGCGAAATAATCACCATTAATAATAAAAACGGACAGATTATAACACATCAAATAGAACCATTGTCATCAGACAACAATGTATATACAAATAATCAAGATGTAATAATCCGCACAGGCGATAGCCCAATAAAAACAAACATGGACTTTCTGAGAAGATTCGGAAATCTAAGGGTTGCATATAATGCCATTCAGGATGAAGGCGGGGCAAACAAGCTCACCATCTGCACGGGCATTGTAAACAAGATATTGGAGCTTTGCAAGTCGTCGGGCAATCTGCTTTCCGAAAGTGAAAAGACGGTATGCATAGACAGCATGAAGGAAATACAGAAGCACTGCAAAGACAATTATCTCAAAGCCCTGCTGAATGAAGCCATCAATGAACTGAAATAGACATTAACACTCTCTCTAAAATATAAATATCAAAGTTAAAACAAGTCTGTTAAAATTATTCCGCCATTGTCTTAAACCAAGCGGCAAGACAATGGCGGAATTTTTTGTAAATGCCAACCATCGCTCCTTAATCAAGACATAAAATAATGTATACAGCACTGAAAAATTAATGCATAAACGCCTGGACTAAGCATATTTCAAAACCTTATCCTTATATACGGCCAATAGTAACAGACAACGCAAACTATCAGTTGAAGAACTGTAACAATCAACCCACAAAACACAAAAATAAATTATAAAATGGCATGGCAAAATATTGATTATTGACTAAAATTATTATCTTTGCAAATATATAACAGCCACATATCAACCAAAACGGTTAAGATGCGGTGAGTTTTTTATAAGAAACAAACAAGAAATACAATGTGTGGAATAGTTGGATATATCGGTTTCAGGGACGCATATCCCGTTCTTATTCAAGGACTTAAAAGGCTTGAATATCGCGGATACGACTCTGCCGGAGTTGCGCTCATCAACGATGAAGGCGCGATGAACGTTTATAAGGAAAAAGGCAAAGTGAGCAACCTTGAAGCCATAGCCTCGCAAAGAGACACTACCGGAAAAATAGGCATAGCACACACAAGATGGGCCACTCATGGTGAACCTTCTGCCGTAAATGCACACCCACACGTGTCGCAAAGCGGTCGCCTTGCACTTGTACACAACGGAATTATTGAAAATTACAGCAGTCTGAAAGCACTGCTTGCAAAAGAAGGATATACATTCAAAAGCTCAACAGACACAGAAGTGCTTGTGCAGCTCATTGAATATATGCAAAAGAAATACGACAAAAGCCTGGAGAATGCCACGATTATGGCTCTGCGCATGGTTGTCGGAGCTTATGCCATAGCCGTTATAGACAAAGACCATCCCGACAAGATTGTCGTAGCACGAAAGAGCAGTCCGCTCGTAATAGGCATCGGAGCCGACCATAAAGAGTTCTTTATAGCATCAGATGCCCTGCCTATAGTTCAATACACCAAGCAGATGGTCTATCTTAACGACAACGAGGTGGCACTGCTTAAGATTGGAAAGAAAATAGAAATCAACAACCTTAATTATGAAGATATCACTCCTGAAGTAAAGGAAGTGAACATCAGTCTTGAGTCGCTCGAGAAAGGGGGCTTTGAGCATTTCATGCTGAAAGAGATTTATGACCAGCCAAGATGCATTGCCGACTGCATGAGGGGCCGCCTGCTGCTCAACGAGAAAAGAATAGTACTCAGCACGATGAACCTTCACCGTGAGCGGCTTTTAAAGGCTCAGCGGTTTATCATTGTGGCATGCGGAACATCATGGCATGCCGGACTGATAGGCAAACAGCTCATAGAACAGTGGGCCAACGTGCCTGTGGAGGTTGAATATGCATCTGAATTCCGCTACCGCAACCCAGTAATACTGCCCGACGACGTGGTTATAGCCATATCTCAAAGTGGCGAAACAGCCGACACACTTGCAGCCTTTCAGCTTGCCAAAGAGAACAATGCCATGTGTTTCGGCATTGTCAACGTGGTAGGCTCAAGCATAGCCCGCGCATCAGACACAGGCATATACATACACGTAGGCCCCGAGATTGGCGTGGCATCAACAAAGGCTTTCACCGGTCAGGTAACAGTTCTTACACTCTTTGCCCTGGCTCTCGGTCACGAACGCGGCACAATATCTCAGGAAGAGTATGAAAAAACGATAGAAGAACTCGGCAACATTCCTGAAAAGATAAAGAGCGTACTGGCTAAAAATGACGAGATAAAAGACATTGCACGCTCGCTGACTTATGCCGAAAACGCATTGTATATGGGCCGCGGATTCAATTATCCCGTAGCTCTCGAAGGTGCCTTGAAATTAAAAGAGATAAGCTACATACACGCCGAAGGCTATCCCGCAGCCGAGATGAAGCACGGACCGATAGCACTTATCGACGAGAATATGCCGGTGCTGTTTGTAGCAACCCACCATCAGCTGTATAAGAAGATTATAAGCAACATAGAAGAAGTGAAGGCAAGAAACGGCCGCATACTCGCAGTAGTAACCGAAGGCGATGAAGCCGTGAAGAAGATAGCCGAGGCCACCATTGAGGTTCCGCCCACGCTGGCTCCGCTCGCACCGCTGCTATCTGTAATTCCGCTGCAGCTCATAGCATATCACGTAGCTGTAGAAAAAGGTCTTAATGTTGACCAGCCTAGAAATCTTGCAAAGTCAGTCACTGTAGAATAGCGCACATACTGCCATGTTTGCCTGAAATAAAAAGACATAACATGGCAGTATGTAAAAGAATATAACACGACATCAATAAAAGAAATAGATAAAATTTTAATTATTAATCAGCAACAAATTAGGTATAATAAGGTAAAAAAGATGGAAAAGAAAGATTTAAGGATAATATTTATGGGAACGCCGGAGTTTGCTGTTGAAACACTTCGCGCCCTTGTTGAAGGCGGCTACAACGTAGTGGCCGTAGTAACACAGCCTGACAAACCTGTGGGAAGACACCAGGACACGCTACAGGCACCGGCCGTTAAGCAGTACGCTCTGTCGAAAGGACTGCCGGTTCTGCAGCCAGAAAAGATGAAAGACCCGCAATTTGTAGAGGAACTGAAGCAATACAATGCTGACCTGCAAGTGGTAGTGGCATTCCGCATGCTGCCCGAAATTGTATGGAGCATGCCTAAATATGGAACCTTTAACGTTCATGCCGCTCTCCTGCCCCAGTATCGCGGGGCTGCGCCAATAAACTGGGCAGTCATCAACGGCGAGAAACAGACCGGCGTAACAACATTCTTCCTCGATCACGACATAGACACCGGCAGAATAATAATGCAGGAGCCTTTTGAAATTAAAGACGGCTACAACGTTGAGGATGTCTACAACGGACTGATGCATCTCGGTGCCGGCATAGCAATAAAGACCATTGACAAAATTATTGAAGGCAATGGTCATGTTGACTCCATGCCACAGGATGAACTGATCAAGGCTGGAGACGAAATGCACAACGCGCCAAAGATATTCAAGGAGACATGCGTTATAGACTGGAACCAGACTGCCAACAGAATCTATGACTTTATAAGAGGACTTGCGCCTTATCCCGGAGCATGGACAAACATGATTGATCCAAACGGAAAAAGCACCGTACTGAAAGTATTCAAGTCAACTAAGACAATGATTTCGTGCAACGGCAAAGAAGCAGGAACCATCATGATTTACAGTGGAAAACTGCTTATTGCTACAAGTAACGCATGGCTACAGCTCGACGAGATACAGCTCAGCGGAAAGAAACGCATGGACGCCAAGACTTTCCTTAACGGATTCAGAAACATTGAAAGCTACAAATTGGGATAAAGCAGCTGTGCTTAAATCATAACAATAAGAAAACAGGTGGAAATCCCTATGGAGCCATACACCTGCAAGAACGGCATAAGAATAAAGTTTTATTTAAAGAAACATGCTTGATATGCCGCAATCACGTTTAACATCTTGAACGTAAAGAGTCAATAACGTGATATTTTTCCAAACACTAAAATGTCATGCAAATGAACAACAATGCATTTGCGTGACATTTTGTTTTTGTTATGGCATCATGTTTTCTGCCGTCTGCCGCCAACAGACAAAACATTTATCCAAACCACCATAACATTACATCACCACAGCATCTGCGATTATGCAAAAACAATTCAACGTTTTATTCAAAATAATCCTATGACTTATCCATAAAAACTCAGCCACTTTTGCATAAAAAGTGGCCGAGTTACGATGCGTAACTCGGCCACTAACAGTTTAAAAATAATACATAAACATTTCGTTAACAAATACCGTTTAGCAAGAATATAAATTTACAATATAAAACAATAAGGCCTGAAAATGTTTCAATTTTCAGACTCATTCAGAACCAACGCCTCAAATGTTGTCGGTCTTCATCATTTTTTTCTTTATAAACTTGCTCTCGTCAGTTGCTATAAGTATCCTCTTTTTCTCCCTTCGCGAAAGGCCCTTAGTGTCAAGATTGTATGGCTTGTTCCTCTCGATATATTCTTTTACGGTACATATAACATGTGCCGGATTTCCTCCAACTACGACACCAGAAGGAACTGACTGGCAGACAACACTTCCAGCAGCAACAAGAACATCGTTGCCAATCGTAACGCCGGGCATAATCAAAGAATTGTTGCCGATATACACGTTATTGCCTATCTCAACTTTTCCGAAACAGTCAAACTTGGGATATACCGTGCGCGCCACCTTACTGCCTCCATGGGTGAAAATCTTAACGTCGGCCGTAATCTGACAATTAGAACCAATCTTTATCAGATAAGGTTCGGCTGACGACCAAAAACATGAAGCAAAAGAATTGTCGTCGCCAAAGACCACTCCGGCTTTAGCTGCAAGTTTTTCGATAGAGGAACGTTTTTTGGAATGCAAAAAATGAAATCGCATGATATAAAAATACAAAAGTATATGGCGTGAAATGATTGCAAGCAAGAACTGTCTGCAATAGCCTCACGCCATACATACTAATTAAAACTCGCTTGTAAAATGGAATCGTATATGCTTAAAGTCCTGTTGGGCCATCTGCAACACATAACCTGAATCGGCAAGGAAGACATCACGCCCGTCTTTATCTTTAGCCATATACTGATATTTACGCTTCTTAAAGGCCTCAAGCTCTTCAGGATCGTCAGAGTCAATCCAGCATGCCTTGTAAAGGTGAACCGGTTCCCAGCGGCATTTTGCGTTATACTCGTTCTGCAGACGATACTGGATAACCTCAAACTGCAGCTGACCTACTGTACCGATGATCTTGCGGCCGTTAAACTGATTGACAAACATCTGTGCCACGCCTTCGTCCATAAGCTGGTCGATACCCTTGCTGAGCTGCTTGCTCTTCATAGGGTCGTCGTTCTCGATATACTTGAACATCTCAGGAGAGAATGAAGGCAAACCACGGAAATGTAATATCTCACCATCAGTGAGCGTATCACCAATCTTAAAGATACCATTGTCCGGCAAACCGACAATATCGCCAGGATATGCCTCGTCAATGGTGCTCTTGCGCTGAGCCATAAACTGTGTCGGCGAAGAGAATCTTACAGTCTTGCCCTGACGGACATGAAGGTAAGGATGGTTGCGCTCAAACTTTCCGCTGCACACCTTACAGAATGCAATACATGAACGGTGATTGGGATCGATGTTTGCGGTTATCTTAAAGATAAACCCGGTAAACTTAGGCTCCTCAGGCGAAACCATACGTTCTTCGGCCTTTACCGGACGCGGGCTCGGAGCTATCTTGACAAAGCAATTGAGCAACTCCTGCACACCGAAGTTGTTAAGTGCACTACCGAAGAACACCGGAGCAACCTCGGCATTGCGGTAGTCGTCAACATTAAATTCAGGATAAACGCCTTCAACGAGTTCAAGGTCTTCACGAAGTTTCTTGGCATCATCATCGCCGATATGCTTTTCCAGCTCCTCACTGTTTATGTCAACTTCAACCTTCTCTGTAACGCGCTGCTTGTCGGGCGTAAACAAATCGAGTTTCTCCTCATATATATTATACACACCCTTAAACTTTGCACCCTGGTTGATAGGCCATGACAAAGGTCTTACGTGTATCTCGAGTTCTTGCTCAAGCTCATCAAGAAGGTCAAACGGATCGCGTCCTTCGCGGTCCATCTTGTTGATGAATATAATGACAGGCGTGTTGCGCATACGGCACACATTCATGAGTTTACGTGTCTGAGCCTCAACACCCTTGGCTCCGTCAACTACAATGATAGCCGAATCAACAGCCGTAAGTGTACGGTAAGTATCTTCGGCAAAATCCTGGTGACCGGGAGTGTCGAGTATGTTCACTTTATAGCCTTCATAGTCAAACTCCATAACAGAAGTTGAAACCGAGATACCGCGCTGTTTCTCGATGTCCATCCAGTCAGAAGTTGCAGTCTTGCGTATCTTGTTGTTCTTTACGGCTCCTGCAACCTGAATCTGTCCTCCGAAAAGCAGAAACTTCTCGGTAAGAGTTGTCTTACCGGCATCAGGGTGCGAAATTATGGCAAATGTTCTTCTTCTTTCAATCTCTTTGTTCATAAATATTTTAATCTTGTAATCAGAAAATAAGCATGAAGCAAATTTCAGACTGCCCACAAGCCGTTATGTAAATAACGTCAGACAGTCTGTTGCCTCAACTTAAGCCAGACATCGTGTCATAAAAATATACGTTGAATCTCTATCAGTTGTTTTCCATCAACTTTTTAACGCACTCGGCAAGGCTGTCTTCCCAATAAGGAATCTCAATTCCATACTCATTCTTTATCTTTGTCTTGTCAAGCACGCTGTACGGCGGACGTACTGCAGGAGTTGGATATTCGCTCGTATGCAGCGGCTTAACCTTACAAGTGCTGATACCGGCAAGACGATGAATTGCCTTGGTAAAATCGTACCAGCTGCACACTCCTTCGTTAGAGAAATTATATACGCCGGGCTTTACTCCCTGCTCAATAGCCGCCATAATAGCCACAGCAAGGTCGCGGGCATAGGTTGGAGTTCCTATCTGGTCGAACACGACGCCAAGTTCCTGTTTCTCGCGTCCGAGACGTATCATTGTCTTTACGAAATTATTGCCGAAAGTTGAATAAAGCCATGCAGTGCGTATTATCATTGTATGCTTGCAAAACTTGCTCACGCCAAGTTCACCGGCAAGTTTCGTGCTTCCGTAAACACTGTCAGGACAAGGAGTATCATTCTCGGTATAAGGAACAAATCTCTTTCCGTTGAACACATAGTCGGTTGACACCTGGATGAGCCATCCCCCGCGTTTCTCTATCTCGATGGCAAGATAAACCGGAGCTTCCGTGTTGAGCGCCGTACAAAGTTTCTGATTCGATTCAGCCTTGTTGACATCAGTATACGCCGCACAGTTAACTATTCCGTCGATGGCATTGCGGTTAATATAGTCAGCCACTGCGAGCTGATTGGTTATGTCAAGCTCTTTAACATCTGTATTGAAAAAACAATGCTGAGGATATTTCTCCTCAAGCAATTGCATCTCGTTGCCCAATTGTCCGTTGCAACCTGTAATCAATATATTCATAGTGTAAAAAATATCTTTATTAAAAATATAAATGGCAAATCAGTCAAACTCAAGAGGCTCGTTTTTGTCTTTAATATAATAGTCCGACAGCATTCCGATAAATGTCGTAATCTCCTTAATAGCATGCTCAGTGTCAGGACTTATCTTCTTTTTCTGAAGACGGAGCATCATCACGCCGTAAAGAGCATTGAAACAGGTTTCAACCTCGCTCTCGGCTTTGTCGGCACCACGCTTGCGCAGTTCGACAATAAAAGGCAGCACCTTATAATATTCGCTTGTATAAAACGGAAACCTTGTGCTTTGCAGCAACTGTGCGTTAAGCTCAATAAGCTGCTGCATCACTATCTTGTTTATCTGCAAATGACCTTTCTCCCTGCATCCCTCCTGATTCATCATCGTAACGAGGTTTCCGTACCAGTCGGTCATTTCTTCCTTCTGTTCATCATCATAGTTGAATTTGTCTATATAGTCATGGCGTATGGCGCTCAGACTGCATCCATAAGCCCTGATGAGGTCTTCAATCTGCCACATATAAAGCAGATATTCGGCTATATTCTTTTTTCTTAACTCTTGTGATATAAACATGTTTAAAGCAAAAATAATTATCAACGGTAAACGGCCGCACATGTAATCAATGCACAGCCTGAAACCAGTTAGTAATGAAACGTGTAGAGATTAAACACGGTGCCGATAAGCACCAGTAATGAGAAGATAATGACAA
The DNA here is from genome assembly GCA_000436695.1 of Prevotella sp. CAG:1185. GTDB lineage: Bacteria > Bacteroidota > Bacteroidia > Bacteroidales > Bacteroidaceae > Prevotella. Next base: position 10,991 of record HF992607.1, on the reverse strand, counting down.
CACTGCCTATAATCTTGTTGATTATAACAATGCTGCTGTTGTCAAACTTGTTGCGCACTTTGTCAATAAGCCATGTAAGACCGAACCACCAGAGCAATGCACCACATATAATGCTGAGATAGCCTACGCACATATGGAACGGATGTTTCGGCAGGACAAATGCAAACTGGGCAAAAGTGGCCATAAACAGAAATATAATCAGCGGGTTGGAAAAAGTTACAAGAAATGCTGTTATTCCATTATGGATAAGCGAGCCTTTCTTGCTTCCGCTTACATGAATTTTCTTAGTGGGGTCAGACCGGAAACAATATATGCCAAAAGCCATCAGCATTAAACTGCCGAGTATCTGAAACATAAAACGGTTCTGAGTATTGTTAATTATGTCAACAATGAAACTCATGCCAAAGCCGGTTATCAGCGCATATATAAAATCACTGACTGTGGCTCCGACACCTGTTACAAATCCATACCAACGCCCTTTATTCAGCGTGCGCTGAATACAAAGAACACCGACGGGCCCCATTGGCGCTGACGCGACAATACCTATAAGTATACCCTTGAAAATCCAATCAAGTATGTCAAGATGAAATTGAAACGGCATAACGAGTGCAAAATTGCTAATTTTTTGCGAAAGGAACAAATTTTATTAACAAAACTTTGTTACGTATAATAATTTTGATAACTTTGCAATGCTAGAATTAATATTTAAAATAAAATATCATGATATCACAACCATTAAAGCCATACGTTATCGGCCTCGATTTAGGTGGCACTAACTCTGTTTTTGGTATTGTTGACAGCAGAGGTGACATCAAGGCCACAACTGCAATAAAGACCCAATCATACAATAAGGTTGACGACTATGTAAATGCTTCTATCGAAGCTTTGCAGATTATCATCGACCAAGTCGGAGGCATAGACAAGATTAAAGCCATGGGAATTGGAGCACCAAACGCCAATTACTATAAAGGCACAATCGAATATGCGCCTAACATTGTATGGGGACATGATTGCATAGTACCATTGGCTGATTTGTTCAGCCAAAAACTTGGAATACCGGTTGCTATAACTAACGACGCAAATGCTGCTGCCATAGGCGAAATGACTTATGGTGTGGCACGCGGAATGAAAAACTTCATCATGCTCACACTTGGAACAGGTGTCGGCTCAGGCATTGTTATCAACGGACAGCTTGTATATGGCTGCGACGGATTTGCCGGCGAGCTGGGACATGTCATCATGAGACGAGAGAACGGACGCACCTGCGGATGCGGACGCACAGGATGCCTTGAGGCTTACTGCTCGGCAACGGGAGTGGCACGAACCGCACGCGAGCTTCTGTCTACGTCAAACGAGCCTTCTATGCTTCGCGACATGAAACCCGAAGACATCACATCATTCGATGTATCTGTAGCCGCAAACAAGGGCGACGATCTGGCAAAACGCGTCTATGACTTCACTGGCGAGATGCTCGGTGAGGCATGTGCTGATTTTGCCGCTTTTGCATCACCTGAAGCATTCATATTCTTCGGCGGTCTGACCAAAGCCGGCGATCTTATTATGGATCCGATAAAGAAGAGCTACGATGAACATGTATTCCACATATTTAAAGGTAAGGCCCAGTTCCTTATCAGCGGCCTCGACGGCTCGTCTGCCGCAGTTCTCGGAGCAAGTGCCATCGGATGGGACATCCAAGAGTAAATGCAGACATAACTTAATGAATTAAGTTTAATAATTACATTCAGACAGCCCGCTGACATACAAGTCACGCGGGCTGTCTGAATGTTAACATGCCGGCATAAGCCATATTAATAAATGTATATAACCACATACCAAAACTAAACTATTGATTTATGCATCAAACCTATACCGATGATGAAAAAACAAGCGATGACTAAAAATAGAACTATTTTGTATCGATAAGTCATTATTTATTGTAACCCGTTTATCAGACAATAAAACAAAAGTTACAAATCTATAGTTCATAGATAAATCATAATAAATAAATATTGCGAAAAATAAAAAAGCACATAAAATTTTAGGCATATCGTATTTTTATGTATATTTGCAATTCGTAAATATATCGCAAGGCGATAAAGAACGGTTGACACACAACCCGAAACAGATAAAACTGAAATAAAATTAACAATAACGATGAACAGACAGGATGATATAAAAAAAGCAGTTGAAGTAATGAAAAACGGCGGTGTTATTCTTTATCCCACAGACACAGTGTGGGGCATTGGATGTGACGCCACCAACGAGGAAGCCGTAGCCAAGGTCTACAAGATAAAAAAACGTGACGACTCAAAAGCTCTGATTTGTCTTGTCGACTCAGATACAAGACTGCAACGCTATGTACGCAATGCGCCGGAAGTGGCGTGGAGCGTCATGGAACTTGCCACAAAGCCTACAACTGTCATCTTTGACAATGCCGTAAACCTGGCGCCAAATCTCATTGCTGAGGATGGAAGCATTGCCATACGCATAACAAACGAAGAGTTCTCAAAAGAGCTTTGCTACAGATTTCAGAAGCCTATAGTTTCTACAAGCGCAAACATCAGCGGCCAGCCTGCTGCAGAGAACTATTGTGACATCTCTGAAGAACTGCTGAATGCCGTAGACTATGTATGCTTCAGCCGCAGACAAGAACATAAGCCGCATACACCGTCGAGCATTATAAAAATAAAAAACAACGGAGAAATAAATATAATAAGAAAATAATTTACTTAACCATTCGACTTAAGAAATATACGCCGTGAGTCAGATTAACGAAATAGCAGAAGAAACATCAAACGAACAGACATTGTTGGAACGTATAATATTGTGGCGTAAACAATATATCACAGACCGTCAATTCACGCTGATACTAAGTTTTCTCGTAGGACTGTTTGCAGCAATTGCAGCATTTATCCTGCATTGGCTTATTGAAGAAATAGAACTTCTGCTGACATCAAAATTCGATACGAACACATTCAACTGGATGTACCTTGTATATCCTGTCATCGGTATATATCTGACTTCGCTATTTGTCCGCTATATTGTCAAAGACGAAATAAGTCATGGTATCACACGAATACTTTATGCCATAAGCAGCAAACGCAGTCGCCTTAAAGGTCACAACTGCTGGAGCTCGGTCATAGCATCAGCAATAACCATCGGCTTTGGCGGAAGCGTTGGAGCCGAGGCCCCTATCGTACTCACCGGCTCGGCCATAGGCAGCAACCTGGGCAAGCTGTTCAAAATGGACAACAAGACACTGATGCTGCTCGTGGGATGCGGAGCTGCTGCAGCGATAGCAGGAATATTTAAAGCCCCAATAGCAGGACTTGTGTTTACGCTAGAGGTCCTGATGATTGACCTTACAATGGCATCGCTGTTGCCAATATTGATTTCAAGCGTGACAGCCACATGCTTTACATACATATTCACAGGCAGTGATCCGCTTTTTTTCTTCCATCTCGACAATGCATGGCCCGTTGAACGCGTACCGGCAAACATACTACTTGGAATTTTCGGAGGTTTTGTAAGCCTTTATTTCATACGCACAATGACTGCATGCGAATCAATGTTCGGCAAAATAAAGAACCGTCCAATGCTGAAGCTGTTGCTCGGCGCGCTGATTTTAAGTCCGCTGATATTCCTGTTTCCTTCACTCTACGGAGAAGGATATGGCAGCATAAATATTCTTCTTAACGGAAAAACAGAGGCAGAATGGGAAACAATCTTGCACAATTCGCCTTTCTATGGCAATAGCGAGATGCTCCTGCCGTACATAGGAATGGTTCTTCTTACAAAAGTGTTTGCCACATCGGCAACCAACGGTGGAGGCGGATGCGGTGGAACATTCGCACCTTCATTGTTTATCGGTGCATTTGCAGGCTTTTTCTTTGCGAGGATATGGAATATATATGAGATTGGCATATATCTGCCTGAGAAGAACTTTGCACTTCTCGGCATGTCTGCCGTAATGGCAGGTGTCATGCATGCACCGCTTACAGGTATATTCCTCATCGCAGAAATTACCGGAGGCTACCAGATGTTCATTCCGCTTATGATTGTCAGCATCTGTGCTTACCTAACAATAATAATATTTGAGCCCCACAGCATTTATGGCATGCGACTTGCCCGACAGGGAAAACTCATAACCCACCATACTGACCGCGCAGTGCTTACGCTTATGAGTCTTGACAGCGTGATCGACAAAAATTATACGGCTGTATCTCCCGAACTTGACCTAGCATCGCTCGTTCATTCAATAAGCAAGAGTCATAATAATATATTGCCTGTACTCGATGACGCCGGCAACCTGCTTGGTGAAATTGATATCACAAAGCTGCGCCACATAGTGTTCAGGACAGAACTTTATCACCATTTCAAGGTTAAGCAGCTAATGTCGCAACCAGAAGCAACCCTCACTGTAAACAACACGATGGAGGTTGTGATGAAGAAATTCGACCAGACAGACTCGTCCATGCTGCCTGTACTTGACAAGGAAAATCATCTGTTAGGCTACATATCCAGAACACACATGTATGCCATGTATAGAAAAATGGTGGCAGACCTGTCTGAAGATTGATATACCATAAACACATGGCATATCAATCTTTACAGCCCAATCACATCAAACTTTCAAACGGAAAATCATTTTTCTTACGGTAAGCCATTGCCGTAAATGTGCAGATAAGCTGCTGTTCCTGGTTATGAATTTTGACTTCATAATAAGGAATTTTATGATGATTAAAAGTCTCGGTGGCTTCTGCTGTCAATACGTCACCTTCAACTGCACTATGCAGAAAAGTGATATTGCTTTCCAAACTGAGAGTAAGTTTTCCGCGACTATTCATAACAGCCGCCAAAGCCAAATCTGCAAGAGTAAAAAGTGCCCCACCCTGACAAACGCCACCGGCATTAAGATGTCCTTTCACAACCTTCATCACAGCCCGCGAGTATCCTTCACGCACTTCGACTATACTCGCACCTGCATCAGCCGCAAACAGGTCATTTTCATTCAAATAATCTTTTAAAGTCATATAATTTACGTTTATTTATAAAAGATGTATCCAATATTACATCTTCATTTCCCTATCCATAAAATGGCATTCTGCCTAATTAAAATAATGTTAATGAAATTCAGACAGACACTAAACTAATAAAAAATGAAAGCTATCCGTTTCTGACAACGGATATAAACTTACCAAGCAACGCAGTATCCTTAACGGCAATATCACTTTCAAACTCTCTGTTCAAGTTTACGCCTGCCATCATCGGATGCTTTATTGACAACACCTCCACGGCATCATCAGGTCCTATGCCTCCACCTAAAATAAAAGGAATATCCATATCATAACAGTCAAGCAAAGTCCAGTCAAATCTGACATCACTACGTCTGTTAACATCATCTATGCCGTAAAACAAAAACATGTCTGCTAAACCTTTATATCTATGGCATAATTCAAAGTCTTTACTTGTTGATATACCTATGGCCTTTATAAATTTTATACCAGGACATATATCATCACGAAGAGTATGACGAAGATTGTCTATCATAATCTCATCATCTTTTCCATGCAACTGGATATAATCAAGTTTATAATTATATGCTGCCGTGATAATATTTTGCGGCATATCACTCCCAAACACGCCGACGCGAGATACAGGACTGCCTTCGGACATAACATCACCATCAATACATGCATAATCAGGCAACAATCCTGCACACGACGGAACCGAAGCTACATATCTTGGACTACGTCTGCTAAACACCAGTCCAATCATATCTACACCAAGAGCTTTCACTGCGCGTATATTTTCAGGCTCACGCATGCCGCACACTTTAATTATCATAGTTATATCTCCATTTCGGCTCATTAACGCCTTGAATCACATCACAATCTGAATCACTGAAATAACGCGACAAAGATTTTTAACAAAGGTACAAAGATTTTACTGATTTACGACATATCACAAGTTAAATTTTAAAGTTGTAAGCAAAGCGCACGATAACATACACGCAAATAAAAAGGCCTGCCGTTTACCGGCAGGCCGCAAAAAATGTATAAATCTTCTTCACACAGCTTCGTAACTAACTATATTCAGAACATGGAATAAAGCCACAACTATGCAAATATTGTTTTCAATATAATGCCACTGAACTCCTTATACCCTACGTACAAGTAGTGAATAAACCTATGAAATAATACAGCGCTTGATAGATTTTGTTTTTGCAAAGATATATATAATATGTCAAGTTACAAACTTTTTGGCGTATTTTTATTAAAAAAGTTATTGTTTTAACACAATACTTCAAGATACATTTACACCACTTCATATAGCCGTTCAGCAGCACGAAATAGACAAAAGAACAAAAACGGCACAAAAACAAAAATAATTATCAGCAAGAACAATAAAAATTAACTAAAATACGTTCATGACAATGACAAAAAGACCAATAAAAAGAAAAATAAGAAAAAAAGGCTGCATTAGAGTAATAAAAACGCTTCACTAGCGTTACAATAATAGAAACTAAAAATATTTTGCCTATGAAGTATTTTACAAATGAAGAAAATAAGCCGTCTAAGCACACGCTTAACATCATCAAGCAGATAGCTTACACGTACCGTACAATAAAACTTAACGGAAAAAACGAAGCATATTGTTTGAATTAAAAAAAGATTACTTATGGCGACACTTATTTCACCCTCACTTCTCTCTGCTGATTTTCTAAATCTTCAAAAAGACATTGACATGATTAACAACAGTGAGGCCGACTGGCTTCACCTTGATGTCATGGATGGTGTTTTTGTTCCAAACATATCATTTGGATTCCCTGTTATAGAGGCTGTTGCAAAGACATGTAAAAAACCTTTAGACGTTCATTTCATGATAACCAGCCCCGAAAGATATATAGAACAAACAGCTAAAGCCGGAGCTATGATGATGAACGTACACTATGAGGCATGTACACATCTGCACAGGACTATACACGAAATACATAAAGCTGGAATGAAAGCCGGTGTAACCCTGAATCCTTCAACACCTATATGCATGCTCGAAGATGTAATAAAAGATATTGAAATGGTGCTCATCATGAGTGTCAATCCAGGGTTTGGCGGACAGCCATTTATAGAAAACACCATAGACAAAGTGATAAGGCTGAGAAAAATGATAGCTGAAAGTGAATCAAAAGCCTTGATTGAGGTAGACGGAGGAGTGCAGGGTCAGACAGCCCCACGACTTGTCAAAGCCGGTGTTGACATACTTGTCAGCGGCAGCTACATATTCAAATCCGACAACCCGGCTGCGACAATCCACGAACTGAAACAACTCTAAAGACTTAGATGACAATAAATAAATATTGTCATCACTGAAGTACAATAAAAAAGTAAATATTAAAGGCCGGACACAGATAATGAAATGCAAGTCCGGCCTTTAATATCTAATTATCATGCAAACATAGGCACATACCAATGGCTGCACAAACATTAGAAGCACACGTATAATAAAAAATCTGACTTGGGAATTTTATGCTCATCCATAAAGCAAAAAAAATGGAATCGCAAATAATGCTATATTAGTCGAGTTGCAGCACTATATTATGTTCCTTCGTCATACGACGCAAATTAAGAATGGCATATCTCATTCTGCCCAACGACGTATTGATACTAACGCCTGTCATTTCAGCAATTTCCTTGAACGACAAATCTTGATAAAAACGCATGAATACAACCTCACGCTGTGTCGGCGGCAACATGTTCATCATGTTCTTCACGTCAACCATTATCTGATCGTTAACGTAACGATTCTCGACATTTGAATCCAAAACATCATTACCGCTCAGATTAGACAAATCGTTCTCGTCGGTAGGTTCAATCAGATTACGTGAACGCTGCTCACGATACCAGTCCATAATGACATTATGCGCAATACGCATAATCCATGCACCGAATTTTCCACTGTCGACATATCTGCCTTGATGCAGTTTTGTTATAACCTTTACAAAAGTTTCCTGAAATAAGTCGTTGGCCTTATCCTCGTCGCGAACAACGAACAATATGTATGAAAACAATTTGCTCTGATTTCTTGATAACAGCTCATCAAAAGCCCTGTTGTTCCCCTGCACATAAGAAATAGCCAACTCTTCGTCAGTCAACCTACTTATATTTTCCATTATTTTCTTCTTATATTATTTTTTAGGTAAACAGTGTTTCGATAGGCTTTATCAAAATTAATTTATATTAAACAATAACATTCTTAGTGCAAATATAAGAAGAAATGTTTATACGAACAAATATTTCTGAAAAATAACGGATTTTCTTTTGTACTTTAGCAAAGTATATGTATCTTTGCGGTTGATTAAGGTTCGATGAAACTCGATTAAAAAGGGAACGGGGTGAAAATCCCCGACTGTCCCGCAGCTGTAAGTTCCTTTATAGCTTAAAAGTAAAATGCCACTGTGAAAACGGGAAGGTGCTTTAAAGTGGAACGAAGTCAGAATACCTGCCTTATGTTTAGGTCTGCTCTCTCGATGTAAGAGGTTATGGCCAATCTGTTTATATGATACTGACTGATAAATGCTGCGCTTTCGCATCGTTACCACAAAACGGCAACATGCGTGTATAAGCGGTGTAATCATTTACTGCAGCATGTTTAAAAAAGAAGTTATATTATCGTGTTTTAATTATATAAGTTTATCCGAGATTGACAACGCCGTGAGGCGTTGTCAATTGTTTTTTTATATATGTGTCATTCAGAAAAATCATAGGCGTCAATCGTCTTTATTCCAGGAAGATTTAAGTAAACCTCCCTAAAACCAAAAACTGACAATACCTTGCCATGGTTTTCTGGATGATCTTTTAAATTTAAAGCCTCGCGTATTTTCTTTGAACAAGAAGTAAGGCACACAGAAGCCACATGTTCAAGGTCGGTTTCATCAGGAGTATCTGCCAGAAGTATCGCCGTGTCATAATCGTATGGTGCTTCAAAATCGTAACGTTTCTTTCCATTAGCCCCAGTTGCAGCACCTACAATGTAGCCTTTAAGCCAAATCTGATTCACAATAGGCGTGCTTATAAAAGTTTCTACATCAACAACGTCGCCAATATCAAATTCGGCTCCACTGCCTTCATTATCCTGATTGTCGTTGCCGCCATTATCGGTTACGCTGCCTTCATCGTCATAATCAGCATCACCATCAACAGAATCTGACTTGTCATCAGAACTTTCTACAACTACTTTGTCTTTGTTTTCTTCTTCCTCATATTCAATATAAGGTTTGTCGCATGCAGGAAATACTGCCGCTGCCAACAGCAACAGCACAATAAACTTATATTTTTTCATAATATATTATTGATTAACTGAAAACAAAAGTAACATTATTTTTTATAAAAAGCAAGCATTTTATCATAAAAATAAAAAGAGGTTGACGCAGGATGCAGCCAACCTCTGGCGATTTCGTTAAAACTTCGAAATCATAAATAAGATGTCGCAAATATAAGGTATAAAAATGATAATTGCAAGTTTTTTAGCTTAAAAAACTATTATTTAACATTTGAGACAGCGTATATGTTAAATATTTAAAGCTTAAACGATACACATTTTATTGCGTAAATCCTTGTATATCAGCAGTTAATTCAAAATAAAGACAAAATAATAGATACAAACTTTCATATTCAAATTTAATTACGTATATTTGTACCAACAATCAAAAGAATAATAACATATATTAACTTTACAAGTACATAAACAAACTTTATTTTATGAAACAATTACAGACATTATTGCTATGCCTATTGTTTCCGCTGGCAATGGCGGCATCAGCATGGGAAACGCAGTACAAACAAATCGAAAAAAGCATCAGGACGCCTCAGTTTGCCGACCGTACTTTCAGTATCACAAAGTATGGCGCATCATTAAAGGCAAGCGCGGCTAAAAACCAAAAAGCCATCAACAAGGCAATAGAAGCCTGCTCCAAAGCCGGAGGAGGCCGAGTTGTTATACCCGAAGGCACATGGAAGACAGGTGCAATCAGACTGAAAAGTCACGTTAATCTCGTAATAGAGAAAGGCGCAACGCTGTTCTTTGAATTTGACAGAAGTCTTTATCCGCTGGTTGAAACCCGCTGGGAAGGACTCGACTGCATAAACTATTCTCCGCTGATTTATGCCTACAAAGAAACCGACATAGCCATTACCGGCGAAGGAACAATCGACGGTAACGGCTCTGACGACACATGGTGGCTGATGAGCGGAAAGACACCTAAGAGCAGAAATGTTGTTGTTAAAGAGAAACAGCAGAATCCCGGCGGACGCGCCGACTTGCTGAAAATGGCTGAAGACGGCGTGCCTCTTGAAAAGAGAGTGTTCGGTCCAGGCAAGGGTCTACGTCCGCAGATGGTCAATCTCAACCAGTGTGACGGCATACTGATTGAAGGAGTGACAATGGTTCGCTCACCGTTCTGGGTTATGCACCCGCTTCTGAGCAAGAACATCACAGTGAGAAACGTGACAGTTCACAACGACGGACCTAACGGAGACGGCTGCGATCCCGAATCGTGTGAGAACGTTCTTATCGAGAATTGTGTATTCGACACCGGCGACGACTGCATCGCTATAAAGAGCGGACGCAACGAAGACGGACGCGAAGGCGGCAAGGGACGCTACGTAGGACGCCCGAGCAAGAACATCATTGTGCGCAACTGCGTGATGAAAGACGGACACGGAGGCGTGGTGATAGGCTCTGAAATTTCAGGAGGATGCAACAACGTGTTTGTTGAAAACTGCAAGATGGACAGCCCTAACCTCGACCGTATTCTCAGAATTAAGACTAACTCATGCCGTGGCGGCGTGATTGAAAACATCTATATGCGCAACGTTGAAGTTGGCCAGTGCGCCGAGGCTGTGCTCAAGATCAATCTTGACTATGAGCCGAAAGAAATTGGCCGTCGCGGATTCTACCCGACAGTACGCAACGTCTACATGGAGAACGTAACC